>CACNWW010000002.1 GCA_902624275.1 uncultured Fidelibacterota bacterium
TGAAGATAAAATTTCATTAAGATAGAATTTAGATTTTTCATAATTTTTAAACTCATCTGTCAAAAAAATTTCGTGAAGAATATAGTTTGCTTCAGCGGATATTATACTTCCTCTATAATTTTGACTTAAAATGTCTAGATCATCAACAACAAATCTTGTTTTTCCAAGATCTATTTCAACTTTTAACAATTCCAATTGAAGCTCACCTTCAATTTGCTCTAAACTACTATCTAACATTAAGGTTTTAATTTTTGCTGATGCTTGTTCAAAATCATTATTGATTCTCAATATCTTAATTATTTGAAGATGAGAATTATAAACTCTTTCAAAATTTAAAGATAAGTCTATAACTGCTTGATAATATTCCAATGCTTCATTATAACTTTTTCTTTCAAAAGATGAATTTGCAATATTGTAATAAATTTTTTCTTTTAAAATGCGATTTTCAGCTAAATCAACTCCGCTTTTCAAAAATTTATATGAATTATCAAAATCTTTATTTTTCATAAAAATTTCTCCTAATGATAATGCAATATTAGACTTTAATTTTTGATTATCAGTTGATAAAAATAATTCATTTAATTCTAAAATAGCATTTGAACTGCCAGATTTTTTATATTTTATCATTGATAACCAATATTTTGACTCATCATGGAAATCTGAATCTTCAAAAGAAAGAATGTCAAAAAAAATACGTTCAGATTCTTCAAAATTATCAATAAAATATAGTGACTTTGCCTTTATAAATCTTGACTCAAGAACATATTTGCTATCAGGATAGTTATTTATTACTAAATCAGATTTTTCAATCGCTTTTTTATAATAATCTTCTCTTAAAATATCTTCTGTTTTAATATTTTCTTCAAATCTTGATTTTTCGGCCATTTCAAAATAAGATTTTGCATTATAAAATGTATTAAAATAAGCACAGCCATTCAAAAAAATCAAAATACATAAAATTTTTATAATATTTGAATTAAATTCAGGCATCACATTACGAATTTACAATGAAGCTCGAAGAATTACAGAACATAATTTCTAAAAAAATTTCTGATGAAATTTCTGTAGAATACATTAATGTTTATGACTACACAGCACAGCATGAGAATCATGCTACGTTTGAAGGGAATTATCACTTGAGTATGACATTAGTAAGTCCAGATTTTGAGTCCATGAGTTTAATTGAAAGGCATCAGTTAGTTTATAAAGCGCTCGATGAGTACATGCATGGAGAAATTCATGCCCTGACAATGAAGACACTCACCCCTGAAGAATACAAGAACAGTCAAAAATAAATGAAGTCTTTACTTATTGTTTTAGGAAATCAACTTTTTGATAAAAGTAATCATCCGCAAGAAATATCCGATATTTTTATGTGCGAGGATTTCAATTTATGCACATATGAAAAACATCATAAAAAGAAAATCTCTTTTTTTCTTACATCTATGAGAGAATACAGAGATGAAATGTCTGATTCTGGATATGAACTTCATTATAAAGATTTTAATGATGGATTTGAATCCTCCTTTGTTTCAAAAATAGAAGAAACCATTGCAACTATTGAGCCAAACAAAATCTTTATCTATGAAATTGAGGACAAAAAGTTTGAATCTACGCTTTTAGGTTTTTTAGAAGATCAAAATATTGAATTTGAAGTTCTACAGTCCCCTATGTTTATTCATGAAAGGAGTTATTTTAAAAATTATCAAGAAGGAAAAAGAACCTTATTGCTTGAAAATTTTTATAGAAAAACACGAAAAGAGCTAAATATTCTTATGGAAGAAGGAAAACCGTTGGGCGGTCAATGGAATTATGATGAATTAAATAGAAAAAAAATACCGAAAGGTCTTGAAATTCCGTCTAATAAAAAATATTCAAGTACTCATCTATTAACAATAAATGACTTTGTTGATAAAAATTTTACTGATCATCCTGGAGAAACATCAGCAGATTTTTGGGTTCCATTTAATCGAAAAGAGGCTCTTGAATATCTTAATAAATTTTTCGAAATAAAATTTGAGCTGTTTGGTCCCTACGAGGATGCAATTTACGATAATCATAGTTTTTTATTTCATTCTGCAATTAGCCCCTTACTAAATATTGGTTTACTGACTCCAATGGAAGTTATTGAAAAAGCGGTCGCATTTAGTGAATCAAATAAAATCTCTATCAACTCTGTTGAGGGCTTTGTAAGACAAATAATGGGTTGGAGAGAATTTATCAGGGGAGTATATCAAACAAGAAGTAATAAACAGATTGGTTTTAATTTCTTTAAAAATGAGCGAAAAATGACTCAGGACTGGTATGATGGTACAACAGGTATCGATCCGTTAGATAATGCCATAAAACTTACTTTAGAGCATGGATATACTCATCATATCAACAGATTAATGGTTATTTCAAATATTATGAATCTTTCCGGGATTCATCCTGATGAAATTTATAAATGGTTTATGGAAATGTTTGTTGATTCCTCAGAATGGGTTATGGTGCCAAACGTTTATGGTATGGGAACATTCGCTGATGGAGGTGTATTCTCAACAAAACCTTATATTTGTGGGTCAAGCTATATAATGAAAATGAGCAACTATAAGAAAGGCCCTTGGTGTGATATTGTTGATGGACTTTACTGGTCATTTATAAAAAATAATCTTGAATATTTTAAAACTAATCCTCGTCTAGCGGTGATGCCAAGAGCTTTAGAAAGATTAAAGGATGAAAGAAAAGAATTGATTTTTAGTGCATCAGAAAACTTTTTGAAAGAAAAAACTATTTCTTCTTAAGCTTATCTAAAATTTCTTCTAAAAGCTCGTTTGTTCTTTCCTGGCGAGTGACGTAAAAATAAAGCGGGTAAATTCCAAAAGTAATTAATGATAATAAAAGAAATTTTATAAAATGCCACATAACTAATTCTCACTGTAATTTGGTGTTGGTGGAATACCTAATGAAATTTCAAACAAATCACTTTCTAATGTAGCTGATTCAGATGAAGGAGATTCAACAATTCTACCCACTTCAACATCGTTATTTCTAACGATAAGAGTAGGAACATATCGAATATCTTTGCCTTCTTGTTCATTATCAGGGCTCACTTTGTCTCTGTCAACTGTGATTATAGTCAACTGATTAAAATCAATCCCAAGCTCAATAAAAATTTTTTCTAATCTTGGTACTTCTCTTCTGCTATCACCACACCATGTTCCAAGAAAAAGTTCATAGTTAAATTGATTAGGTTCGTAAATAGCTTCTAAGAGTTCATTGTCAAGTTCATAGCTATCAAATTCGTTATAATACCATCCTTTAAAAGGCTCTTGTTTTAATTCGTCAATTGAAACTTTGCCAAGCAACATTGGCTTTCCAGTTTTAGGATCTTCAAACATACCTTCAGGGATGTTTGAAGAATTATAAAAGAGATATGCTAATGCAAAACATGATATTGCAAAGCATAGAGAAAATATTTTATTTATCGAGTTCATTGTAGTACTTAAATATTAAATAAGTACAAATTATGGTACAAGATAAAGTAATTACAGATCCCTCGATTCCAAATGCTCCCCCTGAAACAATGTCAGGAACATTGCCAGTATTTTCATGACTTATCATTTTCCATGAATCAACATTAATACCGCTAATTTCAAAACCAAAAAGTCCTTGAAAAAAGTTCCATCCAAAATGAAAAAATGTTGGAAACCATAAATTTTTAGTAAATGTATAGCTTATTCCAAGAATGAATCCTGCAGCAAACAGTTCGGTCATTGGTACCCAGGTACTCCAAACACTCGGATTACCAGAATGTAATAATGCAAATAATAATGAGGATCCGGCAAGTGCAATCCATCTATTATTTGTTGAATCCATCATATTATTCAAGATATATCCTCTAAAAATTAATTCTTCATCAAATGCAGCCATAAACAACATCATACTTACAATAAACACCCCAGGCTTAAATCCAACATACCCAGTAATATTGATAGCGCCTATAAGCCATAAAACTAAAAATAACCCTCCAATGAATGCCAATGCAAAACCTAAACCAATAAGCATCTCATTAGCTTTGTCTTTTACAGATAATCCAATAGACATTAAAGGTTTTCTATCGATAAACTTAGTAGCAACCCACAATGCGGCAAAACTTCCCAGAAGAGAAAATGCTGTTAAAATTAACATTACAGGTGAATCAAAACTCATTTCGCTAAATAAAGCTTCAGCAGAATCTGGATTTGCCATGTCTACCCCAGAAGATACCATGATCAATATTACTCCAACAGATTGTACCAAACCCATGATTATCAACCATATTGGCATAAAAATTATTGCTCTTAAAAATCCATTTTTTATCCTTGGTTCCATTTTATTTTCCTTCGTTAATTGGTTTACCATTTTTGTATTTTACTATCTCAATTAATTGACCTAGATCGTCAAAGAAAGATACATCTCCATTTAAATTCCCACGCTTGTACTCAACTTGTACATAAATCTGTCCATTCTCATGGTAAAATGTATACAATCCATCAAATTTACCATTACGATAATTTGCTTCTGTTCTTATAGCGCCACTCTCATAGAAATCTTTATATGGCCCATGATTCATTCTCCCTTTAACAGTCCTAATCATTTTAACTCTCACCTGCTTTTCATCGTAATATTCTGTATAAATTCTTTGCCCAGTGTTCCTATTGAAGACATTAGTTTCAAAGCCACCATTAGTTACAGTTTGTGCATAACTAAATGCTATCATACAAATAAGGAAAATTAATTTTTTCATTTTTACTTTTTTTCCATAGTAAATATTTCTTCTAAGCTCTTGTTAAAAAAGCGTGTAATTTTGATAGTCAAGGTAAGAGATGGGTCAAACTTACCAGTTTCAATTGCATTGATAGTTTGCCTACTTACACTCAAAGATTCAGCCAAATCCTTTTGACTGATCTTCATTTCATTTCTTAGTTTTTTAATATTGTTTTTCATTATTCATAGAATTTTTTATAAAAATATACTTGACCAATTACCATTCCTAAAATGGAGCATAAACCATAATCTGTCCATGCAGGTTGATAATTAGTGTAAATAGATACATAATGCAAAATGAAACCAAAAATTGCAAAACCTAGAAAACCTGCCATTAATGAGAAATCATGAAACTTTTTATATAATTCGTCCTGATTTTTATATAATACAAAAGAGTATTTTATAGTAAAAAAACCAGCAATTAATGTTAATACAGGCATAATATAAAATAACGAAGGATGAAAAATCTCGGACCACAATGTCAAAGATGATTTATCTGAAGAAAGCCCAAATAAAAATCCACAAAGCAAAGCCCATAAAAAAACTTTTTTAGAAGTTTTTTTATCTTCACTACTTAATGAAGAATATTTAAACCATAAACCTTTATGTGTTATTTTAGTCATTATTTCTCCTTAATATCTTTTAGTAAAAAATTACATAATAGTAAAATAAACTAATTAAAATGTCAAGTACACTTTACAAAAAAGGAATATTTAAAAATGAGAAATTTAATATTTATTATTTCAATTTTTCTTATCATAGGATGCAATACATCAAACGAAAATATAAATATTGAGAAAAAATATAATATTTATATCAGCAAATTATCAGATAAAGAAATTGAAGAAAATTTAAAAAATGGTTTAAAACCTATTGCTGTTAAAGACAACATTGATGTTGTGGGCTTCGCTAATACTGCAGGATCAAAAGCATTGGAAAATAATTTTCCAGAAAAAAATGCTTTTTTAGCTCAAAAACTGATTGATAACGGTTACTTCATTATTGGTAAAACAAATCTATCAGAATGGGCTAACTTTCGTTCTTCTTCCTCTACAAGCGGTTGGTCTAGTATGGGAGGTCAAACTATTAACCCTTATGGTGAAATGAGAACCCCATGCGGTTCAAGTTCTGGATCTGGAGTTGTAGTTGCAACTGGACTCGTTAATGTAGCAATTGGTACAGAAACCAACGGATCAGTAAGCTGCCCTTCTTCTGTTAATGGTATTGTTGGTATTAAGCCAACAGTTGGACTTGTTAGTAGATCAGGAATTATTCCAATCTCTTCAACGCAAGACACAGCTGGGCCCATGGCTAATTCGGTTACCTCTGCAGCCAAAGTATTAGAAGCCATTTCTGGTGTTGATCCAAATGATTCAGCAACACTGAGTATTCCTAAAGATTTTAATTTCAATTTTACTTCTGATTTAAATAATGCAAGTCTTGCTGGAAAAAGATTTGGACTCTTACCAACTGGTAGTATGAATTCCGATGGAAAATTAATGTTAAAGAAAATAAGAATGATGCTTGAAGAAGCTGGAGCAATTGTTGTAGATATTGAAGATAATAGAGAATATCCTGGTCCAGAAGAATTGCTTGTATTATTATATGAATTCAAGGTTGGTTTAGAACAATATTTGGCAAGCTCAAATTCAGAATTTAAAACTCTTGGTGAACTAATTGCTTTTAATGAAGAGAATAAAGATGATGTACTAAAACACTTTGATCAAAGCCATTTTTATGATAGCAATAAAACAACTTCCCAAAAAGAAGAATACTTAATTGCGCTTGGGCGCGTTCTTCAAACTAGAGATGAAATTGATAGCTTTATTAAAGAATATAACATTGAAGCTTTAGTAGGTCTTTCATGGAGTCCAGCTTGGGCTATCAATCATGATGGAGGCGATGATGAAGCAATTGCAGAATACAAATTTTGGGTTAATGGAAGCTTTGCAGCAATGGCAGGATATCCTCACATAACTATTCCTTTTGAATACGTTGACAATCTCCCGATTGGTATGTCATTTATTGGGTCAAAATGGGATGATAAAAAATTAATCGAATTTGCATATGCTGCAGAACAATTAATTCAATTTAAACCTACACCAAACCTCTGATGTTCGAAAGTCTAGAAATAATATTAATTGTAATTATTGGACTATTTATTGTTTCAATTATTCTAATCATTTTGAGAGATATGATTAGGGGAATTTTGGACAGATTTAAGTAAAAATTATTTCCACTTTATATTGCAACCCATTGAGGGATGTTGATCTGAAGGAATTGGAACTCCCTTCAATAAATTTGAGCAAGCATTTCTGAGATCGCTTCCTGAAACTTCAATATCATTTCCTGGAGATGAATTATCCATTCTTCCTCTATATACTAACATATCATTATTATCAAATAAGTAAAATTCCGGAGTACATTCTGCCCTTAATACTTTTGCAATATCTTGGGTTTCATCAAATAAATAAGGAAAGGATAATCCAAGATTTAAAAATAGTTCTTTCATTTGATCTGGCCCGTCTTGAGGATAATTCACTATATCATTAGAACTGATTGCTAAAAAATTGATTGAATCACCAAAATCTTTATTCATCCTTTTTAACTCTTCATGATAATGAATTACATAAGGGCAGTGATTACAAATAACCATAATTAATGAAGGCTTATCATTAGACAAGGATGATGATGTATATATTTGATCATCTAATACGTTTTTGAGCTCAAAATGAGGGATTTTCGTGCCTAATTCAAGCATTGAGGAATATGTTAAAGCCATAATTTATAGTCCAAGAATTATTACATAAGAATGTACTAATAAAATTAACATTGTAGTTAAAACACTGAGAGAATGTAAAAGCTTAAACTTTTGATTATTACCTTCATCCCTACTTTTATTCGTTGCAGGTATTATTAAAAAATTGATTGTCATTAATAGAAATGTTGTAAAATAAATAATCTTTAAAAAAGGTGATGTTTCAACTACAAATGAATTGATTATCATGATTAAGCTGAGCAATGCAATAAATTTAAAAAGTTTTGGAAAAATATTTCTTATTAACTTTCTTGCATTATCCTGTTCTAAAGTGGTGAAAATTGTAGGAGCAATTATAGCTGATTGTAAGATTATCGTTCCAACAATTATTCCAGAAAACAAAATATTTATATTATTTAAAGTAGACATAAATCTTTATTTAATATCTTTTTTAATATCTTTTGCTACAGTTCTTAAATATTTCTTTCTTTTTTGTTCGCTTACGGCAGGTACAGACCAAAATTGTTTGGTTTTTGTCCATAATGATAATTTCCAACCGAAAACAAATGAGAATACCCCCATAACTAATCTTAATTTAACAGAATTAAGATAAAGAGTTATTACAGGCAAGGCAGGTGCTCCATGGGTTATATATGTTCTAACTTGCTTATCCTTTAAAAAAGGCTTAGGAATGGCATAGATTTTTGTAATATTCACAAACTTAAATGCAAATTCAGGAGTAAAAACCTCATCAAAAAAGTTTTCTGTTTTTGGTGTTAATCTGAACCACCAAACTGGTGATATGAAGTAAAGCCTATCACTCCATGTTACCAAATTCTGGTATTCATTTATTAATTCTTTCTTTGGAATACTACTATCTTCATGATATAGGTCAATTACTTTAACTTTTTGATTATTGCATTTTTCAAGTTCTTTTTTGACAGTTTTGAAAATTCCATTATAACAAAAAGAATTTTTATCTGGATGTCCGATGACTATTAAATTTTTCATTAGATATTAAAAAAATAAATGAAAAATATAAAAAATTGAAATCAGAACGAAGATAATTGCTATTACATTAAAAATTAAGTCAATTTTATTTTCAATAAGACTCAATGTTTCAACGCAAAAACTATATGGACTGTGTATAATAGATCTAGTTATAGGAGGTAATTTGCTAAATATTCTAAATGGAGTACCAATTATTAAAATAAGTATCATAAATGGAATCGATAGAATAAATACTAAACTTTTTTTCAAAGAAAAATTCATATTAATCATCTGTATCTAACATAATAGCCATAACAAAGACAAATAAAGTTATGCAAGCGATTCCAATAATTATAATTAAATCCATAACAAATTAATTTAATACTTCTGTGAGTTAGAAAACAAAGGTAAAATATTATTTTGTCGACGAGTGCGGAGAGAGAGGGATTCGAACCCTCGAATAGATTACTCTATTAACACCTTAGCAGGGTGCCGCTTTCAGCCACTCAGCCACCTCTCCAAGTCTTTAAATTTACAATAGGAATACTATGAAGCCGATAGAAAAGATACAATTTTATCTTTCAACGCATCTAGCCCTTGATTTGAAACAGATGAAATATCAATAAATTCTTCAGGAAATAAACTCCATCTTTCGTCAACATCCTTTGAAACCGTATCAATTTTTGTTCTAATAATTAATCTATCCTTATCAAGAAGATCTTTATTAAAACCAACAAGCTCGTCCATTAATTGATTGTATACATCAATTGGATTTTGCTCTTCAATATCAATCATAAAAAGTAGAATTTTGTTTCTTTCAATATGTTTTAGAAATTGATGTCCCAAACCTTTTCCTTCGCTTGCTCCTTCGATTAAACCAGGAATATCAGCCATTACAAATGATTGGTATTCTCCATATTTGACAATTCCTAAATGAGGCTGCAAAGTGGTGAAAGGATAATCTGCAATTTTAGGTTTGGCTGTAGTCATTACAGATAATAAAGTTGATTTTCCAGCATTTGGTAGCCCAACTAATCCTACGTCTGCTAACACTTTAAGCTCTAATTCAACTGATAAAAACTCTCCATTAGTCCCCTCTTGAGAAAATCTTGGAGTTTGCTGCGTAGAAGATTTAAAATGAACATTTCCCTTGCCGCCAATTCCTCCATTACAAATGATATGGGATTCATTTTCATCAACCAGATCTTTAATTATTGTTTGGTTTTCGATATTTTTAATAATAGTTCCACAAGGGACCTCAATAATTAAATCTGCTCCAGACTTTCCTGTTCGATTATTTGAACCTCCAGCTTCTCCATTTTTAGCCTTATACATTCTCTTATATCTTATATCTTGCAAGGTATGAAGATTAAGGTTGGTTCTGAAGATGATATTACCTCCTCTACCACCATCACCACCGTTTGGACCACCTTTGTCTATATATTTTTCTCGACGAAAGGCAACTGCGCCGTTGCCGCCTTTACCAGCTTGCAACTCAATTTTTGCGTAATCAATAAACATGATTTGTTAGAATTTGCTGATAATTTCATCGCCAAACTCAGAACATTTCAATAAAGTAGCATTGTCCATTAAACGATGAAAATCGTAAGTAACTTTTTTGTTAAAAATAGCTTTTTCAAGAGCGTACTCAATTGAATTCGCAGCCTCTTTCCAACCCATATAGTTTAACATCATTACTGCTGATAAAATTACAGAAGATGGATTTACTTTATCTTGACCTGCATATTTAGGAGCAGTTCCATGTGTTGCTTCAAAAATAGCATGTCCTGAATTATAATTAATATTAGCTCCTGGGGCTATTCCAATCCCTCCAACAGCAGCTGCTGCTGAGTCAGATAAATAGTCTCCATTGAGATTCATCGTAGCAATTACATCGTATTCATTTGGCCTTAATAAAATCTGTTGAAGAAACGCATCAGCAATTACATCTTTGATGATTATTTTTCCATCTAATATAGCTTTTTTCTGTGCAGTATTAGCTGCTTCAGTGCCTTTTTCTTCTTGAATTCTATCGTATTGAGCCCAAGTGAACACTTTGTCACCATACTTTTCTTCAGCATGTGCGTAAGTCCACTTTTTAAAATACCCTTCTGTAAATTTCATAATATTACCTTTATGAACTATAGTTACTGATCTTCTGTTATTATCAATAGCATAATTCAAAGCGGCATCAAATAATCTTATAGAACCTTCTTTTGAAATAGGTTTTAATCCAAATGAGCTAGAATCAGGAAATCTAATTTTTTTATCTTGGCCAAACTCAGTCATTAATTCAATAATTTTATTTGCTTCATCTGAACCATTTTCAAACTCAATACCAGCATATACATCTTCTGTGTTTTCTCTAAAGAGAACAAAATCAACTCTTTGAGGATTTAAAATAGCTGCTGGAGTCCCTCTAAACCATCTAACAGGTCTTACGCAGGCGTATAAATCTAATTCTTTTCTAAGCGCAACATTTAATGAACGAATACCTCCGCCAATTGGAGTTGTTAAAGGCCCTTTTATTCCTATCAAATGTGATCTTAAATTTTCTAAAGTTTCTTCTGGAAGCCATTCTCCATTTTTATTAAAGGATTTTTCTCCACATAAAACTTCTAACCACTCAATTTTTCTGGCACCATGGTACGTATGTTCAATTGCTGCATCAATTACTCTTTTAGATGCCGCCCATATATCAGGACCAATACCATCCCCCTCAATAAATGGGATTATTGGTTGATCTGGTACAATTAACTTTCCGTCTTTGATTTGTATTTTATCTGCCATTACTTTCCTGCAAGCTTTTTAATTAATCTTTTTTCAACATTTTTTGGTACAAATTTTGATAAATCTGTGTTGTATTCTGCTAACTCTCTAATAATGCTGGAATTTAAGTGAAGAAATCTCTCATTTGAAACCATTAATATCGTTGAAACGTCAGAATTTATACCATGATTAACATTTGCCATTTGAAACTCTAATTCAAAGTCACTTACATGTCTTAAACCACGAATTATAGCAATAGCTCCATTTTCTTGTGCAAATTTTACTACGAGATTATTCGGATTTGAGAATGCAGAAACATTTTCAAGATCACTTGTGCATTCTTCAATCATCTCTACTCTTTCTTGATGTGTAAAAAGTGGATTTTTATGTTGATTATCTGATACGCACATATATACCTCATCAAACAATTTTGATGCTCTTTTTGCAATGTCGATGTGCCCATAATGAATTGGGTCAAATGTTCCTGGATATATTATCCTTTTCATACTTTCCAATAGAGTAAGTTTGTATCCCCGAATTTAGCAATTTTATCGAATCCTTCAAGCGTTTCCTTTGATGAGCATTCAATTATCAACATACCGCCCTCATTTAGCTTTTTAAGAGCATTTTCAATAAAAATATTAAGATTATAAAGCTCATATGGAGGGTCAGCAAAGATAATGTCAAAATTTTCTGATTTTTTAATGAATTTAAGTGCATCTCTTTTTATAAAATAAAATTGTTCATAATCAAAATTTTTTGAGTTCGAAATGATTTGATTTAAGTATCTTTTATTTATTTCAACAAAAGTTACATTTTTAGCTCCTCTGCTAGCTGCCTCAAAACCTATTATTCCAGAACCAGAAAAAATATCCAGAAATGATTTCTTATTTAAGGGTCCAACAGTATCAAAGAAACTTTTTCGACATATTGAAGTAGTTGGTCTAAATAAAGAATTTTTTAAAATCTTAATGCTAGAATTTCTAAATATTCCAGAGTTAATTTTCATTATTTTTTAATTGAAATATAAAGATGTACACTGTTAGAATTATCTCGAAGAAATGCTTTTCTTAATAATATGTTTTCAAATTTACTCATAATAGATAGTGCTTCTAGTGAATTATCAAAATTACCAAACTTTAATACTACATTTTGAATTGATTGACCATCAAATTCTGAATCAAAGACTTTAAATTTTAGGTTATTTTCAACTTCAAACAAGTTAATTAATAGCTCATTAAAACTTACCTTATCCTCCGATATGTGAGGATATGAATTTGTAAGATCCAATTCAACATTATTATTGTTCACAATAAATTCAGATTCAGATAGTAAAAAATTATTTACTTCTAAAAATCTATCATTGAGAGTTGATAAATTTTGAATCATTATAATTGAATTATTTGGAATAAATTTTTGTTCAATTATCTCACTTTGCTCTTCATTTTTTTCACTGAATACTGAAGGGCTTCCAAGATTTAAAAAATCATAATTTGAAAACATAGAGACTATAAGTAAAAGGAATAATAAAGATAGAAAACCTGCTGATAAATTTTTAATTAAGTGATTATATTTAAACCCTTGATTTGATGGATAATAGCTATTGGTTTTAACTTTTAATTTACCAGATAAAATTTGAGAACTACTAGCTTCAGTAAAATTTAATAATGGAACATCATTAAAAATATAGTTAGCCAAATATTCAACAATTTTTACTTTATTAAAAAATATAAATTTTAGAGTTTTTTTCTGCAAATCAGACTTTTTAATTTTTGGAATATCAAGCAAACCAATAACTTTTTCTTCAACTTTTTTAGCACCAGCAAATTTCAATTTAAAATATGTAAAACCTTTTCTAGTATTTCCAAAAAATTGATATTCATTTCCATTTTTTACAACTGAAAATTGTGAAGGCTTTAAGCCTACAGTTAAAATGGATGACAAAGGAACTATATACCTAATGCTTAAGCCAAAATTATTAAAATTAAGTTTAATTTTATCTATTAATAAATGATGAATTGCAACGGAATGAAATACGTTTTTTGGAGTCTTTTTTTCTTCTGAAATAAAATAGTAATTACTAGTCTTATCTCCCCATTTTAGTTGGCTTTCTTTCCTGATTTGTTGATCTATATTATCATATCTTTTAGATTTAATTATTATTGAGTGAGAAAGAATGGAATCATTAATTATAATAGAAGCTAAGTTATTTGTTAAATTAATTTCCTCACTAATTTCATCCAATGCTCTTGCAATTATAGAGTTAAGTTTTTTTGAATTATTTATTGTGCTTGCAATGCCTGAACTGAGCTTTGATTTAAATTTTAAAGATAAATTCTGATTATTTGACGATTCAGTATATACAGATAAAGATTTATTATCTAATAAAAAATAAATCAATCAACTAATTATCCCAACTTCTTGAACCATCAATAATGTAGCCGTGACTTCTAGTTTTAAGTGCAAAAAAGCCATATCTGTTATCACGATATGAACGAATTGGACTAGAAACTCTTACTGAATTCCCTTCATCATTGATTTCGATAATATATGGGTCACCAGTAAGAGGGCAGAAAAATTGTGTATCATCTGGTAAAAATGCAAAATTATAAGGATTGGTTTCTTTTCTAAATCTTCTATCAAAATAAGAAACGGTTTCAACTCTTTCAAAAGTAGTTTCCTGAACTATTCCAATAAACAGAGGATCTTGCTGAGTATCTAACAAATTTTTCTTTTGAACATAAACTGTATCTTCCATACCAGTTTCTTCAGACATCATTAGTACTGTTACAGTTGTATCAATAATAGTTTCTTTTGAAATTCTTCTTAATCCAAAAGTAGTATCATACTCAACATCAAAACCTTTTGGTACATCAACTAGAAATTCTTCTCCATTAAGCTTGACAATTTGCTCTCCTAAAAAAGTTGAATCAGCCATAACTGAATCTCTTACAGCATTAACCAAAGTTACTGCCTTTTTTCCATCAGTTTCATAGGATCCTGTTAGGATATTGTGAAAATTTTCAACATTATATACGGTTTGCATGCGAAAACGACTTTCTTCTTTATACATATCCTCCTCTTCCCAAATCAAACTAGGAATATAGATAACTAATAATATTAAGATAAAAACGAAGAAGGTTATAACTTCAAGATAGTCGTTAAAGAATTTTTGTTTAGCTTTATCCATTTTTATTTTCATCGAATTTACAATAATTCATTAACATAGCAATATATTAATCCTCAAATCTTTGAAATTTAATTTCTTTATTCTTTTGAATTTTCAAAAGATTTTCAGTTGCCTTCTTTTCTTCTCTATTCAATTTTGAAGGAACTTCAATTTGAACTTTAAGAAGCTGATCTCCTCTTTTTGACTTTCCAATGAATGGAAAGCCTTTTCCCTTGACTCTCAAAATTTGCCCAGGTTGAATACCGGATGGAATTTTAAGCTTAGCAGTTCCATTAATTGTAGGAATATCAATTTTATCTCCAAAAACAGCCTGTGAATAGCCTAAAACAACTTGTAATAACACATCATTACCATACCTTGAAAAAAACTCATGACTTTCTTCTTCGAAAAAAACATAAAGATCTCCAGCTTGACCGTTAATATCTTCATTTCCCTGATTATTTAAAGTCATATAGTTTCCATCCTCTACTCCAGTTGGAATTTTAATTTTTATTGTTTCTTCAACAGTCTTCATACCATCTTTGTTGGCTCCAGGAGGTATTTTATCAACTACTTTCCCATAACCTTTACATTTAGGGCAAATTGATGTAGACCTCATTTGACCAAGAAATGAATTGGTAACTTTTGTTACTTGACCATTTCCTCCGCACATAGGACATGTTGCTAAGGTTAATCCTTCAGCACGCTTCATTCGTTTAATTTTAAGTTTTTTCTCACCACCATTAACAATGTCTTTGTAAGAGACAACAATTTTTACTTTTAAGTCAGCACCTGCTTTAGGTCTCGATGAAGTTCTTCCTGAACCAAAGAAAGACTCAAAAGGATTATTGCCTCCAAATATATCACCAAATTGACTAAAAATATCGTCCATATTCATTGAATTAAAACCAGATTGTCCTCCCATTCCATTAAATGCAGAATGGCCAAATTGATCATATTGTCTTCTTTTGCCTTCATCGCTTAATACAGAGTAGGCCTCTGCAGCTTCTTTAAACTTTTTCTCAGCTTCTTTATTATCTGGATTTCTGTCTGGATGGTACTTCATGGCAATCTTTCTATAAGCTCTCTTAATCTCGTTTGCGTTTGCAGACTTTGAAACGCCTAAAATATCATAAAAATCGCTCATTTTTTGTTTACCACAACTTTGGCATGTCTAATAATTAGGTCTTTATACTTGTATCCTGATTCATATATTTCAACTATGATATCATCATCTATTTTTGAGTCTTTTGTTGTTGTTAAAGCTTCATGTAATTCGGGATCAAAATTATCACCAACATTACCAAATGGTTTAACGCCTTTAGATTCTAGTTTTTTATTAAAATCTTCTTTGACTAGTAAAAGAGCTTTTTTTACCTCTTCTTGCTTATAAGAATCTATGCCCCTGGAAAGATTATCCAATACTGAAAGAAAATCTAAAATAAAACTTTTACCTTCATACTTTAACAAGGATGATATTTCAGACTCTTTTCTTTTACGAAAATTGTCAAACTCAGCCTTAAGACGAAGCTGTTTATCTTCTAAGGAAGATACAATTAGCTCTAAATCCTTTTTTGTAGGCTTTTTTGTTGAGCTAGTCTTTTTTGGAGAATCAACGCCGTTTTTATTCTTTTTATTCATTCAAGTTTCTCTTCATTGATTGATTGGATGAATATAATCCAATAAATATTGAAAATCCAATAATCCACAACCACAAATTATCATCCAATTTAACGTTTACTCCAAAATATGTATTGAAAGAAATAAAAAAGTATTTAATAAATAAATATGAAAAAACACTACCAAAAACAGAGTATAAAATTGATTCAATATAGAAAGGTATTTTAATGAATATTCCAGAAGCCCCATTATACTTTAAAATATCAATGAAATCTTTCCTATTTGTCATTGAGAGATTAACAGTATTAGAAATGATTTGATATGACAGAAATATGATTGCTATTACAAATACTAAGAACAAGAAAATAGCTAAGTTAATCCTATCTTCTATATCGTTAATATACCTTCCTCTGTACTCTATTTCGTCTACAAAATCATATGTATTAATTGACTCAATCAATAAATCAACTTGATCAAATTCAAAGCTTTCCTCATTTATGAAAACCTTTATTGATAAAGGTAGAGGATTGTAACCCAACATCTCAACAACATCTTCTCCAAATTCTTCTTTAAAAATAAATGCAGATTTTTCCTTATCAATAAGTTCTGTATTAGCAATTATATTATTTCTTGATAATTCATCCATAAAGTCAGTGTAGTCATCTTCATCAATGTCATTTTTAAGGAAAATTTCAAAAGAATATTTCGACCTAAAAAAATCAACTAGCGAATTTGTGTTATACCCAACTACAAAAAGAGAGCCCAATATTGAAAAATTAATAAAAATTGTAATAACACATAAAAAGCTGGCTAGCTTATTTCGATAGAAGCTTTTAAATCCTTCAGCAATTAAAAAAGCAAATTGATCAATCATGAACTCACCAAGCTTCCAGCCTTAAGCTCAATTATCCTATAATCTCTATCAGATATAAGCTTATAATTATGAGTTGCCATTATCACCATAGTTCCTTCCTTATTAATTTGCTCTAAAATTTTTAAAATCTTATGAGCTGCTGCAGGATCAAGATTACCTGTGGGTTCATCTGCCAAAATAATTTCAGGATTTTTAACAATAGCTCGAGCAATACATACTCTTTGTTGTTCTCCGCCAGAAAGTTGATTAGGATACTTATCTTGACAATCTAATAAATCAGTTAATTCTAAAGCTTCTTCAACATTGTATTTGATTTTTTTTCTACCAACTCCATTAATATGAAGTGGTAATGCAATGTTTTCATAAACTGTTCGCTGTTTTAAGAGTTTATAGTCTTGAAAAATTACACCAATTTTTTTCCTTAGCTTATGAATCTTATTTTTTTTTGTTTTTCTAGAATTATAGCCCAAAACATCTATTTCACCCTCTGACGGTAAAATATCAAAATAAATCATTTTTAGAAGACTAGATTTTCCTGAACCAGTTGGACCAACAAGAAAACAAAATTCGCTATCATTTACTTTTAGATCAATATCAAAAACACCAGAGTCTTTAGAATAGCTAAAAGAAATATTTTTAAACTCAACCATAAAACTGTAAATATAAAAAAGTTATATATCCAATAAACAATATGGATGCTGTTATCTTATTCAATCCTTTATGGACATAAATAAAAAACATTAATGAAAGTAAAAATCCGACACCTAAAAATAATTCAAAGTTTACATTAGTAGTTTCAATTGGAGTTACAAGTGCAATTGTCGATAAAACAAATAAGATATTAAAAATATTAGATCCAATAATATTTCCTAAAGATATACCAACCTCACTCTTTGAAAGCGCCATTAAAGTAACAAACAACTCAGGTAAAGATGTTCCTATTGCAACAACTGTCATTCCAATTGCTTTCTCCGCAAAACCAAATTGTTCTACTAAGGGAATTGCCCCATTATCTACAAATAATATAGACCCATAATAAAGTATAACTGATCCAGTGATAATTCTTAAAACCGATTTATATAATGGATAAACATCTTCATTTTCAAGTTCTCCATTACATGATGTGATGTTAGGTCTTAAAAAACTAGCTATAATATAAATAAAGAAGACTAATAGAAGGCCCTGAGCTTCTTTAAAATTAATTAAGTTGTCTTGAAGAAATACATATAACATCAAGCATGCTAAAAGATTGTAAATAAATGGTGCAATTGAGTTTTTTAAATCAAAGTCTATTTTAAAAAATAATGCTGGTAAACCTACAGCAAGACCGATATTTGCAATATTAGATCCTAATACATTTCCTATAACAAAATCAGTATATTCTTGAAACGCGCTAATTAGGCCAACAACAAGCTCTGGAAAGGAAGTTCCTATAGAAACTATTGTTAAACCAATAACAATGTCAGAAACTTTTAATTTTTTAGCTAAACTTTTTGCACCATCAATTAAGAATTCAGAGCCAAAATATAAACCTAAAGATCCTAAGATTAAAAAAAATATACTAGATAGCATTAGTATAATCCATTCTTGTTTATAAAGTCCCAAACTTCCTTAGTAACCATATATCTTATAGTTTTATCTTCCCTCCATCTAGATCTGATATTTGTTGATGAAATTTCAAATTGTGGTATATTAGCAAAGTTAACTCTATCTAAAACCCACTGAGGAATATTGCTTGGAGTGAATCCTGGCCTAGTGGCTACAATAATATTACACAAATCCAGAATTTCTTTAGGATTTTTCCAATTATGAAAATCCATCAAAGTATCACTTCCCATAAGAAAGTAAAGGTCTTTTTTTTCAATATTTAGTTTGTCTCTAAAATGCTTAATTGAATCTATAGTATAACTGATATCTCCTTTTTTAATTTCAAAGTCAGATATTTCGAAATTATCATTATTCAATAAAGCCATATCAAGCATTTTTAATCTTTTTTCTGGTGCTGACATTTCTGTACCTTGTTTTACTGGAGATAAAAATGCTGGCAAAAAAATTAATCTATCAAAGTTTTCAGATTCTATAATAGTTTGAGCAATTAAAAGATGTCCAATGTGTGGTGGATCAAAAGTACCGCCAAATATACACGTCTTCATACTATTATGAATTATTGTTAACTATAGCCAGAGCATCTGAAACAAATGAAGAAGATGAATTAGATGGTTCATCTTTTTTAATCTTTTCTAATAATTCTATAGCTTCCTTTTTTCTATCAAGAAACATTAAACATCTCAAAACCTCAAGATTTGCTTCAGAATAGAATTTTGTATCGTAATAATTATTTATAACATTATTAAAAGAAATCATTGCTGAATCGTATGCTTTTAATTTGATATAAAGTTTACCAGTTTCTATGTTTTTTTCAGCTAACCTTGCTCTCAAACTATTTAATAATTTATCTGCATCTTTAGCATATTCAGAATCAGGATAATCATCTATGAAATCTTGGATTTGAGATATAGCTTTGAAACTAGATTCTTGGTCATGAAAAAAATTTGGTGATAAGTAAGTTAAAGATTCACAGATTCTCCATCTCGATTTTTCAATGTATGGACTAAAACCCATTTTTGATACAAGATTCTCATATTCTATAAGTGCCAAAGCATAATCTTCATTTAAAAAAAATGACTCAGCTAAAAAAAATAATGCATCATCTCCTAAATCGGTATGGGAAGCTCTTTGTACAATTATATTAAATTGTTGAGATGATTGAACGTATTTTTCTTTTTCAAAAAAAGAAAGTCCATCATCGAAACGTTTTTGATAGGATGTGTTATCGTTGAAAGTAGATGTGATACCACAAGAACTTAGAAAAATCATAAATAATGAAAGTAAAATAATTTTCATAAGAAACAACTTTTGAAAATTGTATTAGAATGAGCCGATAATAGAAAATTTTAACATTTCAGCATGCGGATCAAAATCATCAGCCATTACATAACTTAAATCAAAACCTATGGAATCGCGCTTTAATCCAAATCCAAGCGTTGAATAACTTAAGTCACCAGCATCATTTACCATACCAGCTCTAAGAAAAATACCATCAGATACTTCATATTGAAATCCAATATTAGTTCCCATTACGCTATCATTAATATCATAATTAATATCAAGTGCAGCCAATCCTTTACCATCCATTAATTTTAAAGATGATCCCAATCCTAATCTTGTAGGTAATGGGTCTTCTTCTCCATCTTCAAATGTAACACCAGGTCCTATATTGGCAAGAATAATACCAAGATTCAAATTTGGATTATTGAAAGCATTATGTTTAAAATAAGAAACATCAATAGCAAAATTTGAGCTTGAGGCATCATAATTATCAACGACAGCCAGCTCTTGAAAAAAATACTTTCCATTAATTCCCCAGGATGAATTATCATTTATGGCCTTAGCATATGACATATTCAATGCGTACATGTAACTTGAAAAGGTACCTAAATCAACATTATTGATATCTGTTGCATTTTGGTCACCTAAATTTAAATATGTAAAATGACCGCCAATAGCTTGACCTTCGCCAAGCGGCATTGCAAATGCAAGAAAGTCGTAGGACATGTCGTCAACTAGATTAGGTAAATAACTTGTATGCATAAAAGAAAATTCTTTTTGAGAAAGATTTACTAAACCGGCAGGGTTGTAATATGTAGCATAGGAATCATTAGCAATAGCGATATTGGCTTCTCCCATGCCACTAGATTTAGCACCAGGATTAATTCCTAAAAAAAGTGAGCCGGCAGTCCCTTGTGAAAATGCCAAATTAGTAAGTATAAAGATTGCGAGTAGTATGTTTATTTTTTTCATGTTAGAAAACTAACTAAAATTTAGTAAAAGAACAATGGAATATATGTAATAATTATTACTCCTAAAAATCTTATAAAAAAGAATGGTAAAGTAGCACTGTAAATAGCTGGCATATCTTTTTCAAATCTATATGATGATAAATATAAATTCATTCCAACTGGAGGTGTAATATATCCCAGTTCAAGATTAGAAATAAAAATTATTGCTAAATGAAATGGATCTATTCCAAAATATGTTGCAAGCGGAGCAATAAGTGGTACGACAACAATTATTGCAGAAAATACATCCATCAGACAACCTACAATTAAAAGTAAAATATTTAGTGCCAGTAAAAATATAATTTTTGACGATATTGTACTTTGAACATAATTAAGTATTTTTAAAGGAATTTGTGCATCTACTAAAAAGCCAGTAAAACCCATAGCAAAACCAAGAATGATTATTACACCTCCAACTAGAGTTGAACAATCAATTATAATTTTAGGTAAATTTCTGAGAGAAATATCTTTAAAAATGTATAGCTCAACTACTAAAACATATAAAACTAATAATGCTGCGCTTTCAACAAGAGTTGCAAAACCTGAAAAAAGGCTTAATAATATTAGTAAAGGTATTGCTATTTCCCATTTTGCAATTTTTGCAGTTTTATAAGCATCTTTTAAAATAAACTTTTCAAACTTTTTACTTTTTGGTCTTCTCAATAAACCATAAAAAAACATTATACTCATTAAAAAAATTGCTGGAATTAATGCTTGTTTAAATAGTTCTAGAGGATTTATTCCAGCAGTAACTGAGTATATAATTGCAGGAAGGCTGGGAGGAAAAAGCAATCCTAAAGATCCTGCAGTAGTAATAATACCTAATGAAAATTGTTTTGAATATCCATCATGAATTAAAATAGGATATAGTATAGCTCCCAAAGCAAGAATTGTAACCCCTGAACCTCCTGTCAAAGCAGTGAAAAAAGCGCATAAAAGCACAACTATTAAAACAGTTGATCCTGGAAGCCATCCAAGACTAGCCTTAAAAAATCTAATTAATCTTTCTGAAATATTACTATCGGCTAAAATATATCCTGCAAGGGTAAATATTGGAATAGCAGCTAATGTCGGAGAAACAACAATTCTATATGCGCTATCACTTATGGTTGAAATTAAATCATAATTTGTTGCCCATTCAGAGGGCTCTGACAAAAAAAAGAAGATTGATAATGAAGCTAATAGAATAAAAATTGGAAGTCCAAAAGCTACTAATGAAATCGCAAATAATACCATAGTCCATAGAAACAAAGGATTCGCTAATGGAAACTGCCAAAAATAAAGGATTATCGTTGGTATGATTGAAGTTAATGTTAAAAAAACTCTATATTTTAAATCAGTACTACTAGTTATAATCATTTGATACCAAATTAAAATTAGTCCTAGAGGAATTATTGACTGAGCAAACCATGTTGGAATATATGGTGCTATATAATCCGGATACTGAAAGCCAATTTGTATCATTCTTAAGTATGATATTGAAAGAACAAATACAACAGATAGTGAAAAAACATGAACAAAAAATTTGGGCCAATTTATTTTCGTTGAAGAATCAAATACAGGCTCTCTAACTACGGATAATAATTTGTTAGATCTTGCTGCAATTACTGCACCAATAAAACCAATCCATAATGTCATATGCTGAACAATTTCCTGTGATGCTGGAATTGAAAAAAAACTTATATATCTTCCAAGAATCTGAAATATTGGAAAAGATATAAGAATCAAAAATAAAAATAAACAAAGCTGATTTATTGCTCTATTTAAATAATTATTCATTTATAGCAGAAATCACTTTTTCGTAGATGTCATTGGATAAGAATGTTTCTACAACATCAGGAGTAATTTCATCTTTGAAATCATTCCAAACAGCAATTTCTTCATCTGAAGGTTTTTTGATCTTCAAACCATACTCTTGCATAACTTCAATAGCTTTTTTTTCCATATCTCTTCCACTTTTTTGATATTTTTTTCCAATGTCATTTGCTATTTCCATCATAATTTTTTGATGTTCAGGTTTAATTTTTTTCCATACTCTCTCGTCAACAATGACAGCCCCAACAAATGCTCCCCATTTAAGGTCAAGCATATTTGGCATTAAAGCAGACCATCCTGAACTCAGAGATAAAATTGGTACTGTTTGCATGCTATTTATCATTCCAGTTTGAAGAGATGTTAAAATATCAGTTTCCGATACAGGTACAGCATTAAATCCAAATTTTTTAAAGAGCTCAACTGTAATATAATCACCTGCTGTGGTATAAATTTTTGCATCCATTAAATCCCTAGGAACCGAAATTTCTTCAGCTGAAAACCAATACACCCAACCAATATCGACAAGAAAAAGTAATTTAAAACCGCTTTGAGATAGCCCTTTTGAAATATCGTCAAACATCACAGATTTTACTCTATCAATTTCGTTATAATTTTGAAAGCCCATTGGAAGTGTAAAGGCTTGAATTTGATCTGTCAATTCGGCAAGACCTATAGATGACATGGCTGAAGCTTGTATCTGCCCTACCCTCATTTTTCTTATTGTATCTCTTTCTCCACCCACAACTCCATTAGGGTAAATTCTTAATTGTATTTGACCTTCCGTTTCCTGTTTCCATCTTTGACCCATTTCAAATAAAAGATTATAATATTCAGTGCCTTCTGGAGCTACTGTTGCAAGTTTTATTATTATGGGTCTTGCAAAAATAATATTTGATAAAAATAAAAGAGTTAATATGTTTCTGAAAATTTTCACAAAAATAATTTACATATAAAATAAATCATCTACTCTTGATTTTAACCATTTGGCACGTGACTGTGATAATTTGTTAGCTTGTTTCAGACTTTTATCTTTGTTAATGTCAATACTTATTGCCTTATCCAGCAAATCAATAAATAACTTTTTATCCTGTTTTGACACAGCATAATTTTCTGCTAAAGTGACATATATTGAAGCATTTAAGCCGTTCGACTGTTTTTCTGCTAAATCAAAATATGATAAAGCTGATTTTTGAGCATTTTTATCTCCACTTAAATCGTTTAAATAAACGCTCATCATAGCAGCGCTAAGCGTACCATTTTTCCAAAGAGGATCAATACTGATTGCATTTTCAAGCAACCATTTAATATTTGATAGATCAATTAAATACTGAGGATCACCTTGACTAGCTTGAATTGATCCTGCTAGAGAACCGCTTAACCAATATAAATAGTCTATATCTTCATTTTCAAAAGCTATTTCTTCTTTATTCCTCATTTTTTGAGCAAAATTTTCGTATTTAATTTCTAAAGCATTAAATAAATAATTGCTAGAAATAACAAATAAGTCCAAAGATTTTGCATAATAATCTCTGGATTTATAATAGTCACTATACATCAACCTATCTCCTTTTTCCATCAGAATTCCATATGCATATTTTATTCGACTCTTTGATGCATTTAGATAAAAAAGTTGATTATTAGGATTTTTTTGAATTTTCCTTTTTTGAGATTCAAAGGATAATGGTAATGCAATTTCTGCCACTTCTGATCCTATCATCATTTTATTATTTACAGCACATCCATTCAAGGTTATAAAAATCAAAAATAGAGTAGTTTTAGGAACTAAAAACTTATTTAATAAATTAATCATATATTTGAAAAGATGAGCATAACTCATTAATATGCTTTTTAATTGATTGAATTTTTTCTTTATTATCATGATTCAAAATGACTTGATCAATCAAGTCAACAATAATTTTAACTTCATTAACTCCCATTCCCCTAGTTGTCATCGCTGGAGAACCAATCCTAATTCCACTTGTAACAAATGGACTTTTGGGATCAAAAGGTATCATATTTTTATTAACAGTAATTCCTGCTTCGTCAAGAGCAATTTCTGCAGCTTTACCAGATATATTTTTATTTTGCAAGTCAATTAAAACTAAATGAGTATCCGTTCCGCCAGAAATCAATTTATACCCCTTGGACTTAAACTCCTCTGCAAAACATTGTGCATTATCAAGCACTCCTCTTATGTAAGTTTTAAAAGATGGATCAAGTGCTTCTTTAAATGCCACTGCTTTTGCGGCAATAATATGCATAAGTGGCCCACCTTGCATTCCAGGCATTACAGCGCTGTCAATTAGCTCTGACATCATTTTAACTCTTCCTGATTTTGGTGCAACTTTTCCAAATGGATTTTCATAGTCTTTACCTAGTAAAATTATGCCACCTCTTGGACCTCTAAGCGATTTGTGTGTACTGGTTGAAACAACATGACAGTGTGGAAAAGGTGAGGGATGCATTTCAGCAGCTATTAATCCTGAATTATGACATATATCTCCATGTAAAAATGCTCCAACTTCGTCCGCTACTTCTCTAAATTTTTCAAATTCAACTGTTCTTGGATAAGCACTTGCACCACAAATAATAATTTTAGGTTTGTATTCCCTAGCTTTTTTTAGTAAGTCATCAAAATCTACTAATCCAGTATCTCTTTTAACTTGAAAAGTAACAGAATTGTAAATTTGACCTGAAAAGCTAACTTTAGATCCATGTGTTAAGTGTCCGCCATGACTCAAGTCTAGCCCCATAATACAGTCTCCAGGCTGTAAATAAGCAAGATAAACACCCATATTACCAGATGAACCTGAATGAGGTTGAACATTGGCATATTCCGCATTGAAAAGTCTTTTAGCTCTATCGATTGCTAAATTTTCTGCCCTATCAACATGAATGCAACCACCGTAATATCTTTTACCAGGATAGCCTTCAGCATATTTATTTGTAAGAATAGAACCTGCAGTTTCAAGAACAGCTTTACTAGTGAAATTTTCAGATGCAATCAGCTCTAAGTAGCCATTTTGTCTGTTCAATTCAGATTGAATTATATCATAAATTTTTTTGTCTTGTTCTTTAACAATAGACATTGATTACCAATCAGATTGTTTAGATAAAGATTCTGTTACCCAATCATAACATCTTCCACTTGGAGAAACCTTCCCAGAAGCTTGAACATCTTTGTCAGTCATAAACCAATCAGCATAACCAAATAAAACCTCATTATCTTCTAACCAATTCTTTTGCTTAAAATATTTTGAATTACCTTTATTTTCCGCTTTAACAAAATATTCATGTGCAAGCGATGCTACAATTTTATCTGAACGGGAAAAATTATCCCCCCTACAAGTCTGCATAGCTTTATAATATAAATTACCCATATGAGCTAAAGATTCGGCATTATTTTTTGAAATCTTCATAGATTTTTTACCCCATTCAAAAGCAGATTCAAAATCATCCATTTCAATACTATTTACTGAAATTAATAATGCAACTCTAAAATTATTTCTGTCTTGCTCAAATAAATCTTTAAGAATGTCAACAGCGTCATCGAAGTCAGAGTTTTCATTATATGCTTTACCGAGTGACATGTAAACCATACTGTTATCACGATTATAACTTAAAGCATTTTCAAGAACTTCAATTGCTTCATCAGTGTCACCATTCGACATTAATTTTTCAGCATACTCAACTGCATAGGAAGCGTTATCAGGATTGTCTTCAAATCTTGACTTAAAAATTTCTAGCGGGTCCTCGCCAGAATATTCATAAACTCTTGCAAGTTCTGACTGTACAGATGAGTTATTTGGATCAATATTTAAAACCTTCTTTAAAACAGAAATTTGTTCGTCAATTCTTCCCTGCTTTCCATAGGCCTTAGCTAAATCTCTTAACGAATCTATATCTCTAGATCCATAATCCATTAAACGCTCATACTCTATAATCATTTCATCAATTTTATCTTGTTTTTTGTAAGCGTAAGCTAATCTTGTCATTAAGGAAGTATTATCAGGAAGCTCCCTAAGGCCATCAGTTAAAACCTTTTCTGACTCTTCAAATTTTCCAAGATTTTGTAATGCAATTGACCAATAAAGATAAACATCATCAGCATTTACCCAATCTGAATTCCATTGGTCACACCTCAGCTCCATTAAATCAGAGTAGGATTGAGCGCTTAACTCCCAATTGCTACTCCTATAATATTCTGCAGCGCTACTTGATAGTTGAGGACATCTGTCTTCCTGTTCATACTCAATTGAATATGGATACCAACCTTCATTATAAATTAATCTAGTAGCTTCTCTGCAATCGACCACTTTTATTTCAACATCATTAGTAATTCTTAATTGTTCACCTCTTTTACATTGTGCGTCTAAATCTGAGCTTAAAGTAAAAATTGCGACAATAATAAATAAATATTTTTTCATCTTACTTCCTAACAATTTAAATTTCTCTTCGTTTGACAAACCATAAATCTCCAATGCTTATGCCTAAATTAAACATGTGGAGAGTTTCATCTCCAACAATATATATACCTGATCTATTTGCATATTTGTACCCAAAGTCAATTTGATTTCCAGTAATACCAAAACTATAACCTACTCCTAAACCTAAACCAACTTCATTAATATTTTCAAGATTTTTAGCTCCATAATTTTGAATAAACATTGATGCTTTAAAATTTAAACGATCACGAGAAAATGGTTGAGCAAATTTTATGTAAGATAAACTTAATTTATTTTTACTCTCAATATATGTTTCATAAATAGAGCTGTTTAAATTATGCTCGCCATCATCATTCCATTGAATAATTTCTGCTTGCAGATGCTTTCTAGGACTAAATTCATAATCAACTCCAAAGGAAAATGATGTAATTTTTAACTCATTTTTAAATTTTTGATTTAATGGTAATAAAGCTCCACCTAGAGCAGGAAAATCATTGTTATCATGAAAACTATTATCATTAAAATCAATAAAGGCTTGGTATGAATCGTTTTCAATATCAATTCCTCTTAAAGGCATACTTAAAGAAGCTGATATAAGGATTGGATTATCTTTAAATTTCATTCTGCTAGTTGAGTAAAATAAATCAATCATAGTTCCTGAAAAATAATCTCTAGATTGAAGTAAATGATTATCATTTTCAATAATAAGATTTCTAGTATTTCTTGAAGATCCAAAGACAATGTTCAAATTTGTTCCAAAACTACCAAAATCATTTAATTTATAACCAAATGATAACGAAGCTTTTGAAGGACCCCCAGAAGAACTATTAATTCTAGTATATAATAATTCCTCCTCATCAAAGGTGAATGTAGTTTTGGTGGTATCGTTGATAAAAACTTCTCTTGATAAAAATGGCTCAAAAGAGACTCCAAATGCCATTTTTTGCTTCCATGGTATTACTAATTTTACCGAAGAAAGTGAAAAATTTGTACTATTGCTTGATTGAAAGTTAGCATTTTGCACATCTACTGAAGTGTTAAAATATGAAAAAAGCAAATTATGCCAAGTTGAAGGATTTGACAAAGAAACATCATCCTTAAAGGAAGGCATTAACTTATTTGATGCTCCAACTGATGAAGCATCAGTATTATCAATAGATGAACCAAAACCATAACCACTCATCGCATTTTGAGGTAAAACGAATGTTATGAATAATAAAATTAAAAGTTTACGGCTCAACATACATCACCTCAATTGCATTTAAGTTTAAGTTAACCTTATCAAATGGGCTGTTAACTGGTGAACTATAAATCATTAACTCATTATGTTGAAATAAACCATTTTTATATCCCTGCAAAAAATCATGAATAGGGATTCTTGCTTGATTATCCTCAATTTTTTTTGAAACAACAAATCGTGTATCACCTGTATATTTAATTTCAACTTCAGATATTGAATCATCCCCTTCATCCGAAGTATCAATAAATGGAGATGTAAAACTCCAATTTTGAACTGGATCTTGAATAGCGCTAATAATAATATAGAAATCTTCCTCATCCAAAAGGTTAGAGTATTCTACATCAAAAACTAAGTTAGAATTTTTAAATAGCTCATTTCGAGATAAATTATCTAAGAGATTTAAATCAAATTCAATAACAGAACTTAAACCTGAACCTGAGTTTAGTGAAATATAATTAAAATCATTATCATTAATTGCTGGTGGTCTAAAAACGTTAATGTCTTTTTGTGAAAAAAATGTAATAAAAGTGTCTAAAATTGTTTGTTCATCAATAATCTCTTTATACCAAACACGCATTTTTGGACCGTTTACGGATTCGTTACTCTCAATAGAAAATAGTTCATCAAGCGTATTTCCTGTATCTTTCAGCATAAAAGTTCTTGCTGGATATGTATTAGTATCTAAAAAATATTTCTTTAGATTGTCTAATGATCCATTTTCTTCCGTAAACATTATTTTAACTGAATCTAATCCAGTGGAATTTTGTGTAAAATAATCAGGAGTCAAATTAATCTCATTCAATAAAAATGAATTTGATTCAAAGTCAATAAAATCATTTTGATTATAGTAATTTAAAGAATCTGAAAATACGTTATCTTCCTCTGATGTGATTGAGTATAAACCTAGATCAAATCCAGCGCTTAAAGTATCTTGAGTTTCAAAAAAAACCATTGCACTATCAACTTGAATTGATTCTGCTAGTAAATCAACAAGACTTACTGGTGGAATATTGCCAGAAAAAAGGGTCATTTGGACTAATGAGTATAAATTTTCAGATTCTTTAAAACTGCCAAAGTACAATTTATCTTTTGTGCCAAATAGAGGAAATGATTGAAAAAGTTTACTATTAGTTTGAGGCAATGAAGCAGTTTGTATTGAAGAATCTCTGTTTTCAATCTCACTATAAATGATTGTTTCTTCACTGCAAGAAATAATGAAAATCAATATGATTAGTAGTTTTTTAGTATTTAAAATGAATCTAATCATAGAACTATAAAGCCTTGATAACTTTTTCAATTTCATTTAAAAGTGCGATAGAATCTCCATTTGAATTTGTTAGGTTGACTGATGAGCAAGATTTTGAGTTTTTAAATATATTAGACTTCATAATATTACCACTTACCTTCTCTTCATCATCAATTATAATTGATGCATTTGAATAAGCACAACCAATCTGATTTAAATTATACGATTTTATCTCTTTTAAAGTTTCCACATTAAATGGAAGATTTGAAGAATCATAAAGTACATCTTTATTAAGAGAATTAGTAAGATAAATTGTCTTTATTTTTGTAAGATCTTTATTTTTTTCCGATAATTTTTTAAGCAGAAATGGTACTAGAGCTGATGTCCAGCCGTTGCAGATTATAACATTCGGAAACCAAAATAAATTAGGGAGCATTTTAATTGCAGCCAATGAATAAAATGCAAATCTAATATCATTATCAGGAAGAAATCGTCCATTTTTTGACTTAAATAACAAATTATTCAGTTCACCAAACTTATCTTTGTTCTCTAAAAAATAAACTTGTAAACGTGATTGCGGTAAGAAAGCACTTTTTGCAGAGCATTCGTAATCAATATCGTCGTAGCTGAAGAAAATTTCTTTTAATCTAATTACCTCTCTTAGAATATATTTTCTTTCGCTAATAAATCCATATTTTGGCATTAAACATCTTACATCATTCCCTTTTTCTTGTAATCCTAATGGAATGTCAACAGATAATTTAGCTAAATTCGAAACCGACGCAAATGGCTCCATTTCGCTGTTTATGTAAAAGATTTTTTTAACCATGATAATGAGCAAAAGAAGTTAACGAAACACTTTCAAAACTACAACTGCCAATAATAATTAATTTTTTGAAAGATTGGTTACTAATGAAAGAATAATAAAACAGAGCAGCATAAAAGAACCACCGGCTGAAACAAATGGGGTTGGTAGTCCTTTAACAGGCATTAACCCGATAGTCATTGCAGAATTCACAAATATATGAGAAAAAAGAATTGATGTTAAACCAACTATGACTAACGATGAATAATAGTCAGATGATTTAAAAGCAATATCTAATAAGGTTTTAATGAGCATAAAAAACAAAAACATTATAACAGCTATACCAAAAAAACCAAATTCTTCTGCTATCACAGATAAAATGAAATCAGATTCTTGAACAGGAAGGAATTTTAATTGAGTTTGAGAGCCTTGACCCCAACCTTTTCCAAATAATCCCCCAGAACCAATTGCTGTTATACTTTGAATTATATGATATGACGATCCCATTGGATCTAGATCGGGATTTAGAAAATCAATAAATCTCTGTCTTTGATAACCATTTAAAAAATCATTCCAAAAAAAAGGAAATAATAATCCTGTAAAAATATTAGCGAAATAAATAAGAATTCTTTTTATAAGACTTCCTTGAAAAGCTAAAAAAATAATAAACATAAGAATTCCCCAAATATTAAAGATTACGCTATTTGAAGCAGCAATGATTGTAATGACAGGAGCTATTAAAAGAAAAAGCGTAAAAATACTTACCCCCGCCCAAAGCATCATTGGTAGTACAGGAGCAAAGATAATTGCTGCTGTACCTAAGTCTGGCTGATTTAAAACTAAAAATGATGATAAAAAAGCAATTAAAATTGGAATTACAACAATATAATTTTCTTTAACTTCAAGTTGGTGATTAGAAAGATATTTGGCAATTAGAATGATTGTAGCACACTTTAAATATTCTCCAGGCTGAATATAAAAAAATCCAAGATCTATCCATCTGTAAGTATTTTCGACAGGTGCCAAAAAGAAAGGTACAAAACATAATAAAAATGAAAAAATATAAATTAGAGTTGAATTATCATGGATAGTTTTAACATTTATTTGATTAAGAATTAAGAAGATAAATAATGAAAAAATTATAAAAATAACTTGCCTCATAAATGAACTATTTATTGACAATGGATCAGTTGAAATACTATATAAAGTAATTAGTCCAAAAGTAATTAATGAAGATACAGTTAAATATAATCTGCCCAAATTCTCATTCGGTCCGTAAATGTAACTACTAAAGAAACTCATTTATTTACCATTTTAACTTGCTCATTTGTAAAAAATTTTACAATCTCTCCAGCTATTGGTGATGCAACAGCACCACCTCCTCCTCCATTTTCAACCAAAACAACTAATGAATATGTTTGTCCTCCAAAATCAAAGAATCCATTAAACCATGCATGTGGTTCTCCGTGCGGATTTTCAGCAGTACTTGTCTTTCCATACAATTTTACTTCAGATTGCATAGCTCTCCATCCACTTCCACCTTCCATATTAACAACATCATACAAACCTTTTATAATCCTATCCCATGTTTGTTCTGAAAGGATTATGTCATCGTAATATTCAACTTTTTTATTTACGTTAAGTTTGAGCTTAGCAGTCTTACCTTTTGATGCAATATGATTAATATATCTTAATGATTGTAGCGGAGTAACTAAAATATCTCCTTGACCAAGTGTTAAGTTTAATAACACTCCCCTTTCGGACCAACCCCATCTTCCATAAGTATTTATGAAAAATTCCTTATCTGGAATCTGACCAATTAATTCATTTGGTAGATCAATATCAGTTTTATTTTGAAAACCAAATATTTTAGCAGTTTTTGTCCAATCTGATAATTTGATTAGTTGTACTGTCTCGTAAAAATATACATTGCAAGATTGAGCAATTGCTTTATTTAAATCAACTAGTCCATGCCCATCTCCTTTCCAACAATTAAAGGTATTTGAACTTCCTGGAGGAGTATAAGATCCAGTGCACATTAAACTATCTTCAGGGTCTAACAATCCATCCTCAATAAGATTTAAGGCAGTAATGATTTTAAAAGATGAACCTGGAGGATACAGGCCAGCTATATTCCTATTAATAATTGGTTTGTCCTTATCTGAAAGTAAATTTTTCCAATCAGAATCAGTTGTTTCTCCTCGATAAATATCTAAGTTATAAGATGGATTACTCACCATTGACAAGATATCTCCTGTATCAACATTAGAAACTAAAATAACTCCTCTTTGATCAGTTAAAAGATTCTTCGAAAACTGTTGTAATTTTGAGTCAATCGATAAAATTAAATTTTTACCAGGGTAAGCAGGAATATTTTTTTCATTAGTCCTGTTAATTTTTCTTCCAAAAGTATCAACTTCAATATAATCAATACCCTTAGAATATCTTAATTCGTTTTCATATTGCTTCTCAAGACCTTGCCATCCAATAAGTTCTCCAGCTCTATATAGCTTTGATTTATCTAAAAATGGAAGTGATTCACGATCTAATTCTCTAAGATATCCAAGAAAATGAGCATCTTTTAACATATCATTATAAAGTCTCTCATCAAACCTTTTATACTGAATTCCATTAAGTTCTAAACGTCTTTCTTCAATTTGAGATATCTCTGCGAAAGAGAGATTTTTTGCTATAATAGTAGGTAAAAATTTACCCTGATAATATTTTTTATATCTTCTTGAAAGCTCATCAATTGATATTTCAGTAATATCAGAGATAATTTGAAATTGTTTTTCTTGATCATCAAGTTCATAAGGTGTGACTGTTAAAATATATGTAGGATAGTTTTCGACCAACACGACTCCATTTCTATCCAAAATAAGTCCTCTAGGAGCATATGTTGCTTGAGCTCTTACGCTATTAACTTTGGACTTAGATGAATATCTTTCATGTTCAATTACTTGAAGATAAAAATACCTTGAAAGAAGAGTTAATATTGAAAGAATTAAAACGAACAGCAGTGTCCTATAATGAAAAATATCTGCTTTATTCTCAATTTTAAGCATTAAGAATCTTATCCTTTAACGAAAATAGAGTAATTAAAATAAATCCAACAAAACATGTAAAGTAAGTTATAAAAAACCAATTGCTTAAAAATAAGAAAAAATCATTAAAAAAGAAAAAATCATACCTGAATAATGAATATATGAAAACACCAAGGTGAACAAAAGAAATCCAGTAAATATCAAAATTTCTAAATGCAAAATTATAACTTATTTTAGAAGCCCAAAATCCGCAAATTGAGAATACCAAACTAGACGCTCCAACATAAATTCCACTGAAAAGTACAAAATCAGTAAACAAACCTACAAGAAAACCAAACAATGTTGACTGTGAAGTATTACCGAGTGGCATTGAAAAAAGAATTACATATAACAACATGATGTTTGCTTGATATCCATTAAATGATAATAATTCTGAAAATACTAATTGCAACAGAACAGCTATTGGAAAGTATTTGATATAAAAACTCAATTTTCGACCTCACTAAATAATACAAATAATTGGTTTAGAGTAGACAAATCAGAAAATAATCTCATTGTAACAATTCTGTTCGAGCTATCAGACTTTTCAAAAATACCAACTACTTCACCTATTGGAAGATTTGGAGGAAAATAAATACTTAGGTTGGAAGTCAAAACAATATCACCAATTTCAATATCAGATATCTTCTTAAGTTCAGCTATTTCACAAATATCTTCTCTTATCCACCTCATTATACCCTCAACTTCATCAGGGGCAATTTTAACGCTTAATCTAAAATTGACATCGCTAATAAGTTGAACTTCGGATGAAGAATTAGATACCGCAGTAATTTTACCAATTACTCCCTTTGAAGAGAGGACTGGAAGATTTTTTGAAACTCCATCATTGGAACCTCTGTTAATAATAATGGATGACATATTGGCATTAATGCCTTTAGAAATCACATCAGCACCAATAAAATCAATGTTTTCTCTTTTTTTAAAATTTAAAAATTCTCTGAATCGAATATTTTCAGCTTCGTGTACTTTTAAAACTTGATTTTCAAGACTTAAACGCAAATTTTCAGAAGATAAAACTTCTAATTTTTTATTTAAAAAGAGTTGATTGTCCAGCCAATTAAATGGCTGATAAAGAAAAGAAAAACTATTTAATGAGTTTATTTTTGCATTTTTAATTAAATCTGAATCATTATTAAAAATGAATATAAACGAAATTATTATGCAAAAAGTTAGAGTTATTTTTTCTTGATAGTCTTTAAAACTTAATTGTAATCTAGACATATTTAGATTAGAACATGCTTATATTCTTCTAAATCTTCGATAACTGCTCCACAACCTTTAACAATTGCTAAATGGGGCTCATCAGCAACATTTACAGGAACACCGGTTTTTTCTCTCAAAACTTGATCCAAACCTCTTAGCTGGGAACCACCACCCGCAAGAACAATTCCTCTATCAATAATATCAGAAGAAAGTTCAGCGGGAGTAGCCTCCAAAGCATCTTTTATTACATCCAAAATTCTTTTAACAGGATCTTTTAACGCTTGTCTTATCTCATCCGTTCTAATATCGATAGTTTTTGGTATACCTGACACCAGGTCTCTTCCTTTAACCAAAATATTTCTTGATCTAGATCTCATTGCTGAACCAACTGAAATCTTAATCTGCTCTGCTGTTTGCGCGCCAATTTCTAATTTATGTTCATTTCTAAACCAATGTTGAATGGCATCATCCATCTCATCTCCAGCTACTCTTATTGCCTTTTTGGTAACAACACCATTTAGCGAAATAACAGCAACCTCAGTAGTTCCTCCACCAATATCGACAATTATATTTCCAACTGGTTTACTGATATCTAAACCAATTCCTAAAGCAGCAGCTACAGGCTCGTCAACGAGAAATACTTCTCTTGCTGCTTGCTTTTCTCCAGAATCTCTAACAGCTCTTCTTTCAACCTCAGTAACTCCAGATGGAACACATATAACCATTCTAGGCCTTGTAAGCCTATTTAAATTCACTTTTCTAATAAAACCCTGAAGCATCTCATCTACCGCAGTAAAGTCTGCAATAACACCATCTCTTAGCGGTCTTATAGTTTCAATACCTTCATGAGTTTTACCAAGCATTTCTTTTGCATCATCTCCAACTGCAAGAACAGCTCCAGTTTTTGTTGAACGGGCAATAATAGATGGTTCGTTTATAATTATACCTTTACCAGATAACCAAATTAATGTATTGGCAGTTCCAAGGTCTATTGCAATATCACCACTGACCCAATTAAAGCTATCTGAAATGGAATTTTTTATTGATTCTAGCATACTCATAGAATATAATTTATGAAATATTTAATATTAAACATTAGTTTTTTATTTACATAATCCTTGCTTGCTTAAATCATCTGCTTCAGTATTATTTTCTCTGAGCACATGATTTATATCCCAGGAATTAAACTTTTTAAGTAAATCATGGGTTTTTTTATGTAAAACAGCCATTCTCTCATTCTTAACTTTGTATTCTCCATTAATTTGCTTTACAACAAGCTCACTGTCGGCAAAAATTGATACATTAGAGATATTATTTTTTATACAAAGATCAATGCCTTTGATCAAAGCTAAGTATTCGGCTTCATTATTAGTTTTAATACCAACATTTTCAGAGAACGAAAGTAATGTTTTATCTTTAAGCTTAATTACCCCTCCAACACCTGCATTAATTGGATTATATTCTTCATCAAATTCACATGACCCATCGGTAAACAATGAGAATTCCTCATTAACCTCTAAATCATTTGATAGTAAGGATTTAAGAATTGATAAATCAGTACTTGAAATAGATGATTTGTACTTATCTAGTATTTTTAAAATTTTTTTATTTTTAGCATCCATAACTTTAGTAAATAAATGGAGTTCTAAGCCTGTAATCTCCAAAACCAAAATCATCTACAAATCTAAATTCTTCATTAATCTGAAAATAATACCATGTTTCATAATTATAGCTTTGTTGCGGGTTCATTGATCTTGAAATATCATCAGGTCTTCCAAAAAGAATGTAAATCATACCCATATCAGATCTCCAACCTCCGGAAGTCCCTCTGGAAAAATTTTCTTCTGCAAAAGCAACTCTTTTATAATATTCAATCATTAATTCATTTTCTTTGGTAGTAATATCAGGATCTCTCTTAGCCCATACTTTTTTAAAAAACTTTTCTTTATCTGCGCTTTTTAATTCTCTTAATTCTTTTCTTTCTTCTGTATTTAGAATGTAATTCATTTGGTCTAATGCTGTGTTGACATTTTTAATTGAAGAAAGCATCAAATAATCATTCTTAAATTTGATTGGAAAAGATTTAGATGAAACATTTCCATTCTGAGAAACTTGAATTTTTACTCTCAAATCTGATGTATCAATGTTTTCAATAGGGATTTGAAGAAGTTTATAATCATAGTTCTTATTTGTTTCGTCTTCAAAAGACTTGCTCCAAACTGTTTTTTTATCTGAAATCAACGATATATCTAAAAAATAATCTCCTTTATTTAGAGAAAAATATTGATAAAACTCTAAGATATCATCTTTAACCTCAACTTTATCAATACTAGTTGGATACTTGTCAAGACCAAATTTCCAACTTCCTTGTCTATTCTTAACAAATATTGGATCAAAAATTTTTGAATAATTTCCTGATGGCAGATTTTTATTTGTGAATTTTTTTTGCTTCTTTCCAATTAGTTTTGTATCCATATCTTTTAATGAAAAATTAATGTTAAACTCTTGCAGTGGGATCTCAAAAGAAGTAATAATTTTTATGGGATTAACCTTTGAAACAGTTTGAGAGAAGTTTTCAACTACAATAGTTTCTGAAAAAGATTTTTCATCAATCTTACTCCCGTCTTCTGATATGAGAGAAATATTGAGATTGTAAGAGGATTCAAATTTGGTATCTTTTTTCAAAAATTGAAGATTTCTATTAAATATTTCAACAAAAGCAATTACTTCAATACCATTTTCAAAAGGTCTTAAAGTTACATTTGTTTTGTAGGAGTTGATATTTGAATTGATTCCTTGAGCTCCTACTAAAGTTATAAAAAGAATTATTAAGATATTTTTTTTCATAGGGATAGCCTTAATTTAATTAAACCGGTACTTGTAAGTAATACCAAAAATTCATCAACTTGTTCCAGTTTGAAAATATTTCTAATAAAAGAAAAATCATAGAAATTGTTTAATTGTTCTTTATCTAAATCATATATTGCCAAGCCACCAGAAGTTCCGATATACAAATTATTTTTTATGAGTAAAATATCATTAATCTTGTTATTGAAGTACAAACTTGAAGGAATAAATTTATTTTCTTCAATGCTTAAAATTCCTTTTGTAGAAGAAAGAAACAATGAGTTCTTATTTCCATAAATTCCATTAATCCTAAAACCCTCTTTAAACAAAAATGCAAATTTTTCAAAATTAATATTCTCTTCTTTATCAAAAATATAAACCCTTCCATTGAGGGATAAATAAAGTTTATTATCAATAACATCCAAATGATTAATTGATAAATTACTTTTTTTTATAAAATTTGAGATCTGGGAATCAATAATTTTCTTACTTTTTTTATCAAGAACAATTAAATCGTTTTTAGAAGCTATATAAATTTTACCGTCTAAATATTCAATGAATTCAATTCTTTGTGATGGTATGCCCTTTTCATAACTTAAAGTTCTAAAAAAATCACTTCTTTTATTATAAACTACAACCTTTCCGTCGGAACCAAACCATACTTCATTATTAACTATTTCACTAGAATAAAAATCGGCATTAAAAAATCCAGAGTAATTTATTTCCAAAAAATTATTTATTTCCTCAAAGCTATTATCAATTGATGATATTCCACTTATCTGTGTATTATTGATTCCACCTAGCCATAAATTATCATCAATTGAAACTGTTAATGGAACTGAAACTGAAATACCAACTGTTTTTGGAGTTATAGTTTTGTTAAAATCATCAATATAGAGCAATTGTCCATTTGATAATCCAATCCAGCTAAATCCATTTTCCGTTATCAATAATGAATTATAATCATAAAAAATACCATTATTGTCTGCCGCAGAATCATTTCCTATAAGCCAACCTTGTTCGACAAAGTAATTTTCAAATAAAAAATCTTTGAACATAAATTTATTTTTAAAACTAATGTCGCCCCAATCAATATTTTCTTCATCTGGATTCATATAAAGCCCAAGAAAAGTTCCACCTACATGATCTAACTTGATGAACGCTGTAGAAGTTTTTAACCATAAAAAATTACTTGAGGAGCCTAAATCTTCGACATTTTCAAAAGAATTGATTGATAGCTTATTTAATTGAATCGTATTCCAGTTTCCCTCCCTTGAGGGGGAAAATTCTAATCCTCTATTTCCAATGATCCAAAGTATTCCTGTGTTTCTATCAAAATAAACATGCTTAATTTTATTTGATTTAATTCCCTGACCTAAGAAAAGGTTGGACTCAAAGTTTTTTGAAAATTTATTAAATCTTAAAATACCATTTGCATCAGTAGCAAAGAAAATGTATTTGTATCCTTCCGAAATAGAATTTATTGATTCATTTTGTCTTAAAATTTCCCAGTCATACAAATCGAAACTTTGGTCAATTTGTGCATAAAGAACATCAAAGAAAAAAATAAATTGAATGAAAAAAAAGTTATTTATTCTTGAAAGATGAATTTTTTTTAAAACCTTTTCTAACTTTTGAAACATGTCCATTATCTAAATAAATTATTACACTAGCAAATTGTTTCAAAAAATAATCATTACTTGAAGACAACAAAACTGTTGTTCCGAGAATATTATTCATTTTGACAATTTTTTTTCTAAGCATTATTTCTGTTCTGGGATCAATTGATAGTCCATAGTCATCAATTAACAATACTCTTGGGTCTTTTTCAACCCCAATAACAGTCTTTAACCAGTGCCTCTCCCCATCTGAAATTAAGTTGATTGGGGTTTTCCAAACTGCCTCCATTTGAAAACTAGTGAAATGCCTAGATTTTATTTGTTGAGTTTTTTTAGGAAATTTTTTCTTAATGAATTGTTTAACTGTTAAAGAAGAATTCACTGATTTAACATCAAGATATTGAATATCTTTATGTTTATTTATTTTTCCAAAAAACCCTTTTTTAAATTCATTTCCCTGATAGAGAACAGTGCCACTTGTTTCTTTAATTTCTCCAGCTAAGACTTTTAATAATGAAGTCTTTCCTGAGCCAAAATTTCCACAAATGCCGTAGATTAAGCCATTGTGAAACTTTAGAGTTTTTATTTCTAAAGCTTTCTTGGTTTTAAACCGTAGCTTAAGGTTTTGAACATCGTATATTTGTTTAAGTTCCATTTTATCCTCCGAAAAAGGACAGTAAAACTATTCAATATCTTCTAAATATTTTTCAGCATCCATGGCGGCCATACAACCTGATCCAGCAGCAGTAATAGCTTGACGATAATGATCGTCTTGAACATCTCCACATGCAAAAACTCCTGAAATATTAGTTAAAGTGGAATCAGGTTTAGTAGTAATGTATCCATTATCATCCAAGTCAATTACACCATCAAAAAGATCTGTATTGGGGTTGTGACCAATTCCATAAAAAATACCCTCGCATTCAAAAGTGGATTTTTCTCCTGAAACAGTATCTTTAAGCACAATGCTAGAAACTCCGTCTTTTTGTGAACCGACAATAGAGTCAATGCTTTTATTAACCATTATATCAATGAGTGGATTATTTTTTGCTCTATCTAACATAATTTTTGAAGCTTTAAATACTTCTCTTCTGTGAATAATAGTTACTTTTTTTGCAAACTTAGTAAGGAAAGATGCTTCCTCCATAGCTGAGTCACCACCTCCGACTACAACAATGTTTTTCTCTTTAAAGAAATATCCATCGCAAGTTGCGCAAGTGCTAATCCCATACCCCATCAACTCTTCTTCCTCTTTTAAACCTAACATTCGAGCAGAGGCTCCAGTAGAAATAATAACAGTTTCTGATAGAAATTCTTCATCTCCAACATAAACTTTATAGGGTTTTGAACTAAAATCTACCTTAGTAACATGTTTAAAAAAACATTCAGCTCCAAATTTTTTTGCTTGATTCCTGAATAAATCCATCATCTCAGGACCCATAACGCCATTAGGAAAACCAGGAAAATTCTCAACATCTGTAGTAATTGTCAATTGTCCACCAGGTTGATTTCCCTCAAAAACAATGGGTTTCAAATTTGCCCTTCCAGCATAGATTGCTGAGGTTAGTCCGGCAGGACCCGAACCAATAATGATTGTTTTATGAATAGTTTTATTTGTCATCAAATTAATATTGTTAACTTATGATTTGGTTAACATTATCAATTAATGTCTGTTCAGACTGTAAACCAACCTCTTGTTTAACAATCTCGCCGTTGCTAAAAAATAAAAGGGTTGGAATGCTTCTTATACCGTATTTTACGGGCGTTTGCTTAACTTCATCGACATTTACCTTACCTACCACTACTTTATCGCCAAATTGGTCGCAAATTTTATCTAAAATTGGTGCTATAGCTTTACAAGGACCGCACCATTCAGCCCAAAAATCAACAATTACAAGCTTGTTAGAATTAATAACAAGCTCTTCAAAGTTTTCATCAGTAATTTTTACAGTTTTATCAGACATAAATTTTCCAAATCATTTAAATATAAACTTCTGAATTTATATGATTTATTTTAATTGAGTAACAAAAAAATAATATCTAAGAAGTAACCTTAAGGAATCTTCTCTTGCCAACCTTTATAACAAGCTCTTCATTCGACGGAGAAACAATGAGGTTAATATCATTGCAAACTTTCCCATTAATTTTTACAGCATTTTGGCTTAATAACCTTTTACCTTCTCCCTTGCTAGCTATTAAACCTTCTTCTGTTAAAAGCTCAAGTAAACCAACATCAGAATCTATTTTACGACTTTGCATTTTCTCAGGATTATCTCTTTTAACAAAAATTTGATCAAAAGAACTTTGAGCCAAGTTAGCTTTTTCCTCAGTATAATATTTTTTAACTAATTCTTTTGCTAAATTTCTCTTTATATCTCTAGGATTATTAGCATCGTCCTTTAGAAGTAATTTTACTTCTTTAATTTTTTCTCTGTCAGCAAAGACAGCCAGTTTATAATATTTTAAAATCATTGAGTCATTGATAGACATAATTTTTCCATACATATCCTCTGGAGAATCATCTAAAGCTATATAATTATCATAAGACTTAGACATTTTTTCTATTCCGTCAGTTCCTTCTAACAATGGAAGCGTAATTATTGACTGAGGTTCTTGACCGTACTCTCTCTGAATATCTCTTCCAACAAGCAAATTGAATTTTTGATCAGTTCCTCCAAGCTCTACATCAGCATTGATTTCAACAGAGTCCATTGCTTGTGCTAAGGGATATAAAAATTCATGCATAGATATGGGAGTTTCTGATTCAAATCTTTTAGTAAAATCATCTCTTTCAATCATACGGGCAACTGTATATTTGCTGCTCAATTTTATTACATCTTCGAAGTTCATTCTATTAAGCCAAGTGCTGTTAAATATCACTTTAAGACTTTTTACATCAAGTAATACTTTAGATTGTTTAATATATGATTCTGCATTAATTTTTGCTTCTTCCAAAGTAAGTTGAGGACGTGTTTTATTACGCTCAGATGGATCACCTATCATAGCTGTAAAGTCTCCAATTACGAGAACCGCTTGATGGCCTAAATCTTGAAAGTCCCTTAATTTTTGTAATACTACTCCATGCCCTATATGAAGGTCGGGTCTACTCGGGTCGCAACCAAGCTTAACTGTTAAAGGCTTGTCATCGAATATAGATTTTTCGAGCTTTTTTCTTAAATCATTGAGAGGAATAACCTCTTCAGTTCCTCGAGAAATAAGCTCTAGCTGTTCGTCTACAGGTAAAAAAGCCATTATCTTTCTCTCATCTCTCTTTTTGCCTCTCTATCTAGATCTTTTATTTTTAAAGATTCTTTTTTCTGATACATTTTTTTTCCTCGAGCGGTGGCAAATTCAATTTTTGCAATTCCTCTCTTAAAGTATGCTTTTAAAGGTACAATAGTAAGACCTTTCTGAGCAACAACATTCTTTAACTTAATTATTTCTTTTTTATGGAGAAGCAGCTCTCTATCTCTCGTTGGTTCATGACCTTTAATTCCTGTGTGTGAATAGGGACTGATATGAGCATTCACTAGGTAAAAGCGATTCTTTTTTAGAGCTACAAAACTGTCTTTAAGGTTTAGTTTTTTTTCCCTTAAACTTTTAACTTCGCTTCCTAAAAGAATCATACCAGATTCGTATTTATCAATTATAGTATAGCTATGAAATGCTTTACGATTATTACTAATTATTTCAATTTTTTTTTGCATAAAAAAAAGTTTTTAATAAAACATATAATTACTGTAAGTTAACATATTTATATATTTAAAAAGTTATTAACAAAGTGTGTATAATTAATGTGTGTTATATTATTATATTGTTTATATTAACATTAAATTAAGTATAATTTTTAATTATGAGTAGTATATATAAACGAAAAAGAAATGGTAAAGAAGATGGATATGTAATGTATTCAACATATGCATTTGATCCATTAAAAAATAAAAAAAGGTACTATAATATTACTATTGGAAAGCTTGGCCCTACCCTTTCATGGGATGATTGTAAAAAACAAAAAAAAGAATTAGATAGAATGTTTAAAGCAAAAGAAGGCGGTAAAAAAGAAATGAACTTAAAAACTGCTATTGAAACTTATATTGCTTTTAAATCATCTAAAAATAAGTCATTGAAGCAAAGTTCAAAAAAGTTAACTATTTATCATTTAAATAAGTTTAATACCAGTTTATCTAATAGATATGGAGCAGGTATTATGATTAAGCATATTGATATTAAAATTCTAGCATGGTATTATGCACTTAGAACAAAAGAATTGAAACGAAGCTCTATGGAGGTTCACAGAAGAATTATTGATTCATTCTTTGAATGGACAAAGAATTGAGCGAGTGACGCGATTCGAACGCGCGACCCCAACCTTGGCAAGGTTGTGCTCTACCAGCTGAGCTACACTCGCATAACATGTCATAATAAAACAATTTTAAATTATAAAAAAGGAAAAAAAATAAAGTTAGTTTTTAAGGGAAAAATCTGCTTTGTCAGCAATATCTTGAATAAATGCAGCAACATCTTTATCATCTGGAATTGTTGGAGCAAGAGGAATGCTAAAAAAAGTACTTCTATTTTGATATCCTGCTAAAGAAATACCAAGCTCAGTAGCCTCTTTTTGATATTTTTCAATTAATGAAAGGACATTTGGTTGGTTTGCATATAACTCTTCTAGCCTAATCGAAGGATTTTTAGCTTGTAATCGATTTAGGCGATAATCTATCTCCTGAAGTCGATTGAATGGCGCAGAAACATCAATTATGGGCTTATTTGGTGCTTTTATACGAATATCTAATATACTTAAATGTTTTCCTTGAATACCTCCACCATAGATTAGAGCTCCAGAATCTGATTGTTTTGATCTTGGTTCTGTTCTTTTCGTTGAGCCACTTAAGAAAATATAATCCGCATTCGTAAACGATTTGGATAAATCAATTAAATTTTCATCAATTACATTTATTAACATAACAATAATATCAACTGATGATTTTAGTTCAGAAATATATCTATTTCCCTCTTCAATAAAGTTTTTGTTAATAATTGAATTTGACCTTGCTGATTGGCTCAGACCTATGAAAGCTATTCTTGCTCCATCCTTCTCATAAACATAATAAGGATTAAATAATAGCTCATTAGAAGATTTGTCATAAAGATTTGCAGAAATGAAATTAATTGAAGAATCTTTGGTAATATCAATTAAAAAGTCAACTCCACCTTTAAAGTCATTGGAGCCAATATTTACAACATCTTGACCTAAGAATTCCAAAATCTTAACAAAATTTCTAGCTTTAAATCTTTTATTCTCAATAGATAAGTTATCAGGATTTATTTGATTGCTATCAAAAAGAGAATTTCCAGCATCAATTAGAAATGAATCTCTTCCAGGCATCATATTCTTTAAGAAAAATGTTTTTCTTGCTAAACCTCCAAGAGGATTTTTAGGACATCCGCAATCATAATATTCCGAATAAACATTAGAAGTTGATACAATTGAAATATCAAGAAAATTTTCATTTGATGTATCTTGTCCAACAATGATTGTAAAAAATATAATATATATTAGAATCTTCACGCAATTTCTTTATTATTTTAAATATACTTATAAAAATAAATTATAAGTACCGATTTAAATTAAGGCTAAAATTGAATTTTATGCTAAAGCTCAACATCCTTTAAAGATTTTACTTCAAGAATTTTTTCTAATTCATCCATTAAGTAATTCATTTTTCTTGATACAGCTTCAAATGGCTCACTTGTTGTCATATCAGCCCCTGCTATTTTAAGTAGTTCTACAGGATAGTCTTGACTACCTGTCGATAAATAAGCTATAAAGTCGTCTATTGCAGGTTGACCTTCATTTCGAACATTCTCAGCTATTTTTTCAGCTGCGGCAAAAGATGTTGCATAAGTATACACATAATAATTATAGTAAAAATGTGGGATTCTTGACCATGAATAAGCTTCTTCCTCTGTAATTTCCATATAAGGTCCCCAATATCTACTATACATCTCTCCAAAAGATTCTGTAAGGAAATCTTCAGTAAGGATTTGTCCATTTTCAGCAGCTTCATGAATCAGTAACTCAAACTCTGCAAATCGGGTTTGTCTATAATATGTTGATCCAATGCTTTGAATATAATTTTGAATCAAAAATGCCTTTTCATCATCATTTTTTGCATTAGCAAGTAAATGATCCATTAGCAAGGCTTCAGTTGCAATTGCAGCTGCTTCAGCGTTAAAAGTGGTGTATCTATAGGTCGCGTATGGTTGATTTTTCTGACTTAAATAAGAATGATAAGCATGTCCTAACTCGTGAGCAAGAGTAAAAATATCATCTAAAGTGCCTGAAAAATTTAGCTTGATTCTTGGAGGTAACCCCCAAGTAGAAGACATATATGCTCCACTTTGCTTTCCTTTGCTTTCAAAAACGTCAATTAGGTTTTCATTGTACATTTTTTCAGTAAAATCTCTTAATTCTCCCTCATTCGAACTCAGTAGCGGATCTAAGGCCTCTAAAATTATCTCTTGTGCTTCTTCGTAAGTATAAACGACTGTAGAATCAGCCAATGGTGCATATGTATCAAATGGTTTAATTTTTTCAACGCCAAGATATTTGGCCTTCATTTCGGCCCACCTATGTAAAGGTTGCAGGTTATCATTTACACTTTTTACTAAATTTTTGTAAACATCTGTTGATATTCCGTCTCCCTTTAATTTAGCCTGTAATGAACTATCATATCCTCTAGCATCAGCATAAAAAATATGACCTTCAACATTGCCCTTCATTAAAACAGACATCGTGTTAATATTACCCTTAAAAGGCACATACAATGCCTCATACATGTCTTCTCTAACTCTTCTGTCAGTTGACTTAGTATACTTTCCGTATCTTCCTTGAGACATAGTTAATTTATTGCCATTTTCATCTTCGAAAGTTGGCCAAACAAAATCTGTTGCTCTCATAATATCGTAAGCGTCATTAGCAACACCTGTGATTTTACCTGCCATTGTAAGCAATCTTTCTTCTTTTTCAGACAAAATATGGGGTTTTGATATAAATAAGTCTTTGAATTGTTTTTCGTATGTTCTTAGATAATCATTTTGCGACATAAAGTCTTCTAAAGTACTATAGTCACCGTCAATAAGCTCTGGAGTAAAATAAGCTGTAGTTTCCCCAATTTTAACAGATGTATTAATTACTCTTTGAACCATTTCTTGGAATTTTTCATTTCTAACATCAGCATTAGACGAGTTTGAGGCATAGTGATACAACTTCCATAAAGTCTGATTAACTTTATTTCTTAACTCGATAGCCTCCAATAACACATCAGGAGAAGACAAGAGTTTGCCCTTAAAGTCTGCTAATCCAGGGTAGAGCTTTTTAACATAGTCTAGGTCTTTTTCCCATGCATCTTCAGTAGCATAAATTGCTGACATGTCCCATTTATATTTATCATCAATTTCTGATCTCAACGGAACAGCAGTGTTTTTAGAAGCAACTTCTGCATTATCTGGAGATTCGTTTGTATTGCATGCCATAATTATGAAAATGTAAAAAAATAAAAGTCTAAAATACATAGTAAATATTCCTTATTAGTTTGATGAGTAATAATTTCAGACTATTATAATAAAAATTATGATGAAAAAAAATTATAAAATTGGTATAGCTTTAGGTGGTGGAGCTGCAAGAGGGTATGCTCATATTGGAGTACTGAATGCAATCGATGAACTGAACATACCAATATCCTATATTTCTGGAACTAGTATTGGATCTTTTATTGGAGCTTTGTATGCATCTGGAAACCTAAAGACCTTTGAGAAAGAAGTAAGGTCGAGAAATAGTTTTATGAAGGATGTACTTTTTAAACTGGATCCAATTTTTCCCAAACTATCCATCATTAATGGAAATGAGGTTATTAAAATTTTTAAAGAACTAACCTATATAAGAACATTTGAAGAGCTAAATATACCCTTAACAACTGTAGCAACTGACATCGTGAATAATGTAAAAATAGAATCAAAAAAAGGGGATTTAATCAACGCTATTAAAGCAAGCATTGCTATTCCTGGAGTACTAACTCCAACGTACATAAATGATAATCTTTGCGTTGATGGTGGATTAATTGATCCAGTACCATTACAGTCAATAATTGATATGGGATCAGATAGAACAATTGCTGTAAACCTTTATGGTCTTCAAACCTCTAAAAAAAAAGACAATAAATATAACATTGTTGATATTGTTGATAGGTCAGCTAAAATTATTCTTAATAATGTTACTCACCTTAGCTTTAAAAATAATGAACCTAATATTTTGATCGAACCTCCAATAGACCAGTTCTATGGATGGGATTTTCATAAAGCAAATGAACTAATTGATATTGGATACGATGCGGCTAAAGAAATTTTGAATGTAAATTCAGAACTATTTATTTAAAACATTTTTTAAAGAATTAAGACAATAATCTACGCTTTCGCTTCTTGCATTATAACCCATTAATCCAATTCTCCATATTTTTCCAGAAAATTTTCCTAATCCTGCTCCAATTTCTAAATTAAAATCGTTTAGAAGCCTTGATCGAACCTCAAGATCGTCAAAACCATCCGGGATATAGATAGAATTCATTTGTGGCAATCGATATTCTTTGTCTACAACAAAATTGAAACTCATTTCATCAAGACCTTCTTTTAGCTTAAAATGCGCATTTAAATGTCTGTTCCATAGCTTTTCAAGTGTTTCTTCACATGCAAGCCTTAAAGCTTCATGTAATGCAAAAATAGAATTAATGGGAGCAGTATGATGATAACTTCTCTTCCCTTGTCCGCTCCAATAATCTAAAACTAGAGTCTGATCTAAAAACCAACTCTGAATTTTTGAATTTCTATTTTTAATTTTTTCGATAGCTTTATCAGAAAATGTTAATGGTGATAAACCTGGAACGCATGAAAGACATTTTTGACTACCTGAATATACTGCATCCAATCCCCATTCATCGGTCAAAATTGGAATTCCTGTAAACGAAGTAACAGTATCTGCAATAACCAAACATCCATATCTTTTAGATATTTCGGCAATCTCTTTTGCATCACTTCTTACTCCTGTCGATGTTTCAGCATGAACAAAAGCTACCACCTTAGTATCGGGATTTTTCTTTAAAGATTCTTCAAGTTTATCCAGCGATACTGGGGTGCCCCATTCATCTTCTACTGTGACTGCTTCGCCACCAATTCTTTCGACATTCTCAACCATTCGCCCGCCAAAAAGTCCATTGACACAAACAATTACTTTATCACGTGGCTCAACTAAATTAACAAAACTGGCTTCCATACCTGCACTTCCAGGCGCAGAAATGGCAATAGTAAATTCATTTTTGGTTTGAAATAAATATCTCAGCATGGACTTAACTTCATCCATCATTTCAACGAATTTTGGATCTAAATGTCCAACTTCGGGTCTTGTTAAGGCTTCTGATACTTCTGGATATAAATTTGTAGGTCCAGCACCCAAAAGCCTTCTTTCAGGCGTTTGAAAAGAACTAAATTTCATTTTCCCCCAAAATATATTTTCAATTAGTCTTTAGCAACTTCGCTTTTATCCTTCATTAAAACTGTCATTTCAATTTTTTCTAAAGGATTATCATTCATATCTCTTTCAGAATTAACTATTGAGTCTATTACTTCAAGACCTTTAATTACCTTACCAAAAACAGTATAATTCTTATCCAAAAAAGGTGCATTATCGTGACAAACAAAAAATTGGCTTGATGCACTATTTGGATCATTTGTTCGTGCCATAGATAAAATTCCCTTTGTGTGAGGTATATCATTAAATTCAGCTGGAATTAACCAAGTGTTTGGGTCATTTTCATCTCCAAGTCCAAAGAATTTTCCAGCTCTACCTCCTGTACCATGTAAAGCTCTATTATCAAGCTTTGAATTAGGATCTCCTCCTTGAATCACAAATCCAGGAATTATTCGATGAAAAGTAGTTCCATTAAAATAACCTTCTTCTGCTAAAGCAATAAAACTTTCAACATGCATTGGTGCAACATCAGGATAAAATTCCACAACCATATCTCCATGTTTTGTTGATATAACTGCAACTCTTTCTTGTGGTGGTATACTCATATAGAAAACTCCTAGTGTAATTAAAATTAGTGCTAATATGATAAATTTATTTCTCATTATGATAGTTTAATTTAAGATAATAATTCTTTTTGTTGGGCAAAAATATGCCCAACAAAAAGTTTTTTTAGATTTATTCTTCAGTTTGAGGCTGAGGAACAGCTCTAGTAAACTGATTTACACCAGTAATTTTTCCATCAAGGTCAAAAAAGTATGTTTCAGCAGCTTCAAACTCTGTAACACTGCCATCTTTGCGTACAATTTCTGCTCTTGAATGAACAATTAATCCTGATGTTGGATCCGTATTTGAGATTTTAATTGGAATCATTGCCCAAGGCTTCCAAGTTTGTGATTCTCTATTAGAGAATTCTTGTTCAAAATCTTCTTTATTCAATTCCATCCCGTTATATGAGAAAGGATATTTTACATACTCCGAAAACCCATCGACATCTAAATTGTTAGCAGCTTCTAAGAATTTTTCCATTGTTTCAACTTCACCTCTGTTTGAAAAAACAAAAGGTCTGCCTGAGTATTCATTATCAGGATTTAAACCAATGAATTTACCTCCTTGAGAAAGTCCAAACTCATTTGTAGGTCTATTTCTTCTCCATTGGCTAAAACCGTCAATTTTTCCTTCATCATTTACAGGGAAGACCTCAAACAGGTCTTGAGTATGCTTTGATCCATCTTTCCACACTCTATCTTCAACAGACCAAACTAAGACAAGGTCTCGATCGTCGCCAATAAGTCTGATAGGAACTGCAGCCCAAGGTTGCATGTTTAAAGATTCAAATCTACTATGCCAATCTTTCATACCTTCCATTCTTTCATCAGAAAGATATTCTTCAGAATAGAAAGACATTTCTTTTTCAGCATCTAAAGAATTGTATGCATCAACAGCTTCCATAACTACATCTACTGACTCATCGCTTCCTAAAACATATGCGTTTCCATACAATTCATTAGTTTCATCCCCTAGTCTCTTTCCAGCAGATTCCACTCCTTCATAATTCACAGTTGATTCACAAGCTGAGAAAAATAAAATTGATATTGCGGTAAAAATAAATAAGATTTTTTTCATTTTTATCCCCTTTCTAATTAGTTAATAACAAATAAAAATAGAGCTTTTTTTAATGAAAAGTAATAGGAAATTTATTTAGGATTGTCTTGTGGAGCCGGACGGGATCGAACCGACGACCTCGTGAATGCCATCCACGCGCTCTCCCAACTGAGCTACGGCCCCAAAAATTATTTATTTAATTCTTTCCAGTCTTTATTAAACTGCTCAAGCCCTTGATCTGTCAAACTATGTTTATACATTTCTTCAAAAACTTTTGGCGGAATCGTGACAATATCTGCTCCAGCTTTAAAAGATTCACTTATGTGATCAATATTTCTTATTGAAGCAGCCAAAATTTTGGTTGAAATATTATTTAAGTTAAATACTTTTCTTATTGAAGATATTAAATCAATTCCATTTATATCATTATCTTCACACCTTCCAATAAATGGTGAGATATAAGTTGCTCCTGCTTTTGCAGCAAGGATTGACTGATTAAACGAAAAAATTAATGTTACATTAACTTTAATATCTCTATTAGACAATTTTTTGCATGCCTTTAATCCTTCGTAGGTACAAGGAACTTTAATTGTGACGTTTTTGTTGATTGAATGATACTGTTTGGCTTGTATAATCATATCTTTTGCAGAATCAGCAACCACTTCAACACTTATACTTGCATCAGAGTTAAATAAGGAGGAGATCTCAGAAACTACTTCTACTGGATTTCTTCCCACTTGCTTCATTAAAGTAGGGTTCGTAGTTACTCCATCAATGAGTCCTGTTTCACAGTATTTGCGAATTATATTTACGTCTGATGTATCTAAAAAAATCTTCATATTTTTCGCAATTTAGTAAAAAAAGTGGAAAATACAATTCTCTTTAGATATAAATAAAAAGGGCTACATATCGTAGCCCTTTTTCAAAAAATCAATAAAAATGGAATTATCCGCGAGTACCTTCGCTTCCACCTTCACTTTCATCATCATTGCCTCTTTTTCTACAATTATCTCTCCAAGCCTGTTTCATTTCTTGAACAGAATTCACTGTGAGTGAAGATCCATCTTCAAACATTAAATCAACTGGAAATATAACACGAGGTCTTTTCTTCTTACCTTCATAAGATTCATAGAAAGCTTTCATTTTTTCTTCTAAATCTTCTTCATCTTCAGCAGTAAGAATTGATTCATCAGGCATTGTAAAGCTTACAGGAAAACCAAATGTGAAACATTTCTTGTCATTTTGTTCACCTCTACATGATTGAAACGCAGCTTTTAATTCTTCTTCCGAATTAATTGCAACCGCTTCATCATCTCCTTTAAATTGAATTTGGAGGGGGTAAACAAAATCAGGTTTCATTTTTACACCTGTTTCTTGATAGTTTGTTTTTAATCTATCGCGAAGTTCTTTGTAATCATTTACTGTATAAATAGCTTCTTGATCTCCAAGGGTGAACGATAAAGGAAATACAAATTTAAAACATCTTTTATTATGTCTTTTTCTATCATCCATTCCTTCTCTATTACCTAATTTTCTACCATCTTTAGCAAAGAAAATTTCAGTAACATCGCCAGCATCAATTGCCATATCTCCCATTGAAACTAAATATCCATGCTCTGGAGAAATTTCAGCACTAATCATCATGTAATCATAATATTCTGCTGCAACCACGAATCGTGAAGCTTGAGGAATATCTTCGCCGTCAACTTCAAATTTATTTGGATCATTAGCAATTGCTTCAATAAGCTGTAAATCGGTCATATCCTCCATATACGACATGTCATCACATGAAGTGACCATAAAAATTAGTGAAAACATTAATAATAGTTTTTTCATAAAACCCCTTATATTCAAGTATTTAAATTTATCTTAATTTTTTCTTTCTGTCAAAATTTCTTTTTGACATCTCAGAAATGCGCTCATCTGTACGTTTTTTTAAAGCATTAGATTTCATTCTTTCCTCTTGAAAGACTAGTCTTGCTCGTTGTTCATTACTCAAAACTGAAGTTGTACTTTTTAAAAACTCTGATTCTAATTTTGCCAACTTCTCTTTCATTTGTAATTGATATTTAATAGCAGAATCTACATCAAACTTTGATGCATCCTTTGCTTTAGATCTTAAGCTACCAATTTTTTCACGGTATTTCTTTTGAGCTTCACGCACTTTATCTTTGTATTCATTTTGCATAGGAAAGAATTTTTCAGCTTGATCTGGAGACAAGTTTAAATAATTAGTTTGAACTCCAATCATTGTTGATTCTTTCTGGTTTTGTAATTGCTCCATGCGTTTTTTACGAACTTCCATTTTGTCAGAATCAGACATACTTCTTCGGTCCGTTTGGCCTTGAGCAAAAATGCTTGTAAAAAATATAGTTGCAAGTAATATATTTCTCATAATTTCTCCTAATTTTTAATCTTAAATGTTTAACAGATTATTTTAGAAATTGTTTCAAATTAATTTTTTCGTGCATTAATGAATGATTGAATCGCCATAATAAATCCAACTAAACATAAAACAAAAGCTGTAAACTGTTCAACTGTTGCCAAAGGCCTAGCAAGTTCATCTCCATTAAGAAGATAGCCAGCTAAATCTAAAACAGAGCCATATGTCGCACCTATTCCAAGAGCTAAAATTAAAACATTTACATGAGCAAAGAGTTTATGAAGCTTTGGAAAAGTTCTTCCAAGAAATAAAACAATTTGAATCAATAGCCCTAAAATTGATGGAATCAATGCAGTGAATGTCATAGTAAAGACATAAAATGCAATACCTAAAACGATTAAACTGAAACTAATTTTATTGAAAATGTTATCCATAAAATATTTCCCCCATTATTTTTCTATAATTTCGCTAATTTTTTTGAAACTTCCATTTAATTCTGAAATCATTTTTTCGGTATATGGATTATAGTTTTGAATATCTTCAAACAAATCCCAGGTATCATTGCAGGTTTGGCTTACAAGTTTGTGAAGAGCCTTATAACCTTCTGTATCAATTCGAGTTTGATTTGTACCAAAATCATCAATTACTCTTCCAACAAAATGGGTTAACCCTTGTGATCTAGCAGCCATCATATCATGTTCTTCAGCAGAAATTTCTTCAATTGTGATATTTTGACTTTCAAAATAGTTTTTCCAAAAATTATATCTTTCAAAAGAGTTTCTTACGGATTCCATTGTCATAACTGAACCGCTATCTTTTAAAGAATCAGGACCAAATAATGGGTGAGTTGCAATTATATCTGTTTCAACAGCTAAATTATCAAGCATTACATTTTTGGGAAATACTTTCACTGAACAAACATCAATGATAGTTTTTCCACTTTTAATTTTCCCTGAAATATCGATAATTAAATCTTCAAAATCTCTAATTGGAACTGCTACAAATATAGTATCATTTTTTAATGCTTCTTCGAGTGAAACTTCATTTATTTCTGAATTATCAATTGAATTTTTGTCATAAACGTCGACAACAAATCCCTTGGAAAGTAAGGCATGTAACATCGCTCCAAATCTACCGAATCCAATGATGCTAACCCTATTCATGGTTTGATCCTTTTGACAGCTAAAAATAAAGTTAAATTTCTTTTTAGATCATGAATATCGTGCTCAAGAATTTTTAATCCATATTTTTCTGCAGAAAATTTACTTGCAATAACTGCTACATTTTTTGAAAGCTTACCTTCAGATAGATCTTGTGCTGCTTTAGCAGTATCATCTTGTTCAACAAGCTTCTTTGACCAGAATTTTTCAGCAAGATAATCTTTGCATTGTTTTAGCGCCTGTTCATGAGAGTGAATTTCTTCAATATCTCCCAATGAAACACCTTCAATAGCTAATAGGTTTTGGCTTATTTCAACGTAAAACATATCAATGATTTCGCACTGATTTCTAGCCAAAGCCTCAACACTCTCAATAACCACTCCACCTTGTGCATTCTCCATGGCAAATATGCCTGTATCAATCGATTCATCTGATAAGCTATTTAGAACATTCATTGAACTTACAAGATATTTTAAATCAAAATCTTGAATTCCAAATTTTTCGCAATATGCTTTTGCTGCTTCTTCACTAAAACTCCCAACTATGCCTTGAATACCAACTTTCATTATTTCTTCTCCAAAATATGCTTTATACCATTAATATAACTTTGTTTTCCCTCGCCATAAAACTGTCCAATGCAAACATTTTTTATAACTGAAGTTTTTCTAAAATTTTCTCTTTTATAAATATTTGAAAGATGAACTTCAACAGTAGGAATTTGAGTAGCTACTATAGCATCTCTCAAGGCATAAGAATAATGTGTTAATGCTCCAGCATTTAAAATACAATAATCTACTTCACTTCTTTTTGAATGTAGAAAGTCGATTATTTCTCCTTCGAAATTTGACTGAAAAAATTCAAATTCTAATTCTTTACATAGTTCATGATTTTGTATCCATCTATTTACCTGATTAAGACTTTCATTACCATAAATTTCAGGTTCTCTTTCTCCAAGTAAATTAAGATTAGGACCATTAACAATTATCAATTTCATAACACGCTCAAACTTTCTTTAATCTGATCAAATGAGATATCCTCACTAATTCTAGATTTTCCAATTTCATCTAGCAAAATAAACCTAATTTTTTTATCTCTGAACTTTTTATCATTTTTAACAAAATTTATAAATTTATCTTTATCATTTATGCTTAGCTTAGGTAAATCAAATTTTGATATAAATTGTATGGATGACGTGTATTCTTTATCAGATAATTTTCCAAATTTATTAGAAAGATATAATGCGCATTTCATACCATAAAAAATAGCCTCACCATGCAATAAATTTTTATACTCATTAAAAGACTCCAGTCCGTGACCAACAGTATGGCCAAAATTCAAAATCATTCTGAGCTCATTCTCATTTTCATCTTGACTGACAATATCACCTTTAATTTCACAACATTGTACTATTATTTTTTGTAAAACATTCATGTCTTTACTATCAATTTGAGCAAAATTTGTTTTTAAATATTCAAAAAATTCTTTGTCATAAATAAAGCCATATTTAACAACTTCTGCTAAAGCAGCATTCATTTCCCTTTTAGGCAAGGTTGATAAAAAATTTGTATCAATTTCAACAGCTATTGGTTGATAAATTCTTCCAACTAAATTTTTACCATTTTGTAAATTGATTCCTGTTTTTCCTCCAATTGCTGAGTCAACCATGCCGAGCAGGGTAGTGGGATATTGAATGTATTTAATTCCTCTCATAAAAATTGATGCTGCAAAACCTGCTACATCTCCAACCACGCCGCCGCCTACCGCAAAAACTAATGAAGATCTATCAAAATGATTTCTTGCCATATCATTTACAATTAAAGAAATGGTTTCAAACGACTTTGCTTTTTCCCCCTGATCAATTATAAAAATGTTAACATTTGCTAAATCAGAGAGTTCGTTGAAACTATTTTTATATATATTAAAAATTTCTTCTTGCGTTATTAACATGCATTGGGATTCAGTTGAAGATGCAAACTTAGTAACTGAAGCTTTAAAATTTTCAATCAAACTAATATTATAGCTATTATTTCCTAAGTCAACTTTAATCTTATTAGACATTAATCATCTCCATGATTTTCTCGCAATTTTCTTGAATGGTCATATTGTCAGTACTCATTTCATAATTACATAATGCTTGATATTTTTGTTCTCTTTGACGAATGATTTTACCAAGCACTTCTTCTTTATTCTCAACATTTAACAATGGCCTGGATTTATCTCCCTGAAGTCTATCTAGTAATATATTTTTTGATGTTTTTAAGTATATGCAAAGTTTAGAACTTAATAAGTTAAAACTCTCTTTGTATGTTACAGCACCTCCCCCAATAGCTAAAATAACATTTTCCTTTGATATATGTTTTTTAAGTTCAGCGCACTCTATCTCCCTAAAGTATTGCTCACCTTTAGAAAAAAGCTCATTAATCGTCGAATTGTATGTTTTAGTAATTTCATTATCAATATCAATGAATTCCCATTCTAAACTCAACGAAAGGGCTTTTCCGGTAGAAGACTTTCCACTACCCATCATTCCAATAAGATATAGCTGTTTAATATTTTCCACTGCTCTTTAAATGTTTTTTTAATTGTGTGAGACTATCTCCACCGAACTTTTCAAGTAATGCATCTGCAAGGACTATAGCAAGCATACTTTCTCCGATAATTGATGCAGCAGGAACAGCGCAAGAATCTGTTCTTTCTTTATGGGCAAGTACCGGTTCCATAGTTTCTAAATCAATAGATTTTAAAGGTTTAACTAACGTAGACAGTGGCTTCATACTTACTTTTACATGAATGGGCTGTGCATTACTCATTCCACCTTCAATTCCCCCTGCATTATTGCTTGAACGTACGATTTTATCATCTTCTAAAAGAATTTCATCATGCAACTCACTTCCAAAGGCTGCGCTTGAAGCAAAACCTGCACCAAGCTCAACACCTTTAAAAGCATTTACAGACATCATAGCTTGTGTTATTCGAGCTTGAAGCTTTCCATCGGCATTAATATATGAGCCAAGCCCGTAAGGAAGACCTGATGCTATCACCTCGAAGGAACCTCCAACAGAGTCACCATTACGCTTTGCAGTATCAATTACTTCAATCATTTTACCTTCAACATCTTTATCAAGACATCTTACTGAGGACTGATCAGCAGTATCATTCAAATCTTTTAATGACATTGTAGCTAAAACTGGAGTTTCATCAACTATATCATGGATTTGATAAACTCTGCTGCCAATAAGAATTCCAACTTCTTCTAAAAGCCTTCTGCAAATAGCACCAATTGCAACCCTCATAGCTGTTTCCCTTGCAGACGAACGTTCAAGAACATTTCTTAAATCATCAAAATCATACTTCATCATACCAGCCAAGTCAGCATGTCCAGGACGAGGCATAGAAATCTTTTTATGCTCTTTTTCAGGTTTGCCTACTGCCATCCTATCTTCCCAGTTCACCCAATCCAAATTCTTAATAATAAGTGAAATTGGAGAGCCAAGTGTTTTTTCATGCCTAACACCAGAAAAAATTTCTGCAAAGTCTTTTTCAATTTTCATTCTACCGCCTCTTCCGTGGCCTTGCATTCTTCTTAAAAGGTCAATTGCAATGTACTCTTCCGTTAGGTGAAGACCTGCAGGTATTCCTTCAATAATACCTGTCAACCCTTTACCGTGCGATTCGCCAGCGGTCATGTATGATATTTTTTTTAACATTTTATATTCTCCAATTGTTTTCTAACGGATTCAATTTGTGAATCCAAATTATAGTTAGTTTCTCTCCAAATTTCAATAGACTTCAAAGCCTGATAAATAAACATATCAAGACCATTTACCTTTTGGGAGCATTGATCAAATTTTTTCAAAAATAAAGTTTCTTTAGAAGTATAAATAAGGTCAATTAATGTTGTATTTCTATCAACAGGGATGTCAAAAAAGTTGTCTTTATCTTCATTGTACATTCCTATTGGAGTTGTATTAATTGCAATATCATAACTTGCATGATTAGAATTAAATAGATCTACATTTTTGAAACCAAGGGTATGAGCAAAGTTTTGAAGATTGTGAGCATTATCGATAGATCTATTTTTTATAATAATCCTACCAGCCCCTTTATCTATTAAGCATTTAACTACAGTTTTTGCAGATGATCCTGCCCCAAGGACAATACAGCTACTTCCCTCTATAACTATACCATTTTCATTTAAAAGCATATCAAATCCATACTTATCAGTATTAAATCCACAAATCATATTATTTGATTTTGATATACAGTTTACATTATCTAAGATTTTTGCCTCATCGTCAATAGCATCCAAAAACTTTACTACTCTACTTTTGAATGGTATAGTAACATTAATACCATTAAATAAACCAAAATCATTATTGAAAAAATCATCAAGCTTATCATTTTCTAAACGAATTTTTTCAAAAGAACAGTTCAAAATATTCAATTTATCATAGAGAATTTCATGAAGTAGAGGGCTTAAACTTTTATCAATTGGGTTTCCTATAACTGCAAATTTCATTTGGTTACCTCGCTAAGATAATTGAAGAAATTTGGTAATGAAATATCAACACATTGTTTATTATCAAGCTCATATTTTTCAAAAGAAGTAAGGCTTAAAATTGTGAATGCCATAGCAATTCTATGATCATCAAACGTAGTTATTTTAGGCATTTTTTTTACCTTACCTCCCTCGACAAATAAATCATTATTTTTTTCATATGCCTTGATTCCAAATGCTTCTAGATTATGTATAATTGCGTTTAACCTATCACATTCTTTATATTTTAACTCTTCTACATTTTTAAAAACTGTTGTGCCGTTTGCAAAAGCTGCTACAACTGCTAATATTGGTACTTCATCTATGATTGATGGTATAATTTCCGGCTCAACTTCTATTGCTTTAAGATTAGATGAACTAATAATTAAATCTCCTACTTTTTCTCCATTATGAATTGATTCATTTGATTTTGATATTAAACAATTCATTTTATTTAAAACTTTAACAAATCCAATTCTAGTATTGTTAAGCAACACATTAGTTAACTTTAAATTTGAATTATTATTAATAACTGCTAAAGCAACAAAAAAGGCTGCTGAAGATGGATCAGAAGGAACAGAAATATCAATCGAATTTAACTTGGATTTGAGTGGATGAACTATAATTTTACTTCCTTCACTTCCAATTAATGCTCCCATATTCTTTAACATAATTTCTGAATGATTTCTTGTCGGAATAATCTCATTAATACTGGATACATTATTTCCCCCTAAAGCGGAAAAAAGTATACTTGATTTAACCTGTGCACTTGCAACTTTCATATCATAATCTATAGCGCTAATACCATCAGAAGCATCTATTGATAAAGGCAATAATCCATTATTAGAGGAAATTTTACATCCCATTGCTGTTAAAGGCGTAATTATTCGCTTCATTGGTCTTTTTGATAAGGATTCATCTCCAATTAATGAAAATGTTAATTTTTGGGAAGCTAATAGTCCTGCAACAAGTCTTGTGGTAGTTCCTGAATTACCACAATCAAGATTATTTGATGGAGAATGCAGTTCTTTTCCATTAATTACTATTTTATCATCTCTTTGCTGTATAGAAGCTCCACAATCTTTCAAAATATTAATTGTCGACTGCAAGTCAGCTCCATCATTTAAATTTTTAACATAACTTACTCCATTAGCTATAGCTGAAAGCATAATTGCTCTGTGTGAAATAGATTTATCTCCTGGAAGTTGCAATGTACCTTGAACTAGCATTTAACCTTGCAGCTCCTCCGCAATATTGAAAGAGAGTTCTAGCGCTTGATTAGCATTTAATCTTGGATCGCAGTGCGTATGGTATCTTGAATTCAAATCATCATCACTTACCTTGTAGATTCCTCCAGTACATTCAGTAACGTTTTGTCCTGTCATTTCCAAGTGAATTCCTCCTAAATGACACCCTTTTTCTTTGAGAATTTTAATAGCTTTTGATGTTTCATTAAGCAATGAGTTAAAATCACGAGTTTTTAGGCCTGATGAAGACTTTACAGTATTTCCATGCATAGGATCTGAAATCCATAATACATTTTTGTTATTTTTTGTTATTGCTTCAACCAAACCTGGTAAATGTTGGTCAATATTCTCTTCACCATATCTAAAAATTAATGAAATCTTTCCTGCCTCATTTGTCGGATTAATTGTTTCAATAATTTTAACTAATTCATCTGGATCAAGACTAGGACCACACTTTATTCCAATAGGATTACTTATTCCTCTGCAAAATTCTACATGAGCACTATCTATAAAGCGCGTTCTATCTCCAATCCATATAAAGTGTGCTGATGTACAATACACTTCATTTGTTAATGAATCTACACGGGTTAATGCAGATTCGTATGGTAAGTGAAGTCCTTCATGGCTAGTAAAAAACTCCACGGTATTTAAATCTATAACAGTAGATGTATTTACTCCCACAGCATCCATAAAATCTAAATACTCATTAATTTTTGCTGCTATTTTTTCATATTTTTTTCCTTCTTTACTTGCTTTAACAAATCCCATGTTCCATGAATTCACTTTTCGCAAGTTTGCAAAACCTCCTTGAGCAAATGATCTGAGAAGATTTAAAGTAGAAGCAGATTGAGAATATGCTCTTAATAATCTTGCAGGATTTGGTTCTCTTTTCTCCTCTGAAAATTCAATACTATTTATAGAATCTCCGTAGTAGCTATTTAGAGTTTTTCCATCTTTTGTTTCTAAGTCAGAAGATCTTGGCTTTGCAAATTGTCCAGCAATTCTTCCTAGTTTAATTACAGGAACTTTCAGCTTTGCAGTGATAACAGCACTCATCTGTAAAATGACTCTAAAAGTATCTCTAATATTGTTTGCATTAAATTCTTTAAAACTTTCCGCGCAATCTCCTCCCTGAACCAAAAATGCATCACCTTTGCTAGCTTTAGCAAGATCTTCCTTTAAATTTCTACATTCCCCAGCAAAAACTAATGGTGGAAATCCTTCTAGTTTTTTTAATGCTTTTTCAAGCTGGTCTGGATCATTGTATTGTGGGATATGTTTTATCTTGAAGTTTTTCCAAGAATCTTTAGACCACTTTGACATTATAGCTCCTCTACTTTTTTTGATTCTGATATGATTGACTGATAAATTGATTTTAAAAAGCTAGCTTCTGCAGCTGAAAAACGTGCATCAATTTTAGCATAGATTGCATTTTCTCTTTCTTGATCTAGAACTGGTAAACCTTCTTGCTTTTTAATATGACCTATAGCAGTTACAGCATCTAATCTTTCAAGAAGCAAGTCAAAGATTTGTTCATCAGCTTTATCTATTTGTTCTCTATTTTCTAATATTTTTTCGTTCATAATTCCTCCATATAACAAAAAACCCTAGCGGGTTTTGCTAGGGTTCGTGTAGAATTGATATAAATTTATCGTTAGACGTCTACAGTCCCCCCGCTTCTAAAATAAAAATAATAGTTATAAAATTTACTCATTGGACTAGTTTAAACATCGATTGATAGGGATTCAAGAAAAATATTATTTTGATTTGAAAATCATTTTAGAAGATTTTGCTTTATCAAGAGCGTCATAATTAAACATGAACGGTTTAAATTCTCCTTTATTGTACATATCAGTTTGATCATCATAATGCTTTGATCTAAACAATCCTGACTGTCCAGTAGGTAAAATACTAAATCCGTTATCTAGATTTGAGAAGTCAATTACTCTGCGCATAGATGAGCCTGCTCGCACACTAAATGGCTTGCTAACGGAATAGCTGGCTGCTCTTGGAGTCATACCCGACCCTGCCATTGGATACGGTCCTACACTAAAGTTTATAAGCCTTTTGACTAACGGGTCTGCATCCAAACGATGTCGATAGGTAACTTGGTGTACTTGACCCCATGTTAAATCTTTGGGATTTCCATACTTTTCAGAAAGAAATATGTGCGCATCATGAAAAGACTTATTCACGATATCATTTAATGTTTCTTGTTCATCAGTTAATACATTATCTACCCATAAAGTTGCCTCACCATCAAATATTTTTCTGATAGCTAGTGAGCGGATATATTTCAAGCTATAAAATGTGTCAAATGAATCACTACCAAAACTATACAGTTCATCTTGAAATAGATTTTGAACTAGTTGAAGATATACTGCATGGAAGGCTACTGTAGCACCTGAATCAATAGATTCAACGCCATCCCATCCTTTTATCATGTTATAAATCTCATCTCCTTCATCAGAAAAACCTAGTGTATAATTTTTAGTAAAGATTGGAGCATATTCTTCTCCAAATGGTGAGGTAATATCATTTAGAATCGATTTCATATCATCAACATTAAATTGAGCATCAATTCTTAATCTTCTATCAATCTGCTCTCCACGACTTGGATCTGCCCAATATCGTGATATGTAGTATGGATATTCATCCCCAATAATTTTATTGTTTCCATTAGAAACATATCCTTTATCAGGATTAAAAGAATATGGCATTTCATCAAAAGGAATGTAGCCCTGCCAATCATGCTTTGTGGTAGTTCCATCAAATGGGATAAGCATTTCAGCATCAAGCCTTATTGGAATCTTTGAGCTAGGTCTCCAACCAATATTTCCATCCTTATCAGCGTATGTCCAATTCTGACCTGGCGCACCAAACAGTTTAGAAGCCTCAGAAAATTCTTCCCAATTAGATGCCTGAGCTAGCATAAACAAAGCTGTAGTTTCATCAAAGGCGTCATATTCTGTCCATTGAAATGATATGGCTTTATTTAACGCTTTTGCATCTCTGTGTATTTTGCTAATAATTGGACCTCTATGAGTCGAACGAATAGTAATTTTTCTGATGTCACCTGACTTAAGAGTGATCTCTTCTTCTTCAATTAATAAATCTCTCCACTGACCATCAACATAATATTGTGTTTGATCTTCATTCAATGATTCGATATAAAAATCCATATCATCTGTCATCACATTAGTAAAACCCCATCCGATATGCTCATTATGTCCAATAACTGGTAAAGGGAAACCATAAAGACCATAGCCCCCAAAATTAAAATTGTCACTTTTGAGTCTTATTTCATACCACCACGGTGGCTGATTGTAAGCCAAGTGAGGATCATTTGCTAAAAATGGTTTTCCAGAAATTGTTTTTGAACCTGATACAGCCCATGCATTAGAACCATAGCCATCTCTATCTGTTTTTAATAGGTTTCTTAAATTCTTCGTATCGCTTGCAAATTGCTGATAACTCTTTAACAAAACATCATCGGAAGCTATGGTAACATAATCTTCTTTGTATGATGGTAACACCTCTGCCAAATAATCAGGGCCAAGCTGCTCATTAATCGCTCCAAAAAATAGTTCTGAGTCCCATCCACCTTGCAATTCCCAAGCCATCATTGTACTTAAAGCAATAATATCTAACGGTTCAAATACAGGTAATTTTTTTATCTGCAATAACTTAAACTCTAAAGGATATTCATTTGGACCTAAGTTTTGGACATACGTATTAATTCCATAACATGTATCTTCCAAATGCTTCAAAATGTCAGGAGAAACTTTATCTAATGTCTTCTTGGCAGTTTTTTCAAAACCTAAGGTTCTTAGAAAGCGATCTTCAGCAAATAATGTATCATTAACCACCAAACTTAATTGTCCTTTATATGCATATTTCATAAAAGCCATTTGAAATAGCCTATCTCTTGCTCCAATATAGCCAGCAACTTTAAACATATCAGAATCATTTTCAGCAAAAACACTTGGAACGCCATAATCATCAAATAACACCTCTACATCATTTGATAATGATAACTCAGTATTAATACCAGAATATGAAACTTCAACTGGCTTTAAAAATGCACTAATAGCATAATTAATTACAATGAATAGAGTGATTATTAAAAATAGAATTTTGGTGCGCACCCCCATATCAAAAAGTAATAAAAAAAAAGAAGTTAATTAAGGTAAAAATAGTAAGGCTACGGGTGCGCGTCATTGACTGCTGCAACTGTAACAACAATTTGTGTTTGTCCGCTAGTTACAGTGCCATCACTAGCAGTATACGTAAAGGATTCTGTTCCATTCCAATTTGCTTTTGGAATATAAGTCAAAATAGAACCATCAATTGTAACTGATCCATTTGCTGGAGGAGTGTTATTAAATGTTAAATCATCACCATCGACATCAGTAGCAAGCGTACTTAAATCTAATGTTGCCGCAGTGTTTTCATTTGTTGAGATAGTTCCTGTTGAAACTGTTGGAGCATCATTTTGTGCATTTACAGTAATAGATACTGTTGATATATTACTATCTAATTCTCCATCATTGACTTTATAAGTAAAAGAATCAGTTCCATTAAAATCTTGATTTGGTGTATAAGTACAATCTGTACTGGTATCATTGCAAGTTGCAGTACCATTTGTTGGGCTTGTAACAGCAGTGACAGTCAAGGCATCTCCATCAACATCACTAACATATGCGGTATAACTATCTGTATATGGACTGTCTTCATCTGTCGTAAATGAAACATTTTGAGTTACTGGTGCATCATTGACGGCAGCAACAGTAACTGTGACCGTGGCTGTATTACTATCATCAGTTCCATCGTTGGCTTTATAAGTAAACGTATCGGTTCCATTCCAGTCTTGATTTGGAGTGTAAGTAGCAGTTGTTCCAGAAATAGATATTGTTCCATTATTACTTTCAACTATGCTATATGTTAAAGTATCATTTTCTATATCAGATCCTAATAGAGTAATATCCACTACTGTATCTTCATTTGTGGATGCTGATTGATTTTGCACGACTGGCGCATCATTAACTGGATTTACTGTAATTGTCACGCTTGCTATATTGCTATCTAATTCACCATCGTTTGCCTTATAAGTAAAACTGTCTTCTCCATTATAGTCTTGATTAGGGGTATAAACAATTTGGGTTCCATCTAAACTGCCTAAGGTTCCATAAGTTGGGGACCCAACAATACTGTAAGTTAAATCGTCTTCCTCTACATCAGTTGCGTCCAGGGTGATAGTCACTGGCTGATATCTTCCATTGATTCTATTTTCATCCATAGAAGCTGAAACATCATTAGCAACTGGTGCATCATTAACTGGAGTAAAAATGATAGTGATAGTAGCAACATTACTATCAAGCTCACCATCGTTGGCTGTTAAGGTAAAATAATCAGTTCCATAAAAATTTGCATTAGAATTATAATAAGTTGTTTGCCCACCACTTACAAAAGCCTCCCCATTTTCAGGTTCGGTGACCATGGTCCATCTACTAGACCCTCCATCAATATCGCTTGTGAGTACTGCCGGATCAAATATAAGACAATAATCATCACCACCACCACCATTTACGCAGTTATCTTCTTCAAAAGTGAATGTAGTATCAATCATAACAGGAGCATCATTAATGGCATTAACTGTAATGGTTGCAGTTGCAACATTCATATTTCTTCCAGCATCATCTGTAGCTTCAAAAGTAAAGGAGTCTTCCCCATTCCAATCTTGGTTGGGAGTATAAGTTGCGCTTGCACCATTGAGGCTAACAGAACCATCGCTCGGTTGATCAATAATAGCAAAAGAATAACTATCTCCATCATATTCTTCTGCTGATAAGTTTACAACTACTGCCACATCTTCATCTGTAGTAGTTGAAACATCTTGTGTATTTGGTTCATCATCTTCCGCTGACACAGTCATAGTTACTGTTGCAATATTACTATCTGACGTCCCATCATTGGCATAATATGTAAAGGTATCCGTTCCATAAAAATTTGCATTAGGAGTATAATTAGCAACATCACCATTTAAGGTAACTGTCGCATTATTGACTTCATAAATAGTATAGGTTAAGGATTCTCCTTCTGGATCAGAACCTGCAAGGGTAATATTTATTTGGGTATCCTCTGCAATAGATGCGCTGATGTCCTGCGCTTCAGGAGGCTTTAAAAATTGATTAACCTCCGTTTCAAAAGCTGGGATGGTTGCTGTAATACCTAATGAAGTAAATCGAGCTTCTAAGTTAGATCGCACTTCTGCCATATCTAAGTTTTTAGAATTTTCAATCAAGGTATTTCTTAGATTAGTATCATCCAGTGTTCCATCACTTGCAATGTCCGTGCTAATGTTTGCAAGCAGTTCAGACATTTGACCCACATTTTGGTTTCCTTGAATGATGGCGGACATGGCTAATAACTTTGCATTGGCTGCGCCATCTTGACTTATGTCCAATAATTCTGATTCAGGAACATCAGCTCGTGAATAATCAAAAATAGCTAATACTTCTTCTTGTGCTTGTATTTTTGCTTCTGCAAAGGTTTTTGGATTATCACCTGACATCAATGTAACCATTCTATTTTTTTCAAGATGTGTTAAAATATTTACATTAAGTGAAGTTTTACCAGTCAAGTCAGATAAAGCAAATAGCGTTAATTGTCCTGAAGAAATCTCATTTGAGACTTCATTAAAGTAATATCCATTTGCTCTTAATTCTACATATGGAGATTCAAGTTCCACATTAGCAACTGAAAAACGTCCTGTATTGTCCGTAATAGCAGATGAAAAGTTTCTCCCAGTTGGACTTAAGGTGTTGGTTAGTTCTGCAATATTAATTGCAGTACCATTATTAAACGGACCTTTTTGAGCTTGTCCATTTAAAGAAGTAAGATTTACAACGATAGGTGGCTCTTCAGGACCGCTGGCTTTATCTCCCCCGCTACATGTCCATAGCCATAACACGCTTAATATGAACCAAAAATTTCGCACGAATAAATATCTTAAAATCTTATATTATTATCAATAACAATTAAGATGATTAATAAAAAAATCTGCGGAAAATTTAAATGATTGTTCTCTAGCTTTATCATTTCCGCCCATCGTTGGTCCTCTTCCAGCGCAGGTTAACAATGCTAACTTCTGCATCGTTGGAGAATTAATTGGAATGTTCCAGAATTCACTTAAAAATAACGTACCTTCATCATTCATTGGAAAGAAACAATCTCCGAGTGTATATCCGTGCTCCATTTTAGTTAACTCCATTTCTCTATCAAAAGAATGATGAGCATCTTCATAAATGGTAATGTCTATATTATGTGGTAATCCACTCTCGTTCAATTTTCCTAGAAAATTTGTACATGCAGAAGCTGGTACCCAATCATCCAATTCACCAATTAAAATATGCACTGGTGCTTGACTAAAAATCATGGACTCTTCAGGATGCGGGTATGCTAAGCATCCTGGATAGATTGGTAAATGAGCAGCAAATCTAAATTCCCCATTATTGATAGCATTAATTAATGGCATCCAAGCAGAATAGAGCGACACAGTGCCTCCTAAGCTCCACCCTGTTATTCCTGCTCTATTTATATCAATATTTGGATGTGTAGACAATGTTTCAAGCGCAAGGTAGCTATCAAGAATCATCATTGCTGAGGTGACTTCTACCTGACTACCAACTGTAGATTGAACATCTCTACTATCAAAACTTTGTAATTGAAACGTAGCAAACCCTAATGAACGATACATTTCTAAATATTTTAAGTGATGAGGACCCCAGTTTAAACTACCAGCAACTCCAATAATTAAAGGATATTTTTTTTCCGCATCAAAATCTACTGGAAATCCTAAAATTCCAGTAACAGTTTGTGTTTCTTGATTATCAAGATCAGTAATTACCTCTTCAAAAGAAAATGGATTTCTACTCTCAAAAATAATGGTTTCATTTAACGTTTCCTGTGCTATAATATGAGAATAAATTAATAGTAGTAATATTTTTTTCATGATTTCTCCAATAATTGTAGATATGATTTAAATAGCAATCCACCTCCACCGCTATAACCAACAAGCTCTCCATTACTTCCAACTATTCTGTGGCATGGAATAATAATAGGTATTTTATTGGATCCACTAACTCTGCCAACTGCTCTAGCAGATTTTGGTTCTTTTATTTTTTCAGCAACCTGCTTATAACTTTTTGTTTTTCCGTACGGAATTTTGGACATTTCCTTAAAGACTTTTAATGAAAACTCTGAACCTTCAATGTGGACTGGAATATCAAATTCTTTAAGCTTTCTAGTAAAATAAGCATTCAATTGATTTTGGACCTCTTTGGCAAATTTTGAAGAGCTATTTTTGTTAATTTTTAAAGATAATTGTCGTTCCATTAAATCATTTTTATTCTCTGAAAAAGACAAGTCAAACAGCTTATTATCATTAAATAGAATTCGAAAATAAAAATGAAGGTTGTCGACCTGGAATATTTTCTGATTCACGATCAGTATCTTAAGATAAATCTACTTCCACATTTAGTACATTTGGCAAGAAAACTAATGTACTCATACCACTTTGTTCTTACCCAAGTATGTTTGCATTTTAAACATTTCATAATTTTTAAAATATAAGTATTTTATTCCGAAAAACTATATAATTTCAAAAATAATGAATCTAAAAATACTAAAAATTATCATTGCTGGAATGGCCATTTGTATTGCTTTTTTATCGTACAAATTTTATGAAGTAAATAACGATTTAAAAGATTATAAAAAATATTATAAAGAACTATCTATCATGTATTTGAATGAAGTTATTGAAGCTCCTAAGCTTGAAGTACCATCCTCAGAAGATATGAAAGTTTCAACAATTGATTTTGAAAGCAATGTGCTGCAATTTTCAGATCTAGATAATAATATTTTCACAATTCAAGACTTTAAAGGAAAAAATCTTTTTATTAATTATTGGGCAACCTGGTGTAATCCGTGTTTAGCTGAAATGCCTTACATGGCTGAGCTTTATGAAAATTATAAGGGTCAAGATGATTTAATATTTTTATACCTATCTAGAGAAAAACTAGATACTATTAAAAATTATATACCAAAAGATGAAAGTCTTCAAAATCTTCCAATTTATAAAATTGTTACTGATGATGAATTCTTTGCTACTTCAGGTATCCCCACTACTTTTATTATTAATTCAAAGGGTGAGGTAGTGGTCAAAGATGTTGGTAGTGCTTTCTGGAATGATGAATCTGTCTTTAAGTTTCTTGATCAATTAATTCAGGAAAATGAAGTCTAATATTGAAATATCAACAGATAATCATTTCCCTTTTTTTGGAGATGGAATTCAATTCCGTGAACATTTATTTGGACTAAAGTTTGATGCTGAATTAATCCAAAAAACCTCTGAACTAATATGGACGCCAAATTCAACATTACCATACTCTACATTAAAAGAACTTCCAGCACCGTTTAATATTTTATCTGATATTGCACTTGAAATGACAGTACACAATAAATCTAAAGAGGGCCTTATTGGTAAATATGCTCTTTTAGAAGAGGTTAAATCAATTGATGATAGTTTGATGGATAAATTTATATTAGAAGTACAAAATCACATTGCTAACCCTTCGAGAGAATCAGCTGAATTAATAGCCAATGTAAGATGCTGGTCTTCATGGCTAGCTAATGGAATAAAAATTGAACCTATTTTTAATGGAGAGAAGAAAGCGTGCTCATTCATACCTTGGCCACTCTCTGGATTACTTCTATTATCTTCAAGAATTTCAGGACAACAGCCTGAATTTGAATATGCTGCAGATTATGTGCTTCGATCTGGAAATTTACCTGATCAAGAATTAGATAATTATGATGATGTAAATAAAAATATTGATTACATAAGATCGATTAAACCTTTAGTTGCTTTTCATGATTTTGATGGAAATGAGCAAGGCTTTAGAATGACACATCTTGCAATGGAAAGAACATCGAATATGATGATTGAAAACGCAATGTTAGCTGTTGAAGGTGAAAATATTAGAGAAAATCTTGAAAAAATTGAACTTGCTACAAAACAATCAAATCAATTATTTAACGCAATGTGGAAGGTGAGTGAACCATCTTTATACAATAAAGAAGTGAGAATATTTATTCAAGGCTTATTTGGAAATCAAGGAAGTATTTATCAAGAAAAAGGTTTGTTTTTTGAAAATTGTGGAGATGATTATGATGAAGGTTATAATTCTAAAGGATTGTATTTATCCAACTTACATGGTCAAACCGGAGCTAACAGCTCCTATCATCCAATAGCTGATGAAATTACAGGTGTAGGTGATCACACGCATGCATATATAGCTGATAATTTAGTAGATAAAGCAATGATAAAAGCAGTACTTGAAAAAGGCTATGTTAACTCAAACGATTTGCCAAAAAATATTGAAGTTGATTCATTAACAAAACTTTTAAAATCATTTAGAGTTGGTTATAGACCTCCTGCTCACCATGCAATGATTGTTAAAACAAGAAATGCAATTCAAAGTTCTGATTATTTTTCAAAAATTGAATCAAATGACAATAATAAAAAGATTTTAGCTAGTGCAATACGCTGGATTATTCAACATAGAATTGATCACTATAAAATGGTTGTTTTTTATATTCTTAAAGCTCCAGATCCATATCAAAATCAAACTAAAGCTAAAGGAACTGGAGGGTCACCTACGCCTACTTTTCTTCCTAAAATGTTTACTCACAGTATCGAAAGGTTAAAAAATTTAGTTGGAGATGAAAATCTATCTTGGGCAAATGAACTTATAAATATTACATCAAATCATGAGACTGCAATGCAAAAGTTTCAAAAAATTGCAATGAAAGCAGAAAATTAAAAATTATCTGGAACCAAATGTTCCATAAAAAAATCAGTCATTTTTTTGTATAAATGATATCTATTTTTCCAACCATCAGCTGGGTTATCTTCACTTAAAAAGTTATTATTATACATTCCATGGTTTGCATTAGAATAAATAAACATCTCCATGTCTTTTCCATGTTCAGCATAGGCTTTAGCCAGCTTAATTGAATGCTGATGGTGAACGTTATCATCTGCGTTGCCATGTATTTGTAATAAATGCCCTTTGGCCTTTTCGACATGTGTTAAAACAGAAGCATTTTTATAACCTTCAGGATTTTCTTCAACTAAACCCATATACCTTTCTGTCCAAATGGTGTCATAAAGTAATGGTTCTACATTTGGTGCAATAGAAATACCAGCCTTATAATAATCGCTAGCAAGCGTCATACACATATTAGTTAGATAGCCACCTCCGCTCCATCCCCAAATACCAATATTTTCAGCATCAACATATGTTAATCCCTGAAGATATTTTGCTGCAGTAATATGATCTTTAATAAGATATTTTCCATAATCACCATATGCTAAATCTTTAAATGCTTTACCTCTTCCTCCTGTACCTCTATTATCAAATGAAAAAATAATAAAGTCTCTGCTTGCAAAAAATTGATGAAAAATATGACTACCTGCACCCCATCTATTAAGTACTAATTGTGAACCTGGACCACCGTAATTATATAAAATTACTGGATATTGTTTCATTGGATCAAAATTATGTGGATATGTAATTAAAGCATTAAGCCTGGTACCTTCATCTGTAAAAATATTTATTAATTGAGGATAAGTTAGATTGTAAGCATCAAATTTAGATTTATCTGTTTCTTTAAGATTTCTGATGATTTTTCCATTATTTTCTCTTAAAAAAGTTTTTGGAGGAACTGTCAAACTTGAATATGAATTAATAAAATATTTTAATGTTGGAGAGAAAGATGATGAGTGAGAACCTTTTTCTTTGGTAAGTCTTTTAAGCCTAGAACCATTGAATTTAATTGAGTAAAGATGATTTTCTGTTTCAGTCTCTTTCTTAGCTGAGAAATAAATAATTTCATTTTTATAATCAATTGCACTAATGTTATTTACCTCCCAATCTCCTCTTGTAACTTGGTTTATTGGTCTTCCGTCGGGTCTGTTTCTATAAATATGACTAAATCCATCTTTTTCAGATAGCCAGATGATTTCTCCATTATCCATAATCGCAAAACTAAAACCTCCCTTAGTAGTCCATGTACCAATTTCACCAGGAACAATAAACGGATCTCTATCAATCCAAGTATCATTTGAGTCATTCAGAATTAGATCAGCTCCATTAGTATAGAAATCGTATTTGTATAAATTCCAATCATTTTGCTTCCTATTTAAAGTAGCAAAATAAAGATTAGAAGAATTAGTTTGCCAAATGATATCAGGAATATAATATGCAGTATCTGGCAAGTTAACAGATCTATATTCTTTATTTTTCAAGTCTAAAATACTAATCGAAACAATGGGATTATCTTCTCCAGTTTTTGGATACCTGATGTACTTAACAACAGGATATTGTGCTTCATAATCAACCAATGCATACTCCTTAACATGTGTCTGATCTTCCCTTATAAACGCAATGTATTCACTATTAGGACTCCACTTGTATGAATCATAAGTACCAAACTCTTCCTCATAAACCCATCCAAAATGTCCATTAAGAATATCCTCGCTCCCATCAAAAGTAAGCTGATCCTCAAGCTCATTAGTTAAATCGAAAAGGTATAAATTATTGTCATTTCGAACGAATGCTATCTTGTTGGAATCTGGAGAAAATTTTACATTCCTTAAGCTATCTGGATTACTAGTAACCGGTGTTAAGGATTCTGATAATATATCGTAAACATAATATGAACCATAAGAAGAGTGTCTCCAAAGTCTTACTGAATTCTTTTTCAAAAGTAGTTTTGTTTGATCTGGACTAAATGAATACGAAAAATTGCTAATAATACTTTTTTTAACAGTAAAAGCTTTTAAGGTATCATTTGAAGCAAGATTATATTGATAAAATTCTAGACCTTCATCACTTTTTTCTGAAAAATAATATGAATTAGAACTATTCTTCCAATCATATCTTCCAATTGATTCAGTTCTAAATGTTCCATCAAGTACACTCTCTAAAGATATTTTACCTTGAGCAAAAAGTGCACCAAATATAAAAGTAATAGTTAAATATTTATATCTCATATTTTGTGAATATATAGATTTTTATTGAAAACAATGTAATAGTTTATGGAATAAACCAACCCATTGAATCATAAACTATTCCAACCGAAACGAATCCCTGAATAGCAAAAAGTACTCCAGTTAATACTAAACCTAACACTGAACCCATAACACCATTATTTGCAGCATAACCAAAAATAGTAGTTGGTTTATAAATCAACTCTTTATAATTGATAGATTCATCTACTTGCTGTAATAAGGCTTTAGCACTTAAAAGATCGTTAATTCTTTCCTCTCCTTTACCAGCAAGCTTAAGCTCCCAAATTTCTTCTTCAATAATGAAAAGTTCATTTCTGATAAAATCTCTATGTTTTGCGCTTAAAGATTGTAATTGGATGGCTTTTGAAATTGCAAATAAGCAAATAACTGAAACAGCAAAAATTACTGTGCCAATTAGATAAACAGTGGAAATATGATGCTTCATGCCAGTCCAAACTATCAGATTTAAAATTCCAACACATAACAAGGAGTAAAAAATTAAAATTGAAGTATAACCTTGAATCCTTAGATAGTATGTTTCTCCAAATGATCGTAAAACATTTCTCATGTTCATCCAAGCAAACACATTGACTCTTTTTTGTAAATCAACAAAGATTCTATCTTCTTTTTTATCTTTATAAAAACTTTTAAAAATTGAAGAAAGTTTTAAGCCAGGGTAAGATACGAGTTTTCCTAATTTCTTTGATGTAGCATATCTTCTCTGATAGTCTGCAGCACAGACCATACCAAACATCATAAGTTGAAATCCATTGAAAAGACCAAAAAAAGTTGCTACCGAAATGATCTTTTCTTGTGGAGTAACCCCAAATAAGTATATACCATAAAAATATTTTGATAGAAATGCTGCTGCTGGCAATAATAACATACATAAATATGTCAATTGCTGCATATATTTAAGCGCAGGTAATCTATAAACTGAATTTATGATATTATAGAGGATAAACCCTGAAGGAAGTTCATCTTCTTTTGTTGAGCTTGTAGAAGGTGGAAATAACTCGTTATTTGATTCATTAATTAATTTATCTCTTATTTCTTTGGATGGTTCAAATGGAATTCCTTGCAAACAAATATCATTTTCGTCCATTGCAATTGTTAATTCATCTTCAATTAAACCAGAAAACTCCCATGGACGCATCCATCCTTGAGCTATTAATCTTCTAACTGTTTTGTTGTCATCCCAATCTGGAGCCGGTAAGCATAAACGTTCTAAATCCTCCGGTCTAAAATACCCATACTTAGTAGCAATAATTAATCTTCTAAAAAATAGAAGTAAGTAAGCTAAGATCATGTGAAAAGGATCAATATTTAAAATCAGTTCCTTTTCAGAAAAAAGTGCTAGAAATAGTCCAATATTCATTAACCATGAAGCAGGATAAATTATTAGCCAATTGTTACGAATCGTGGTTAAAGAATGATGTTTTGTAGACACTGCAATTAATTGCCTATTTTGAGAAACGTGCCAAGCTCTTGATAAAGAACCTTCTAAAAATATTGCTGCTAAAGGAGAAAAAATAACCGGAGGTAAATTTTCATAAATAAACGATTTCCAAAATGCTTTCCATGAAAAGCTTACTGGAGAATGAAATTTGTCTGCTGTCTTATCCTTAGAAGCGCTTCTTAACTTTGCTGCTTGATATGGTGAATCTATTCCAGATATAAATTTTTCATCGTCTTGATTTGAAGGCTTTCTTAAACTTAAGAAAGATTGAATTTTCTGTATTGTTTTGCTCATGGTTTAGTTTGTGATTGAATTATAAGTATTTTTCAAAATTCAATCATCAATTTTTTAATAGATTTGCATAAACATAGATGCTGTTTTAAATTCGCATCCATGGGATTAATTACTAAAATGAGAAGTCAAATGCAAGTTGTCATGTGGACTATTCTTATACTATTTGTAATAAGTATGGCTATTGGAGGACTTGTTGGGGGTGCAAACATCGGTGATATTTTTGGTCAAAGGCAAGTAAATGAAATAGGTTCTGTAAATGAAAAACCAATTTACTATGAAGATTTTAACTCCTTTGTGTCTTCAGAAATTAATCGATCAACTAATAACAACCCTTCATTAATGGCAGATGAACAAAAAGAATATACTCGTGCAATTGTTTGGGAAAGATTAATTAATGATCTTTTAGTTGAGGAACAAATTGAAAAAAAAGATATAACAGTTAGTGACGAAGAAGTTTTATTTCAATTGCAAAATAATCCTCCATTTTTTCTACAATCAAATGATTTGTTTCAAACTAATGGAGAATTTGACTTGGAGAAATATTTAGAATTTATCTTAACTCCATCTCAAATTGATTGGAGACCAATTGAGCAATTTATGCAAAATGTATATTTACCAAACTACAAACTCCAACAATTCATAAAAAATGGAGTAAGCATAACCCAAGATGATATTCTTAATGATTTCAAAAAAAGATTTGTTGATTATGAAATAGAAATATTGCACGTAACTGATAAGGCTATTGATAAAGATTTTAATGATTCTTTATTGAATGATGGACCAACAGAAAAAGAGCTATTAAAGCTCTATAATTCTAATCTATCCAATTATGAAAAGCCCGAAACTCGCTTTATGAAATTTGTTAAATGGCCAATTTCAACAAATTTAAATGATTCATTAAGAACTAAAATTGAAGCAGAGGACTTGATTTTTCGCCTAAAAGATGGTGAAGATTTCGCAACTTTAGCCAATCAGTACACTGAAGACCCAAGTAATTTCAGAGATCCAAGGAACCCTAGAGGTGGATCTTTAGGCTGGTTTTCTCCTGGCCAAATGTTACCAGCGTTTAATGATGCAGCATTTTCAGCAAATGTTGGAGATATTGTTGGTCCTGTGATAACGCAATATGGGTATCATGTAATTAAAATTAATAGCATTAAAAAAGATAATCAGAAAAATCAGGTTAATGCTTCACATATCCTTTTAACAGTTAAAGCTGGTAAAGATACAAAAGATGAACTTGAAAATATTTCCAGTTTATTTTCATTAGAAGCTTCTGAAAATGGTTTTACCAGGCAAGCTGAATCGAATAATCTTGAAATTTTTGAAACTAGTGGACTTGTGAAGGAATCCATTTTTATCGATGATATTGGTCCTGTTAGAGGTGCTGTGAATTTCGCTTTTAAAAATAATCCAGGATCTATTTCAGATTCTTTTCAGAATGATGATTATTTTTTTGTTTTCCAAATGGATTCGATTGTTGAAGAATCTTTTCAAACATTTGAAGAAGTAAAAAATGAAATCAAAAACAAATTACTTTCAGATTTAAGAAAAAATGAAATCAAAAGAATTGCTAATCAAATTGATATAAACGATGATTCAGATTTTAAATCAATAGCAAATGAAAATTCCACTTTTGAATACATTGAAAAAAGTAAATCTAAATTAAATGGAAGTTTCTCATCTGTAGGAAAAAGCAATTATCTTGTTGGAGCGCTTAGTAATTCTTATGTTGGACAAGTTATAGGTCCTATTCCTACAATCCGAGGACAAGCATTTATAAGAGTTTTAAGTATTGACGAAATAAATCGAGCTAATTATGATCAGATGAAAGAGTCTATAAAATTTAGCTTATTGATAAATAGACAGAATATTTCATGGGATGACTGGATATTAAGTCTTCGCGATAACGCTAATATAAAAGATTATAGATACGATTTTTATTAACCTTCTCTGAAAATACCAAGCTTATCATATCTTGATACTCTAGATTCTAAGAAATCATCATTCAAGTTATTTTGTAATTCTTTTATTTCGTCTAACATTGTTTTCTTAAGAATATCTGCAGTTGCATTAAAATGTCTATGCGCTCCTCCTAAAGGCTCATAAACAATCATATTACAAATATTATATTCCATCAAATCTTTAGGTGTGAGTTTTAAGGATTTAGCAGCTTCTGGTGCTTTTGAAGAATCTTTCCATAAAATAGATGCACAACCTTCCGGACTTATGACAGAAAACCAAGTATTTTCAAGCATAATCATTTTATCACAAAGCCCAATTCCTAATGCACCACCACTAGCTCCCTCTCCAATCACAATTGATAAAATTTGAGTTTTTATTGAAGCCATTTCAAAAAGATTATTTGCTATAGCATACCCTTGCCCTCTTTCTTCAGCTCCAATACCAGGATCAGCTCCAGGTGTATCAATTAATGTAATTATGGGTAACTTGAATTTCTCAGCTAATTTCATAACTCTTAATGCTTTTCTATAGCCCTCAGGTTTCATCATACCAAAATTCCTAAAAATATTATCTTTAGTGTTTCTTCCTTTTTGTTGACCAATTATGGCGACCTTCGTTCCTTCAATGATTCCAATTCCTGCAACAACAGCGTTATCATCTGAAAAAGCTTTGTCTCCATGCAATTCTGTGAAATTATCGCACCAAGCATTGATGTAATCAAGGGTATATGGTCTATTTGGATGTCTTGCTAGTTGGACAGTCTCCCAAGGAGATAAATCTGCAAAAATTTCTTTTTCCAAATTTTCCCTTTCAACAATTAAATCTTTTAATTTTTTTGAATCAGATTCGGATGTTGTCAATTTTTCAATTTCAAAATCTAAATCTTTTAACGGTTTTTCAAATGGTAGATAATATCTTTTCATCTTTTTAACCTTAGTAATCTCCATAAACCAAACAACCAAACTTTAAATACTGCCTCTATCATTACAGCCTTACTCATTTTTGATTCTCCAACTGTTCGGTCTGTAAAAACTATAGGATGTTCAATCAACTTACAACCTTTTTGAAAAGCTCTAAAAGAAGTCTCAATTTGAAAACAATACCCCTGTGAAGAACATTCCTGAAAATTAATTCTATCTAAAGTATCTTTTGTCCAACCCTTGAATCCAGCTGTCAAGTCTTTGACAGGAACACCAGTAATTATTCTTGCATAAATATTAGCAAAATAACTGATGTACAGCCTAATTATAGGCCAATTAATTACTCTCAAACCTCCTTCATATCTACTACCAATAACAAGATCATTGCTTTCCAATAAATTCAACATAGGATTAATTTCTTTAGGATCGTGAGATAAGTCTGCATCCATTTGAATTATTTTTTGATAGTTATTTTTTAAGGACCATGAAAAACCTTCAACATATGCTGAGCCTAAACCTTTTTTTGATTCACGCTCAATTATAAAAATTTTTTCATTATTTAAATCTTTAACAATTTTTGCAGTCCCATCAGGAGAATTATCATCAATGATAAGAATATTTAAATCATCTCTTTGAGCTAAAACTAAATTGATAGTTTTAACAATATTTTTTGATTCATTGTAAGTTGGTAGGATAACTAAGTTTTTCATTTAATTTATCTCTATTGTTTTAGCAATCATTTCCATTTGGCGCATATAAAATGCTTTTTTTCCTCCAGGATTAAAAACTATATAACTTATATAAAATGTTCTATCATTTTCATAATCATAAAAGATATATCCTTGAAAAGGACCGCCTTTAGCATCATCAATTGATTCCCATAAACCAAAGATTCTATAAGCTGATTCATCATTGAAATCATCAAATTCAATATTCAAATAATCTTGATTGTATCTAATAGAACTAAAATGCTCTTGAGGAAATTCTAAAAGATATTCTAAAGCATCTTCCTTGCTAAAATGATTTCCATCTCTCCAATGAACAGCAATCCATCTAAATGGAAGTTCTTGTCCAATCCAAAAAAATGATTTATCACTATCATTTCTTATTAATTCCCATCCCCATGGAATTTTCATTGTCCAATCATATGATCTATAGATTTCTGACTCTAATTCTTCCTGTCTTTCATTTTCTAAGAAATATTGAGCTTGTTTTTTGAAAAAATTTTCATCGAATTGTTGTTTTATAAAAGTACTATTCTGAACTAGATAATCGTTTATTTGCTCATAATCTTTACCACTTATAATCATAAATAATTGATTTTTTGCGAATTGATTTCTTGATAAAATTAAAGGAATATCATTTAGAGTTTTATTAAATGCGCTTTCTCCTAATAAATCTTTGGTAAGCTTGGTTGCAGGATTTAGCTCATAATCACCGATAGATGCAATTACAAGATTTGTCTGAGTTTTAAGCGCTGAAAAGCTCTCTGGTTCAGCAAATTTAATATTATAGAATAATTCAGGAGAAGGAGTTAAAAGAGTGTCATTGAAAACAATGGATAATAATGAACTTATTTTTTCTCTATCTTCCTTTGCAGCAAGTACAACAATATCATCGTTTCCACCAATAGCATCTCGTTTATAATCGCAGGCTTGGGTTATCAATATAAAAAAAGATATAATTAATACTTTAATCATAATTATGAATTTTCATTTATTTAAGAGATTAATCAAATAAATCTTTTTCAAGTTTTTTTACAATTTTATTTGTTTTTTTCTGAATTTGTTTTGGTTTGATTTTTTCCAAGCTTTCATCAACTTGTACTTCTTTAATTGGACGAGAAAATAAAGATAAATTTAATACTCTATCTTTCTGAACTTTAGATGAATTTTTTTGATGAGTTTGCTCATTATTAATTTGGGGTAAGGGTTCGATATTATCCTGAGGACTTCTAATTGCCAACTCATCTTCATCATTATTTAAAAACATCAATATCTTGTAAAGCATATATGCTGTGAACAATCCATAAAAAAGAAAAATTAAAATACTTGATATATTCACTTCTCTAAGCTCAAGTTGTAGCTTTCTTCCATTTCTGAAAAGCTTAGAATGTTTTCTTTTACCTCTTTGAGAAATTTTTTTACATGATTTTTATCAGATAATTTGTGATCTAAAGTAAATTCTTCAACAATATTTCCCGTATCTTTTAATAAGTATAATATACCTATTTGGACAACTTTTGCATCATCAACATCTGAAAATTTTTTCATTGTATATCCTAATCCAGCACCTGTAGCCAAATTAAAACGAGTACTCCATTTTGACGTTGATGAAGAAACTCCTGCCGCTGCAGAAACAAGTGTTGCTGCGGCAGCCCATGCTTGTTTTTTTTCATCTTCCTCAATTTTTACATTTAATTGAGCGATTAAATCAACATATTTAAAAATTAAGTATTTTGCATTTAGTAGCAGTTCATCCAGTAATTCATTTTTGTGCTTAGGATAAAGTTGTACAGTTTTATCAAGAGAATATTTAACGTCCTTTGCTGTTTGATTTTCAGACATCAAGTGAAGCTTTACAATTGATAAACCAGTCCAAGCCTCCTTAGAATATTCTTTGGTAAGTGCAGATTCATAGGCCTGTCTACATTCTTCAAATCTTTTTGACTTAAAAGCCATAATTGCCTTATCAATTTGAAAATTATCTTTCATAAATCATACTTTTTAAAAATGAAAAAAGAAATTATAGCTATAATTATTATTATAAAAATATCCATTACTTGTCAAACTGAATATAATATATGTTTAATTAAAATTTTAATCAAAAAGATCGCTTTCAAGCTTTTTGACTTTTTCTGATGTTTTTTTTCTGAACTTTTTTTGGCGTAGATTTTGGTAAAGATTCTTTTGAAGAATTTGTTTTTATAGAAATATCATTTATAGATGAATTAACATAATTCTTATTTGGGTTAAATTGATAAATAAAGACTAAAGTAATTGATAATAATATAAAGGCTACCATAGGCTCCCAAGTAATGAAAGGATATCTAACAAATCTATCACTCGCAGTTGGTGGTGGTTGGACCACAGAATCTTGAGTGCTTATATTTGCAGCATATTCAATTGACGTATTTCCATGTGGATTATAATAACTTAAATTAATCTCTGATGATGACGATTTTGAAAAATCATTTATAATTCCCTGTAAAAATGTAAGACCATTTTGATCTCTAACTCTTTCAAGAGTAAAACCTTCAGCATTAACTGTAAAATCTTCTGAAGCGAAAGGTATTTGAACTCCTAAAATAAAAGTTTTAATTATTTGGTTCGACCCAAAATCATATGAAAATCTTCTTGGACCAGGATCTTTGATAAATCTATCTAAAAATAAATAAATAGTGTGATTTCCATCCTGATTTATAGCTTGCAAAGAATTTTCGTTTGTTTTCAAAATTTGTTCAAATTCTAGTCCATCTCCAGAAACTGTATAAAGCACAGAATCTATATCTGAGGATACAGGGAATTCAATTTCATCACTTCCAAATTTATCAAACTTATATTCTATTGCTACCCCAGGATAAGAGAATTCAGGATAAATTGTTACTGATAACGTATCAATAGTTGTTTGAGCAAAAATTTGGCTTATCACCGTCAAATAAAAACATATTTTTTTCATAGGCTAAGTTAATTGAAAAATAACAAATAAATCATAAAATGCATGGGTTAAAGCAACAATACCGAAACCACGTTTTATATATATCAACGATAAATAAACACCTGCAATAAATCTTAAAGTAAATGATAATGGAGTAAATATCTCGATTCCAATATAATGAAATGATGAAAACAGAATTGAACTAAAAATAATCGATAGAATGAGGGAAGAAGATTCATTGGTTTTGAAAACGAATGAAAATGATTTTGTTAAAATAAATAATAATAAAAAACGGAAAATAAGCTCTTCATACAACCCTGCCCCAATAGATAAAATAATATTATTGATTACATTAGTTGTCAAACCCTGAATTAGATAGATATTTTGAAGAACTAACAATAACACAGCTGCATAAAGCAAAGATTCTATGATCATAATTGAAATATATTTAATAGATATATCAAACGTTTTAAAATTTTTTCTTTGACTGAAAAGAACAAAAAAAAGTACAATTATAAAAATAGAACTAGCTGCATAGTATCCGTTCAATCCTAGCATTTTAATAAATTCTTCAATTAAAACATCTGCTCCGTTTTTAGCAAACGCTATATCTGCTTGGAACAAAAAGAAAATTCCGATTTCATAAATTATAAAGAGAGGTAAAGTGACAAGTAAGCTATAGAATAAAGATTTAGATTTAAAAAAATATTCAGAAAACATGCTATATTTTAAGAACTGCCAATAGGGCTTCCTGAGGAACTTCAACCCTTCCGATCATTCGCATTCTTTTTTTACCCTTTTTTTGCTTTTGAAGTAACTTATTTTTTCTAGTAACATCTCCACCATAAAGCTTTTCAGTAACGTTTTTTCTAAATGGAGCAATATTGGTTCTTGCAATAACCCTTGATCCAATTGAAGCTTGAATAGGAATCTGGATTTGATGCCTTGGAATTAACTCTTTTAATTTCTGGCATAAGGCTAAACCTCTATGATAAGAGTCTTTCTTGGCGCATATCATTGATAATGCATCAACCGGTTCTTTATTTATTAAAATATCTAGCTTATCCAGCTTGCTAGTTTGATATTCTTTAAATGTGTAGTCAAAAGAAGCGTAACCTTTTGAGCCAGATTTCATTTTATCATAGAAATCAAAAAGAATTTCTCCTAAAGGTAGTTCATATATAAGTTGAACCTTTGATTTAGATAAATATTGAGTGGATTTGTATTTCCCTCTTTTCTCTTCACATATCTTCATTACATTGCCTATATAATCAACAGGAGTAAGAATTTCTGCTGTAACAATAGGCTCCATTAGACTTTCAAGGAATTTTGGTTCAGGTAATAAAGCAGGACGTTGAACCTCAACTTGAGAACCGTCTTTTAGATTAGCCAAATATTTTACATTTGGACTGGTGGTAACAATTGAAAGATCAAACTCCCTTTCCAATCTTTCTTGAATGATTTCCATATGAAGCAGCCCAAGGAATCCACATCTATAACCAAAACCGAGGGCATCACTTACCTCAGGTTCAAAAGATAACGAAGCATCATTTAACTTGAGTTTTTCAAGTGCAGTTCTTAAATCGTCATAATCTCCAGCATCTGATGGAAAAAGACCTGAAAAAACCATAGGTTTTATCTTTTGAAATCCAGGTAAAGGGTTTTTACAAGGCTTGTTAAAATTTGTAACTGTGTCTCCAGCCAAAACATGTTCAATATCTCTGACATTCGCTATTATATATCCTACTTCTCCAGCTTTAATGGAATCTGCTTTTTTTCTTTCAATAACAAAATGGCCTACTTCATCTACATCATAGTGTGTATTATGGGCAAAAAACTTAATTCTACTACCTTTTTTTAATGACCCTTCATATACCCTTACATAAGCCACAACTCCTCTATATCTATCATATATTGAGTCAAAAATTAAACCTTTAAATTCTTCATTTTTTGGTTCATCTGGAGGAGGAATTTTATTAATAATTGTAGTTAAAATATCTTCAATTCCCTCTCCTGTTTTAGCGCTTGCTAATAAAATATCATCCTTTGAACAACCAACTAATTCAATAATTTGAGACGTAACATTTTCTATGTCGGCATTGGGCAAATCTACTTTATTTATAACAGGAATAATTTCTAAATCATTATCAATAGCTAGTAAATAATTTGTGACAGTTTGAGCTTCTATACCTTGAGCTGCATCTACAATCAACAATGCACCTTCACTTGCAGATAGTGTTCTTGAAACTTCATAAGTAAAATCAACATGACCTGGTGTATCAATTAAATTTAAAATATGTCCATTATAATCAATTCGAATCGAATGACTTTTAATGGTAATACCTCTTTCTCTCTCTAGTTCCATATTATCTAAAACTTGATCTTGCATCTTTTTCTTTGAAATGGTTCCAGTATGCTCGAGAAGTCTATCGGCAAGTGTGGACTTACCATGATCTATATGTGCAATAATACAGAAATTTCTTATAGGTTTTGTCGTACTACTCATTAAAATGATTTACAATTGGAATTCTTCTTCCAATACCGAAAGCTTTTTTACTTACTCTAAGAACGGGAGCAGCTTGTCTTCTTTTATGCTCATTAATATTTATCTTCTTTTTCAGACTTAAATATTGTTCATTTTGCTCATTTTCATCTCCGAAAATAATTTTATCGACAATTGGACTAATTAAATCATAATCAAATGGATCAACCTGATTGGGAGCAAGCTCTGCTGATGGTTCTTTATCTATAATATTTTTAGGAATAGTTTCATTGTCTTGATTAATCCACTTCGAAAGCTCATATACTTCAGTTTTATTTAAATCTCCAATAGCTGATAACCCACCACTCATATCTCCGTACAAAGTACAATATCCAAGCGCCAATTCTGTTTTATTCCCTGTTGATAAAACTAAGGATCCAAACTTATTTGAAAATGCCATTAAAATATTACCTCTAATTCTTGATTGAATATTTTCTTCAGCTACATTTGGATTTGACCCATCAAAATGTACATTCATAACATCTAAATAAGCTTGAAATAAGCTATCAATATCTACTGTTTTAAAATTTGTTCCAAGATTTTTAGCTAGTTGTTTCGCATCACTTTTACTATGATCACTTGAAAACCTTGAAGGCATTGAAATTAAAGATACATTTTCTGAACCAAGAGCATCTACAGCAAGACAAGCTACCAACGCTGAATCAATACCTCCACTCAGTCCAATAACGGCTTTTTCATGTCCTGTTTTAATAAAATAATCCTTTATTCCTAAAGATAATGCCTTAAATAACTGTTCATTTGGAGAAATTTTTTCAATTGATTCTCTTGAATTGAGATCAGTTATTAGAATTTGTTCTTCAAAACCATTAGCAATATCAATTAATTCTGATTCACTGTTAAAAACCATCGAAAAACCATCAAAAATCAATTCATCTTGGCCACCAACTAGATTGCAATAAATAAATGGACAATTTGCATCCCTATATTTGCTTTGAATTAATTTCACCCTGTCATTTTTTCTATCTTTTGCAAAAGGAGAAGCTGAAATATTTATAATTAAGTCAGGATGATTTTCTATAATCTCCTCTGATATTTTTCTTTCATATTCATCTTCCCATAAATCTTCACAAATTTGTAAGGCAATTTTGTAATCATAATTATTTACTTTTAAGTGAAATATTCCAACAGAGTCACCGCTATGAAAATATCTTCTTTCATCAAATACATCATAATTTGGTAAATGAATTTTATGATATTTATAAACTATTGCTCCATCTTGGCACACAGCAGCTGCATTGAATTTTTTATTATCCTCAACATCAACATAACCTAAAATGCATGGAATGGTTGTTGACTTCGTAAGCTCATTCAAGCAAGAAATATTTTGACTAATAAATTCTTTATTATTTAGAAGGTCTTGAGGAGGATAACCTGTTATGGACATTTCTGGAAAGATTACTAAGTCTGCACCTTTCTCTACTGCGTATTCATAGTTTTTAGAAATTATTTCAAGATTTGTTTGAAAATTTCCTAATGTAGGGTTTATTTGGCAAACTGCAACATTTAATGATTTAGACACTTATCTACTTCCTCAATTAAAGAATCAATAGTTTTTACTTGAATTGATTTTGGAATATCCCAACTATTATAAGCAATTAATTGCTTTTCTTGAGCTAATGTGAAAGCTATTTCACTAAGTGTTCCGTATGCTCCAGAAATTGCAACACCTAAATCGCAATTATAGCTAATTAAGGCATTTCTAGTTATATCTAATCCAGTTGAAATTGGAATACTGAGGTATTCATTTCCAGTTTTAAAGTCTTTTTCTTTCAAAATTCCAATACATGTTCCACCACCAAGTGATACGCCTTTAGCAATAGCTTCCATTACGCCTTCACCACCACCGCAGAAAACTAACCAATTTTTTTCGGCCATTCGTTTTCCAATTTCAACGGTATCGTTATAAATTTCTTCTGAAATAAACCTTCCTCCAAAAACAGCAATTCGTCCATCAAATTTCATTATGGCTCCAATCTTCCCATTGTTCTCGGAAAAGGAATGGTTTGTCTTACATGATCTATTCCACATATCCATGAAACTGTTCTTTCAAGCCCCAATCCAAATCCGGAATGAGTAACTGAACCATATTTTCTTAAGTCTAAATACCACTTAAATGCGCTTAAAGGCAGTCCATGATCTTCTATTCTCTTAACCAAAGTGTCGTGATCATCTTCTCTTTGACCCCCACCAACTATTTCACCGTAACCTTCTGGCGCAATAACATCTACCCCTAAAGCAAGTTTGTCAGAATCATCTCTTTTCATATAAAAAGCTTTAGTTTCATGAGGCCAGCTATGTATCATCACAGGGCTATCAAACTTTGAGGCAATCAATTCTTCATCCGGTGCTCCAAAATCACTACCGTACTTAAATTCTTGTCCATTATCATGTAAGAACTTAACAGCTTCATCATAGGTTATGCGAGGAAATGGGGATTTTACTTTCTCGAGCAATGTAATATCCCTTTCCAAAATTTTTAACTCATCTTTACAATTTTCAATACTTTGAGAAACAATATGAACAATAAATTCCTCAATCAAATCCATATTATCTTTTAAATCATAAAATGCCATCTCTGGTTCTACCATCCAAAATTCTGTTAAATGTTTTCTCGTTTTTGATTTTTCAGCTCTAAAACAGGGACCAAAACAATATGTTTTTCCAAAGGCCATTGCCCCGGCTTCCTGATATAGCTGTCCACTTTGAGTTAAATAAGCTTTTTTATTAAAATATTCAGTTTCAAATAAAGTAGTAGTGCCTTCAACAGCATTTCCAGTAAACATAGGTGAGTCAATTAACACAAAATCTCTTGAATCAAAAAAATCTCTAATTGATTTAATTACATTTTGACGAACTTTCATAATAGCGTATTGCTTCTTTGATCGTAACCAAAGGTGTCTATTATCCATTAAAAAACTTACTCCGTGATCTTTCAAAGCAATAGGATATTCTTCAGCAATATGAATTACTTCCATATTTTTTACTAAAATCTCAACGCCTAAATCAGAACGACTATCCTCTTGAACAATTCCATTAACAAGTACAGATGATTCTTGAGTCAGACTAGATTCAAGTTCAAAAACATCAGTTGAAACATCATTGCTTGTAACAACACATTGAACAAAACCTGTACCGTCTCTAACGATTGCAAACCAAATTTTTCCAATAGATCTGAGATTGTAAATCCATCCATTTAGCTGAACTTCTTTTCCTACAAAATCTTTTAATTTATTTATTGATATATTTTTCATTTTCTTTACCACGTAGAGAGGATTGAATTTACAACATCTGATGCAATTTTGTTAATGGCAATATTAATTGCCAACTCTCTTGAATCTCCAAATTCATCATCATCATTTTCATCAAGAATCCCGTCGTTATCATTATCTATTCCATCTGAAGAGGGATCATTATTTATACTATAATTTCCGAAACCTGTAAAAGTTTTTTCTATTAAATTTTTTTCATTTTCATTATCAACCCACAAAATTTTTAAAGAAATTGAAAATCGATACTCATCTACCTGCTCGTTACTATCAAAAGTAAAAGGTCCATCGGTAGCACTGGTTATCACTCCCAGAATAGTACTATCACCATTACTATTATCTGTTATTTTTAAAATATTTTGAATAGCAATTTCTTGCGTTATTTTTGTAGTTAAATTTTCAGAAATCTCAAATTCCGCAGTATCATTTTCTATTAACGGGATATAAACGTTATTGATATTGGCTGGAATTGATCCTGCCATGGAATAATAACTACATCCAACAATCAGGAAAATTGATATAGAATTAGCTATCTTTTTTAATTTTCTTTTCAATACCATAATCATTTATTTTTCTATAAAGAGTTCTTTCACTCATATCAAGTGATTTAGCTGCGGCTCTTCTATTGTTATTAAAATGCTCTAAAGTTCTTATAATCATTTCTTTTTCAAGATCCTTAGTGTTAAAAGCTCCAATCATCTTACCTTTAATAAGATTTTGATTCTCATCAAATATTTCATTATCCTGAATTGCTGAACCAAATGATTGATTAATACTTCTCGATGAATTTAATTCAGAAAAACTAGATTCTTTCATCATTAATTTTAAATCTTCAACGTCTTGTCTTAAGAAAAGTAGTTGACGTAGAATTAGTTCTCTTTCTGCTTGATCAGGATCCCTATTTACAACTACAGGTAATGAGGTATTATTTTCCAAAGGCTCAATTTTGTCACCAATTAATTGATTAGCAACCATATCTGCAGTAATTCTTTCACCTTTCTGCAAGATTAAAATACTTTCTACAAAGTTTCTCAATTCTCTTACATTTCCTGGCCAATGATAATCCTGCATTTCTTTAATTGATTCAGGTGTAAAGCCTTTATACTTAATATCATTTGTTCTGCTAAATTGTAATGCAAATCTATCCACTAGTAGCCTAATATCATTTACTCTTTTCCTTAATGGTGGAATATTGATTGTTACGGTTTTCAATCTATAATATAAATCTTGCCTAAACTTCCCTTCTTGGACTAGCTTTGCTAAATCCTTGTTCGTTGCAGCAATAACTCTTACATCTGTTTTCTTTGTTACAGAATCTCCCACTCTCATAAACTCACCTGATTCTAAGACTCGAAGAACTTTAACCTGAGTCTCCAATGGCATATCACCAATTTCATCTAAAAAAATTGTTCCCTTATTAGCTGTTTCAAAGTATCCTTTTCTGGAATCTGCAGCATCTGTATAAGCCCCTTTTTTATGTCCAAAAAGCTCGCTTTCTATGATTCCTTCTGGAATAGCTCCACAATTAACAATTACAAGCTCACTTGATGCACGCTTACTGCCTAAATGTAATGCTTTGCTTACTAATTCTTTTCCAGTTCCTGACTCTCCATTAATTAAAACTGAAATATCTACATTTGCTACTTGAGCAACCATTTCTAAAACCTGATTAATAGCATCGCTTTCTCCGATAATACCTGCTTTTTGTTTAATTAAATCTATATTCATAATATCTCCGTTGATTATAACTTAATTTCTTTTTCTAGTTTGTTCATTTCATCTCTTAGCTTGGCTGCTTTTTCAAATTCTAAATTTTCAGCTGCTTCAAGCATCTCTTCTCTGATCATTTCTACAACAATTTTTTTATCCTCCAGTAAAAACTTGTCCGTCGCAACATCTCTTTTAACTTCAATTTCACTATCTCTATAAGATTCAGCGACTCTAGTTGATTGCATAATTTCTTCAACTGATTTTTTAACGGTTTTTGGAGTAATATTGTTTTTTTTATTGAATTTCATTTGAATTTTTCTTCTTCGATCAGTTTCATCAATCAAATATTTCATCGAATCTGTTATTTTATCAGCATATAAAATGACTTTTCCTAACTCATGTCGAGCTGCCCTGCCTGCTGTTTGAACCAATGAACTTTTAGATCTAAGAAATCCCTCCTTATCAGCATCTAAAATTGCGACCAATGATACTTCAGGCAGATCTAATCCCTCTCTCAATAGATTGATTCCAACTAAAACATCAAAATCACCTAATCTTAAATCTCTTAAAATTTTAACTCTTTCAATAGTTTTTACTTCTGAATGAAGATATCGAACTCTTAAACCGACAGAACTTAAATACTCGGATAGGTCTTCAGCCATTTTCTTAGTTAATGTAGTAACTAAACATCTTTCATCTTTTGACGACCTAATCTTTATCTCTGAAATAAGATCATCAATTTGACCAGCAGAGGGTCTAATCATCAGCTCAGGATCTACCAATCCAGTAGGCCTATTTATTAATTCAGTAATTGCTCCCTGTGAAAGTTCTAACTCTCTATGTGATGGAGTTGCAGATGCGTAAATAACTTGATTTTGAAGTGTTGCAAATTCATCTGATTTTAACGGTCTATTATCATATGCTGAGGGTAATCTAAACCCATAATCAATCAAATTGTCTTTACGCTTTCTATCTCCACCATACATAGCCTGGATTTGAGGTAAAGTAACGTGAGACTCATCTATTACAGTTAAAAAATCTTCAGGGAAAAAATCAATCAATGTAAAAGGTCTTTCGCCTTCTTTCCTTCCATCAAAATATCTTGAGTAATTTTCAATACCAGAACAATATCCAATCTCTTGGATCATTTCAATATCAAAATTAGTTCTTTGACTAATTCTTTGTTCTTCTAAAAACTTTTCGTTTTCATTAAAAAACTTAGTCCTCTCAATTAAGTCTCTTTTTATCTCTTTAATAACCGAGTCATTTTTATCTTTATCAGAAATGAAATGTCTTGCTGGGTATAGATAAAATTCATCATGCTCAGAATGTTCTTCTCCCGTTAAAGGATCAAATGATACTATTGATTGAATAATATTGTCAAAAATGTCAACTCTGATAGCCTTATCCTCATATGCTGGAAAGATTTCAAAAATATCTCCTAAAATCCTAAAATTACATCTCTCTAAAACTTGATCATTTCTTTGATAATAAATATCAATAAGGTATTCAGTTAAGCTAGACCTGCTAATAGAATCATCAAGCTTTAAATGAACCACTTGCTTCTTCCATTCTTTAGGATTACCTAAACCATATATGCATGATACAGAGCTAACAACAATAACATCTTTTCGTTGAAGTAAAGAGCTAGTTGCTTTTAATCTTAGACGATCTATTTCTTCATTCATAGAAAAGTCTTTTTCAATAAATGTATCAGTTACTGGCATATATGATTCAGGCTGATAATAATCGTAATAGCTAATAAAGTATTCAACAGCATTATTTGGAAACAAGTTTTTAAATTCTCCATAAAGCTGAGCTGCCAAAGTTTTATTATGAGAAATAACCAGGGTTGGCTTTTGAACTTCCTCAATTACCTTTGCTATTGTATATGTTTTTCCTGATCCAGTTACACCAAGTAAAGTCTGATGAGATGCATTTTCTTTCAATCCATCAGATAATTCAGATATAGCTGTTGGCTGATCTCCTGCTGGAGAAAATTTTGATTCTACTTTAAAGTCTGCCATAATGACCAATAATTTAGATATTATGTACAATAAAGTAAAATAATTTGTATGACAATTAGGTCTATTTTTTATTTTATTTTAAGGAAAAACCTTAGATAATCAAGAAGGCTAATAAATAATAGAATAGCAGCAATATTTAATAAAACGGGCGTAATGTGGTATATACTCTGCACCTTGAATGCAAAAATACACAATGCAGCTCCTAAAAAACATACTCCAGTTTTGCCTAAAATATTAGATCCATAAACCGTTTTCAATTTTGGTAAATACCATAACGAAAATATTAAAATTGTTAATTGTCTTAAAAAATAAAAGATCATAAACCAATTTGATATTAATCCTTCCCTATTAAATAATATGATGAAAGCAAAAAGTGTTATACCATCTGCTATGGGATCAAGTGTTTTACCAAGTTCTGACTTTTGATTAAGAACTCTTGCAGCAATTCCATCTAGAAAATCTGATAATAATGATACAAAAAGTATTATTAAGAAATACGACTGCATTCCATTCTTGTAAGTTATAATCATTGGCGCAATAAGAAAAAATCTCAGAATTGTAATTAGATTAGGAATAAGAAATATATCGCTAACTTTGAACAATTTACTCATATAATTCCTTTAAAATTTTTTCCGTAGAGCCAGAATTTTCAGTAACAAAAGATTTACAATTTTTTGATGAATAATTGTAATTATTTTTATCTAAAAGCCAATTTATTTTTTCATTAAATAGCTCGTAGGAATCGATGGAAAAACCACCTGAAACATCTATTAAACCTTCAGCGTCAGATTTATTAGAATTCAAAAAATTAGAACCAAAAATAACTGGATTTGAAGCAGCTGCAGGCTCAATGATATTATGTATTCCCGATTTAGAAAAGCCTCCTCCAACATAGGCAATAGTACTTTGAGCATATAATTTTGAAAGAAAACCTACTTTATTTATAATTATATACCTTTCTTCAAATTGGTTAAAATTTTGATATTGATTTATTTTTTTGAATGAAAAATCATTATCCTCAAGAAAAGAAAAATAGTAATTCAAATGGGAATCAGTTACTTCATGAGGAACAATTATCACTTTTTCAAAATGATTAACTAATGAGGAATTAATAAACTTTTCAAAAATAATTTTATTGTCTTCATCCCACATACTTGCAAAAATCAATATATTACCTTTATCTTGTCTTAAAAAATCAAGTTTGTATTCAACATTTTCTAAATTATTTAAAATTCTATCATATCTAGGATTTCCAGAAAGTGTTATTTTATCATTTACAATATTTCTTTTCATTAATTGATAATCATTTTCACTAACACAAAATATTTTATCAAACATATTTAAAAAAATTTTGTAAGAATTTCTATATCTTGCTGAGGTTAAAATGGTTGTAATATTCAAATTATTAGCAACAAATAAAAAGCTTGGCCAAAAATCACTTGAAGTGAAAAATATTTTTTTAGGTTTTACCAATTTTAAGGCTTTGTAGGAAGTTAGAATGAAATCAAATGGTAAATAAATTTTTAAATCAATGTTATTATCTTTTACATTTTCGAATCCTGATGGAGAAAAAAATGATGTTATAATTCCTATATTTGGATCACTTTTCTTCAATTTATCTATCAATGTCTCAACTTGTTGATATTCTCCATAAGAGGATGAATGGAACCAGTAAATGTTTGAGAATTTCTCTGAGTTAAATGACTTAAGATGTGAGATAGATTGAAACCTTCCAAAGAAACCTTTTCTAATTTTGTTATTAAATAGTGAAAGAATAATTGAAAAAAATATAATTATTGGAAGTACAAAAAGATTATAGATAATCAATAAAATAATCATGTTCTAAGAGCCTGACTAACATTATTGAAAACTTTTTCACTATCAATTTCACTCATACAATATTGCTCTTTTCTATAACAAGGCCTGCTACCATTCTGAGAGCATGGTCTACACCAAAGATCTTTGTTTTCAATTACCTTAGAGTCATGCAAAGTAACTCTTGCCCCAGTCTCTTGAGATGTAGGCCCTAAAATCATTGTTACTGGAGTACCCATTGCTTCAGAAATATGTAAAAGCCCTGTATCGCTTCCTAAAGTATGTTGCGCATGTTTTACAATACCCATTGCCATTCTTAAAGATGTTTTGTCTTTAAGATTTATAATATTATCATCTTTTATTATTTGATCACAAATAATGTCATTTGTAGATCCAAGAATGACAATTTTTGATTTAAATGAATCAATTAATCTTTTCATAAGATTGTTATAATTTTCAATTGACCATTGCTTTTGACTCCATGCAGCACCAGGAACTATTGCTATATAATTTTCTCCAATATTATTTTTATTCAAAAAGGCTTTTGTAATTTTATCTTCCTCGCTGTCAATAAAAAGATTTGTTGGAGGAAAAGTTTTATCTTCATCTAGTAACGCATGGTACATCTTTATGTGACTAAAACTTCTTTCAAAATAATTTTGATGTGCATAAAAAAGCATAAATCTTCTCAATCTAGGCTTTCTTATTTGTTTGAAAAGATTTCTTCTCAAAAAAAGTGATAAAACTCTTGTTCTAAAAACACTATGAATGTCAAAAATAACGTCATAATCATTTTTTCTAAGTAATTTTCCCAAACTATACAACCCCTTAATTCCCAATTTTTTGTCAAATGAAATTAAGTTGTCAATTGAAGGATGTTTTTTTACTAATTCAGCAAATTCTTTTTTAATTAAGAAATGAATTTCGGCATTAGGGTATTTCTGCTTTACAGATTTTAAAAATGATGTAGATAAGACTATATCTCCAATCGAACTCATTCTTATAATTAAAATTTTCTTCATTTTTAATTATTAAAAAGTTTATTTGCAAACCAAGAAACTGCAATACTTATTTCATAAAGGGCCAAAATAGGAATAGACATAATAATTAAGCTAATAGGGTCTGGTGGTGTAATGATAGCTGAGAGTATAACTGTAATTGCAATAGCTTCTCTCCTATATTTTTTAAGAAATTGTGGATTTATTAACCCTATCGAAGAAAATAAAAAAGATGCTACTGGAAGCTCAAATATTAATCCAGCTCCTATCATTAAAGAAAGAACAAAGTTAAAATAATAATTTATTGAAAAGTTATTTTGAATATCAGCTGTTATCATTGATGCAAAAAAATCTAATGAAAATGGTAAAATTACTTTATATGCGAAAAAACCTCCTAAAATAAAACAAATAAATGCTGTTATAATTAAAGGAACTAAAATCTTTTTCTCTTTGTCATATAGGCCTGGAGATAAAAATTTCCATACTTGTACAGTTATAACTGGGAGAGATAATATAATTCCTCCTATTATAGCTAAGTTCCATTTTAAAAGAAACATGCCCTGAATTGTTAAAACCTGAAGATTTAAGTCTGAATTAATCTGAGTAGCAGGTTGAATTAATATATCTACAAGGTAATTTGCAAAATTAAAAGTTAGTATGGACATTAAAAGTATTGAACCTAAAGACTTCAAAATTCTCCATCTCAACTCTTCAAGATGATCAATTATTGACATATTATTTTTCATTATTTTCCTTTTATCTCATCAACAAGTTCATAAGGAGACTTTGATTTAATTGATGATTTATCAATACTATCTAAGAGTGATATCCTTTCGTTATTCCAAAATCTATTTAAAATATCTTTTTCAATAATAGACTTTATTCTTCTGTTATATCTTAAAATTTTCTTTTCTTGAATGTTATCATTTTCTTTCATTGAATTAAAGTATGAAACAATTTCATTTGCAAAGTCTTCAAGACCTTCATCCGTTTTACAGCTTGTTTTAAAAATTGGAATCTTTCTAGCATCTTTTTTTGTTGATGATAAAATATTTTTGATAGATCTAACTAAAAGATTCGAATCTTTTCTATCAGACTTATTTACAACAAATACATCAGCTAATTCTAAGATACCTGCCTTGAGCAGTTGAATTTCATCTCCAGATTCAGGAACAAAAACAAGAGTTGTTAAATCTGTTATTTCTGAAACACTATATTCAGATTGACCAACTCCAACTGTTTCAATAAAAATAATATCTTTTCCGCTAAAGGCTAAAATGTCGCTAAAGTCTTCAGCTAGCTCAGTTACACCTCCAAGCTCAGCTCTTGATCCCATACTTCTTACAAAAACATCATTATCACTAACAGCATTATTTATTCTAACCCTATCTCCTAAAAATGATCCACCTGTTATAGGGCTAGAAGGGTCTATAGCTATTACACCTACAGACAAATTTTGCTTTCTAATAAGAGGAATAAGCTTATTCATTAATGAGCTCTTTCCCGCTCCTGGAGGACCTGTAATGCCAATTTTAAGAGATTCATGAGATTCTTTGAATATCAGTTGAGATACTTCTTTTCTTGAGAAAACTTTATTCTCGATACCAGTCATTAGCTCAGATATAGAAATAAAATCATTTTTTCTGGCTTTATCTGCTATTTCTTTCAAATTCTTTGACGACATAGCGTAATTTAAAGGATAAAACTTAAAACCATAATCAAATTAGAAAATTATTGACATCTATTTCTGAATAGAATAAGTTGCAACCACATTTTATGGATAGACATAAACAACAAATTAAAAGAGATAGACAAGACTTAAAGAGAAGAGCTATCAACTCTCAAAACAAGTCAAGAATGCGTACACTTATTAAAAATGTATTATCTTCTGACTCTAAAAAAGCTGCTGTTGAATATTATTCAAGTGCAGTCTCATTCATTGATAAAATGGCTAGCAAAAATATTATTCACAAAAATAATGCTGCCAGACAAAAATCTAAGATTACTAACCATTTAAATTCTTTAAAATAAAGAATTACTTATCGTGACCCTGATAGTTTGGGGCTTCCTTGATAATACTTACTTCGTGAGGGTGACTTTCTTTAACTCCTGCAGATGAAATTTCAATAAATTTTTTATTTTCATATAATAACTTTAAATCTTTAGCTCCACAATAGCCCATTGAAGATTTTAAACCTCCAATCAATTGGAAAATTGTATTATTAACTGGACCTCTAAATGGAACCATTCCTTCGATCCCTTCTGGAACCAATTTTAATTCATCTTTTTCTTGTTGAAAATATCTTTCACCGCCCCCTTCTTTCATTGCAGCTAGTGAACCCATTCCTCTATAAGACTTATATCTTCTTCCTTCATAAACAATAGTCTCTCCTGGGCTTTCATCCATACCAGCAAGCATACCTCCAAGCATTACTACATTTGCACCAGCAGCCAAAGATTTTGCAATATCTCCACTATACCTAATTCCACCGTCCGCAATAATAGGTATTTTGTGCTTAATTCCAACCTGAGCACAGTCCATAACAGCTGATAACTGAGGTACTCCAACTCCAGCAATGATTCTTGTAGTGCAACTAGAACCTGCGCCAATACCAATTTTTACACAATCTGCACCAGCTTTTATCAAATCTTCTGTTGCTTCAGGGGTTGCTACATTTCCCGCAATTAAATCTAAATTTGGAAATTCTTTTTTTACTTCTTTAACTAATTTTAAAACAAATTCAGAGTGACCATGTGCTGTATCAACAACAATTGCATCAACTCCTACTTTTATAAGTGCTTTAATCCTATTTTGCCAATCTTCTCTGACACTTATGGCAGCTGCAACTCTTAATCTTCCATTTTTATCTTTAGTAGAAAAAGGAAATTCCTCTTTCTTGGTTAAATCTTTAACAGTAATTAAACCATCAAGATTATTTTGCTTATCAACAACTAACAATCTTTCAATTCTGTGTTTTTGAAGAATCTTTTTAGCATCTTCGTTGCTTGTATCAGAGTCAACTGTAATTAAATTTTTTGAAGTCATTCTATCTTTTACAAGAGTATCAAGATCTGATTCAAAACGAATATCTCTTTTTGTAATAATTCCTACTAATTTACCTTTTGATAAAACAGGTAAACCACCAATAGAATATTGTTCCATCAGTTGTTTTGCATCTCGTACAGTCTTTTCTTCATCTAAAGTAATAGGATTTCTAATCATACCACTTTCATATCTTTTCACTTTATCCACCATTAAAGCTTGATCTTCAATACTTAAATTTTTGTGAATAACACCTATACCTCCTTGTCTTGCCAAGGCAATTGCCATATCGGATTCAGTGACTGTATCCATAGCTGCACTCATTATAGGGATATTTAAAGTTATATTTCTTGTAAGATTAGTAGCACAATCCACATCTTTCGGTAAAACAGAGGATCTTCTAGGAACTAATAAAACATCATCAAATGTTAATTTCTTTTCAACGTTATTTGACATAAATATCTCCGGGCGTGATTAGTGGAATGGCTTGTGTTACCAACTTTTTAGAAAAAAAAGCTTTTATTAAGGTCAACATTGGACAATTTAACAAAAAAGATAAAAAAAACCAGGAAATTATTAAGCCTGATCAAACCTTAGAAAATCATACTTTCTTTTTGAAGAAAAATAGTAATACATATTAAAAAAGAGAAAGTATGAAAGCCCAATAAATGCAAACCAAAATTCCTTAGTGGCAATGAAAATAAACATTATCAAAGGAAGATATTTTTGAGCGTAAATAATTAATTTTTTTGATTTAAATGCTAAAGAAAAAATTAAAAAAGGTAGGAATATTGCAGAACTTGTAGCCAGAATAGGTTCATCTGAGCTTACTGATAACATTAAAACAATAACGGTTAAACATAGAGATAAAAATATGCTGAAATAACTATCTGATCTATAAATAACATATAGAATAACATTCATCAAAAAAAAGGTGATCATCATTTTTCCAAAAAAAATAATGTGAATCAAAGAGAATAAAGCTAAAAAAAGAAGGAAGTTTGTTTGAAAATCAGACTTTACTGTCCTAAAAGGACCAAAAGTATCAAATCTTTTCATTAGCCAAAGAAATAATAAGGTGTGAAAAAAAATATTTGCTATACCAATCCAGTCTTCTTTAATCATCGAAAAGACATAATTTGTATTCAAATTAATTTCCATTGATTTGAAAATAGCAATATCAAAACTCTTAACTAAGTAGTGCTGATATGCAAACATACACCACATTGGAAAAAACATTTCTAATCTGTCGATAAATTCTTTATCAAAAGATCTAAAAATGTTTTGCAGAAAATTAAACTGACTTGAATCTTCTGGAAAAAGTCTTCTTATCATTTAATTTATATCCATCCAATTGAGTAAAGGAAAACAAGGAAAATAAGTACTGGACAAATATATTTTACAGTAAAACTAAATGCAGGCTTAAATCCTTTTGATTTTACAACTCCGTTGCCAAAATATATTGAATTTGATTCACCAATTAATAAATTTCTAATGACCTCATCAATACCCCATACGTATCCAGCAAATATTGCTAAGAAAAATCCCCCAAAAGGTAATAGAAGATTTGAAGCTAAATAATCAGCAATATCAAAAAATGTTAAGGCTTTATCTTGAAAGTTAAAAGTATAGTCAGAAAGAACATTAAATGACAATGCACATGGAATAGCTGCCAAATATACTAAACCAGCCATAAATAATACTGCTTTCTTTCTAGATATTTTCCTCTCATCAACTAAAAAAGCAACGCTTACCTCTAAAATTGAAATTCCAGATGTAATTGCTGCAATTGAAAGCAGTAAAAAGAATAAAAATGCAAAGTAATATCCACCAACTAAATTTGATAGAAGTGGAGGCAATACATGAAATACTAATCCAGGACCAGCAGTAGGATCATATCCCGATGAGAAAACAACAGTAAAGATAGCAACTCCTGCAAAAATAGCAATTACAGTATCTAAAAATGCAACCAAATAAGAAGCATTTACAACATCATCCTTATCTGATAAATAACTACCATAGGTCATCATTGCTCCCATTCCTAAGCTCAGAGTAAAAAAAGCATGCCCCAAAGCTAAGAGAAATGTTTGACCACTTATCTTGGACCAATCTGGCTGAAATAAGAATGATACACCTTTATTGGCATCAGGAAGGGTTAATCCTTGAATAACTAGTATTAATAAGATAAATAATAAAATTGGCATAAGAAATTTGCTTGCTTTTTCAAGACCAGATCTTACTCCTGAAAGCAAAATGAAAACAACAATAGATAAAAATAAAGTATGGTACCCTAAGATCCAAAAAGGATTTTTAGTTTGAATATCAAAAAATCTAGCAGCTGATTCTGGGTTAGGCATTCCATATTCAGGACTCCAATTTTTTACTGTAAATGAATCAAAAGTTCCAACGAATGCCTCAAAAGTATATGCCAATGACCATCCACCAACGACACTGTAGAATGATAAAATAGTAAAACTTGCTAAAACTCCCAAAGCACCTACGTATTTCCAAAATGGGTTATTTGTAATTGCTTTAAATGCTCCAACTGGATTTTTTTTAGTAGTCCTTCCTAATAAAATTTCAATATTAAGAATAGGTAGGCCAATTACAATAATACAAATTAAATAAATAAATAGGAATGCAGCTCCCCCATTTTCTCCAGCTATATATGGAAATTTCCAAATATTTCCGAGACCAACCGCTGACCCCGCAGCCGCTAAAATAAAACTAGCTTTTGAACTCCATTGCTCCCTATTATTTTCCATCAATATCTCCTGTATCTGATTGTGGGTCGTTTTCTTTGACTATTTTATCAAAATCATCTAGATGTGCCTCAACAACAGAATCTAGAATGCCATAAAAATACAATCCAATTGCTATCCAAGCAAAACGATTTCTCTCTCTTAAATAATAATCTTGAGATTTGTCATAACTCTCATTGTAGTCTTTGTATTTTTTTCTATTTTCATTAAAACTATATAAAGAAAAAAGTTCAGCAGCAATTAAAGTATATCCTTTGATTTTTTGATCATTGTATAACTGCCCTGCACCTGGAAAAATCAACGACTTTTTTAATGCTACATTAGGATCTTTTGCTTGTTCTTCTGCAGTTCTAAAATCAATCTTTTGCTGAGTGAAACATAGAGAAATTAGAGTCATTCCTATGAAAATATTTTTTATTACCCTAAACATTCTACTTCAACATTTGCCCCCATAGGTAAACCTGCAACTTGAATTGTTGATCTAGCAGGAAATGGTTCATTAAGCCTTTTTTCAATTTCAGCATTAACCAATGGAGTAATTGACAAATCTGTTAAAAAAACTAAAAATTTTCTAACATCATTTAAAGATTTTCCATTATCTGATAAAACAGCTTCAAGATTATCAAAAACTTGTATGACCTCTTCTTCAATACTATTATTGTTCAAAGTACCATTTTCAGGATCAATGGGAATCTGTCCTGATGTTATCCAACCTCCAGAAGATAATTTTCTAAACATTGAGTATGGCCCAACAGGATTTGGTGATTTAAATTTTGACATAATTACTCCTCGATTTTACATAAACTTAATGTTGCAAGTCCTATTTCATCATTCATTTTTCGATGAGTTTTATCTATAAAATCATGAATAATGAATTCTCCAACTGCAGCTACTTCCATTTCAAATAAATGTCCGCCAAAAACCTCCATATCATGGGTTCCTAAGGTGACGTGAGCATGTAAGAATGGTTTACCATCTTTCAATGCTACATTTCCTTGAAATGATAATAATTCTAATATTTCATCAAATTTTCTATGAATATAATCTTTTGTATTAATATCGTAGGCTCCAATATCAATATTTTTGACTGCTCCAATACCTGCTAATTGCCCTGAATGAATATTATTTTCAATACAAAAGCTGGTTAATGTTTCCATAACTTTTTCACCCTTCTCAACATAAACGATGAATGAATTATTTAATTTTTGAAATTGCATTATATTTCCTCCAAAATTCTTAAAATTATTTTTTCAACAACTTCTTTTAAATCATCTGTATTTGTATGAGGTATTCCAGCCATAGCAAAATCCTCTCTACCTCCGCCTCCGCCTTGAAGTTCTAATGCAATAGATTTTACCAAATCTCCAGCTTTTAAATTTTTAGCAATTAAGTCATCAGAGATGCCTACAGATATAGTTGTTTTATTTTCAATTTCAGTAAATAAAAATATTATTCCTGAGTCTATCTTATTTTTAATTTTTTTATACAGTTTTTTTAAATCTGAAGCGATTCCTATCTGAACTTTGCTAAAAAATAAATCAGTTCCATTAATTTCCTTTATTGGTTTACTTACTATTAAATCAACATTTACACTATCGAGTAAAATGGATTGACTTTGCTTTTCTTCTGCTTTCTTCTGTTCTGCTTCTTTTTGTAATCCTATTTCTTCTGATTTTTCCTTTAAATACAAATCAACTTGATTATGAGTTATTGCGTTTATTCTTCGAATTCCAGATGAGATTGCTTTATCATGCTTAATTTTAAATTTATTAATTTTACCTGTACTTGAAACATGGGTTCCTCCACATAATTCTTTAGAAAACTCGCCAATTGTAACTACCCTTACTTGATCTTCATACTTTTCACCAAACAATGCAGTAGCGCCCTCTTTTTTAGCCTCTTCCAAACTTTTAATACTTGTTTCAACTGTGATATTTTCATCTATTTTCTGGTTTACAATTAACTCTATAGATTCTAATTCCTTTGAAGAAATTTTATTTGGATGGGTAATATCAAACCTTAAATATTCTGGATGAACTAAAGATCCTGCCTGATTGACATGGTTACCTAAAACATCTTTTAACGATTGATGAAGTAAGTGGGTTGCTGTATGATTCACTTTAATATTATTTCTTCTATCAACGTCTATCATGCAATCTACAGAAAAATTGTCACCAATATTGCCATTTGTTAGTGTGCATATATGTAAAACATAATCTCCATTTTTTTGGGTATCATTGACTCTAGCTAAAAAGTCATCATTACTTATTAAACCTGTATCGCCAATTTGACCTCCAGACTCGGAATAAAAAGGTGTATTTTCTAGAATGATTATTATGTCGTCTCCACTTTCAGCGTAATTTATAATTTTCGAAGAGATACTTTCATTTTCATAACCAACAAAAATCGAATGGCTGCTTTTAGTTTCTAAGTTCCATTTTAAATCAAGATTATCCATTTCAAATTTTTGGCCAGATTTAGCTAACTCTTTTTGATTTTTCATTTCAATATCAAAACCATCTATATCAACAGTCATCTTTCTTTCTTCAGCCATGAGCTGAGTTAAATCAAGTGGAAATCCATAAGTATCATATAGCTTAAATGCATCTTTCCCATGTATTTCTGATCCAGATGTACTGTTTACAATTTTTTCAAATTGAATAACTCCATTTTCAAGCGTTCGCAAGAATGAGTGTTCTTCTGAAAGAATAGTTTGCTCAATATATTCTTGTTTCTCTTTTAGCTCTGGATAATGAGAAGACATAGTCGAAACCACTGAATCAACCAATTTGTATAAAATCGGTTCTTTGATTTCTAAATTCATAGCAAATTTTGAACCTCTTCTCAGAACTCTTCTCACAACATAACCTCTACCATCATTTGATGGAACAACTCCATCAGCAATTGCAAATGACAGCATTCTTATATGATCACAAATAACATTATATGAAACCTCGAAATCTTGATATTTTGTATTAGAAAAATTTTCTAAATCTTCAATCGTTTTTGAAAACAAATCAGTTTTATAATTTGAATCTTTGTTTTGCAATACTGAACAAATTCTTTCAAGTCCTGCACCAGTGTCTACATGTTTTTTTGGCAAATCTTCCATAGTTCCATCTTTGAGGCGATTAAATTGAATAAATACAAGATTCCATAATTCCCAATACTCTAAAGAATTATTAACCAGTTCAGCTTGTTGATCTCCTGGATTATTTCCAACAAAGTAATGAATTTCAGAACATGGACCACATGGTCCAGTTTCAGCCATTTCCCAAAAATTATCCTTTGCACCTGAACGAATTATTCGATTGGGATCTATATCTGTTTGATTTTTCCATATGTCGAAAGCTTCTTCGTCTTCTTCATAAACAGTAACCCATAGTCTGGACTTATCTAGTTTCCAAACTTTTGTAAACAATTCCCATGACCATTCAATTGCTTCTTTTTTGTAATAATCACCGAATGACCAATTGCCAAGCATTTCAAAAAAAGTATGGTGGAATCCGTCTCTTCCAACTTCTTCTAAATCATTATGCTTTCCGCTAACTCTAATGCATTTTTGACTATTTGTTACTCGTAAATCTTTAGGTTTTTCTGTATTCAAGAAAATTGCTTTGAACTGATTCATTCCAGCATTTGTAAAAAGCAAAGACTTATCTCCAATTGGAAGAACTGGCGCACTTGGTACGCGAGCATGACTTTTGCTTTCAAAAAAGCTGATAAATGATTCTCTAATTTGTGAACTTTTCATCGATAAAATTGTTTCATATGAATCTAAACAAATAATATATTCAATGGATGAGAAATAATCTATTAGTAACTATTTTATTTTTAGCTTCAAGTTCTATTATTCTATCTCAAGATTTGAAAATTAAAAACTTGCAAATTGAGTCAAAAAATAATGGTACTGTTATCCAGCTTGATTCAAACAAGAAAGTAAATCTTGAAAATGTTACTGCTTGGTATTCTTCAGAATGGTTCTACATGACGATATATGATGCTAATGCAGATAGCTTATCTTTAGCAAATTACAAAAATGATTCTTTAAAAAATATTGAAGTTTCAAATAGCGATGAATCTACTCAAATTGCTGTTCAATTATTTTCAGAGATTGAATCTTTTGAAATAAATACTCCTAACAGAAAAACTTTGCAATTTTTCCTGAGAAACAGTCAATTAGTTGCCAAAAATAGTATTTCAGTGGAAGATGAAATTGATTTTGTTCAAACAGAAGAAAAAACTCCAAAAGGAAAAGATATTATCTATGAAAAAGAGAAACCAGGAAATGCTAATAATAAATTGATAGTCATTGCTGGCTTGATTGTTTCTGCTATAGATATTACAAACTCAAAATCTTTTTCAGCTGGAGCATTAATAGCAATAATTGCGAATTTCTTATAAATTAAAGCTTAAGAAATTTTTCAGTGTATTCAAGTAGTTTATTTTTAATACCTTCTTCATAAATTGAATGTCCTGCATCAGGAATAATATGTAAATCTGCTTCAGGCCATGCTTTATGTAAATCCCAAGCTTGAACAACAGGACAAATTATATCATATCTTCCATGAACAATTACTGCTGGAATATGTCTTATTTTATCAACATTCTCAATTAAATAATTTTCAGTTGGAAGCCAACAATTGTTCATAAAATAATGGCATTCAATTCTAGCAAACGCTTCAGCAAATTTTGCATCACCAAAATCAGATATAAAATCATCATCTAAGATGAGCCTAACAGAACTTCCTTCCCATGTGCTCCAGGCTTTTGCTGCTTCAATTTTCTTTTCATGATCATCGCCAGTTAAAATTTCATAATATGCACTCAATAAATTATCTCTTTTATTTTCGGGAATTGGTGCTAAATAAGATTCCCATTTATCTGGAAAGATGTTACTTGCCCCATATTGATAAAACCAATCGATTTCTTTCTTACGAACTAAAAAAATACCTCTTAAAATTAGACCTTTGCACGCATTTGGATGTTTTTGACTATATACCAAAGATAAAGTGCTTCCCCAACTTCCTCCAAAGACTACCCATTTATCAATTTGAAGATGGCTTCTTATTTTTTCAATGTCTGAAACCAAATCCCAAGTAGTATTCTCTTCAAGCTCTGCAAAAGGCGTGCTTTTACCGCAACCTCTTTGGTCAAACATAATTATTCTCCATTCATCAGGATTAAAATATTGTCGATAAGTAGAACTAATTCCACCTCCAGGTCCTCCATGTAGAAAAATTACCGGTTTTCCATTCTTATTACCTGACTCTTCAACAAAAATTGTATGTAATTCAGATACTTTTATATTGAAAGAATTAAAGACTTTTGCTTTGGGATATAATTTCATTTTTTAATTTAATAAAAAAAAATTTTTAATATGAATAAAGTTCTTGATGAATATTCTAAAATGCGTAATTTTACCTCGATTTTACTGCTATGAAAATTGGAATTTTAAAAGAACATAAATCTGGAGAAAAAAGAGTGGCTATCGTGCCTTCTACTGTTTCTGCATTATCCAAAAAAGGATATGAATTTTTCCTTGTATCTGATTCAGGACTGTTATCAAACTATTCCGATAATGATTACAAAGAGGCTGGAGCCAAAATTATTAGTCAAAACGAAGTTTTTGATTGTGACATTGTTTGTAAAGTAAATGCTCCATCAGATGAAGAGGTAACACTTCTAAAACCAGGAACACTTTTTATATCTTTGTTGCAGACAATTAAAGAAATTGACTGTGTTAAAAAATTAGCAGATAAAAAAGTATCTGCATTTTCTTTAAACCTGCTTCCCAGAACTACTTTAGCACAAAAAATGGATGTACTTAGTTCTCAGGCTAATATTGCAGGTTATAAAGCAGTTTTAATTGGTTCTAATCATATTGGAAAATATATGCCACTTTTAATGACTGCTGCTGGAACAATTTCTCCTGCAAGAACTTTAGTAATTGGTGCTGGAGTTGCTGGATTGCAAGCTATTGCAACTGCCAAAAGATTAGGATCCCAAGTTGAAGCATTTGATGTTAGACCTGAAGTTAAAGAACAGGTTGAAAGTTTAGGCGCAAAATTCATCGAAGTCGACAGTGAATCTGATGACGGTGTTGGTTCTGGCGGCTATGCATCAGAAACCAGCGATGAATACAAAGCAAAACAGCAAGAATTAATGAAAGAAAGAGTCGGTAAATCAGATATAGTTATTACAACTGCATTGATTCCAAATAGACCTGCACCCATGTTAATACCTAAAAGCATGGTTGAAACTATGGCGCCTGGTTCAGTTATTATGGATTTAGCTTCTGAAAATGGCGGTAACTGTGAATTAACCAAAGAAAATGAAATCGTCAATCACAATGGCGTACTTATTGATGGTAATTCAAACTTACCAAGCACTATGGCATATCACTCTAGCCAACTTTTCTCAAAAAATATTGAGGCTATTATAGACCACTGTCATTCAGAAGAAGGATTTAAACTTGATAAAGAAGACGAGATAATTGATGGAATGCTATTTATTGAAAATGGCGAAGTTCGACATCAACCAACTAAGGAGTCAATGTAATGCAAATTGATATTGTTAGCTTAATTACTATTTTTATTCTTGCAGTTTTTGTTGGGAATGAAATTATTAACAAAGTTCCACCTACATTACATACACCATTAATGTCTGGTTCAAATGCTATTTCAGGAATTGCTATTGTTGGAGCAATTCTAGCAATTTTAGTAGATGCTGGTGACGCCAGTAAATATATTGGTTTAGCTGCTTTAATTTGTGCAACTATTAATGTTGTTGGTGGTTTTCTTGTTACAGATAGAATGTTAAAAATGTTTAAAAAGAAGTAAAAAATGGAAGCTATTCAAATAACAAACATCCTTTATTTAATTTCTGCAGTAGCCTTTATTTTAGGTATTAAAAAATTATCGCATCCTAAAACTGCTAGAAGTGGTAACTTATTATCTTCATTAGGAATGTTAATTGCTATTATAGCAACCTTAACATATCCAGAAAAGGAATTTGACTTTACCTTGATACTTACTGGAGTAGGTATCGGAGCAGTCATTGGAGCAATCTTTGCAACAAGAGTTCAAATGACTGAAATGCCTCAAATGGTTGCTATTTTCAATGGTCTCGGTGGAGCAGCATCTGCTTTTGTTGCTTCTTCAGAATTTTTATCATCACCAAATAGTCCATTTATCATTGTATGTTTAAGTGTTTTCATTGGATCTTTGACTTTTACTGGAAGTTTTATTGCATTTGGTAAACTTCAAGGATTTATATCAGGAAGAGCTGTTACATTTAAAGGTCAACAAGCTATCAATACTGTGATTGCTCTGCTTTCAGTATCACTAATACTTGCACCTGGTCTATTTTTTGATTCATCAATGTACAGTGGTTATTTAAATGCATTCTTTGTTATTATTGTTCTTGCATTAATTCTTGGTGTTGGACTTACAATTCCAATTGGTGGTGCAGATATGCCAGTTGTTATCTCTCTTTTAAACTCATATTCCGGAATTGCTGCGGCAGCTACAGGATTTTTAATTAGCAACAATGCCCTAATTATTAGTGGATCTCTTGTTGGGGCTTCAGGGCTAATTTTAACAAACATTATGTGCAAAGGAATGAATCGTTCACTTGCAAATGTAATATTTGGTGCAGTTGGAGCTGAGTCTGAAGGCGGAAGCTCTGATAGAAAAGAAATGAATATTAAAAGCTATTCAACTACTGAAGCAGCTATGATTTTAGATGCTGCAGAAAAAATTATTATTGTGCCAGGATATGGACTTGCAGTTGCTCAGGCACAACATGTTGCCAGAGAAGTGGCCGAATCTCTTGAAGCAATGGGCAAAACAGTATTGTATGCAATTCATCCAGTTGCTGGAAGAATGCCTGGACATATGAATGTTTTACTTGCTGAGGCTAATGTTTCTTATGATGTTTTAAAAGATTTAGATGAAATTAATCCAGAATTTGAGGATTGTGATGTTGCACTTATTCTTGGTGCAAATGATGTGGTAAACCCTGCAGCTAGACATGACCAATCTAGTCCAATCTATGGTATGCCTATTTTGAATGTAGACAAATCAAGAACTGTAATTATTAACAAAAGAAGTATGAATCCAGGTTTTGCTGGAGTTCAAAATGAATTATTTGGATACGATAATTCTATTATGGTTTTTGGTGATGCAAAAGACATGCTAAATGATCTTCTCAAAGAAGTAAAAGAATTATAAACTTCTTTTATTTTTTTTTCTATATTAAATCATGTCAAAATCAACTCTCTATGATATCGCAAATGAATTTGAAAAATCTTTAGATAATTTATTGGATCATGATGATTCTGACCTTATTGAAGAGATAGAATTAATTGAGGGTGAATTCAAATCAAAATCAGCTAATGTAGCTAAATATATTAGAAACCTTGAACATCTAGCTTTAGGTATTAAAGAAATTGAAAGCAATCAAAAGGATCGAAGAATTTCTTTGGAAAAGAAAATTGTAAGATTAAAAGATTATCTTAGAATTAATTTTGAAAAGACAAATACAGAAAAAATTGAAAGCGATGATATAGTAATTGCATTGTATAAAAACCCAGTGAAAGTAAATATTATTGATGAAGAAAAAATACCTGAAGAATTCTTCCAAGTAAAAGAATCAAAATTACTTAACAGGGATAAAATAAAAGAATCACTAAGGAATGGCGAAGATATACCAGGATGTGAACTAATTCAGGAAAAAAGAATTAGTATCAAATAAATTATTATGGAATTTTTAGCAAAATATAGGATGTATTTTTTAAGAGGTTCGATTTTACTTCTTATAGTTTTGTCAGTTACAAATAATAATTTTAGAGCCTATTCTCTAGACATAACTACTATCGAATCATTACAAATGAGTATTCTGGGCTTTATAATGGTTGTCTTTGGCTCATTTGGTAGAATCTGGGCTTCACTTTATATTGAAGGTAATAAAACAAAAAATCTTATTACCGAAGGGCCTTTTTCAATGGTACGAAATCCATTATACTTCTTTAGCTTAATGATGTTATTAGGTTTTAGCTTTGCATTAAAAGCTATTTATCTTCCGTTAGCTTTACTTTTAATATTTATCTTATTTCATGTACCAACAATAGCTAATGAAGAAAGGAAGCTTAAGAATAATCATGGAGAAAAATTTGAAAATTATATGAAGACGACTCCAAGATTAATTCCAAACATCTTTAAATACAAAAAACCAGAAGTTGGAGAAAAAGTATTAGTAAAAATTAGTAGGATTAATGGCGTTCTAATTGAAGTAATAGGTTATTTATTTTTATATACTTTAATAGATATAATGTATTTTATTTTAGATTAATTCTTTCTCGCGAAGCATATTTATAAGGTCTTCACTTTTGTACTCTACATTAAATATTTCATAAGTATCATTTTCTTTTAAATGAAATAAAGTTTGGCTACCCACTTCTAACCCATAGTAACGTTCAAGAATGTATCGATAAAATGATAGTTGTAAAGAATAGTGTACAAAATTACAATCATCTAAATGTTGAGATGAAGAAAGTATCCCTTTCTTATTTCTAAATGAATTTTTATCAATTCTTTTATTAGTTTTCCAATCAACTAAATGGTACATATTTTGTTCACTATTATAGACAAGTAGGTCAATCGTTCCTGCTATTCCCAATTCTTTAGAATAAACTATGACTTCTGAGAAAAATGAGTTGTGTTCATTTTTTTGTTTCTCTTTTAACCATCTAGCGCCTGTAATTGACATTTGATGCTTAGGAGCAATATTCTCTTTTATAAACATCTCTAATTCATTATGGACTATGGTACCTCTTTCTGCACCTTTTCCCCACTCATTAAGTACTTCGTTTAACGTTTTACCGCTATACTTAGGATTAGTATTTATCAACTTGGTAGCTACTTTTTCTTGATCAAACTTTTCAAAGAAAAAATGGATGAATTCAGTAACACTTGAAAACTTAAATTCAGGACTACTGTCAAGAAAATATTTATGATTTTCTTGGTCTAAAGTAATATCATTTTTGAATAATTCATTCATTATTAACCTTCATGTAAAACATTTTTATCTTTAGAACCTCTAAGTTTGTTAACTCTTTTACGAGTAACTCTTCTCTGATAAAAACCAAGCGACCACCCCAGAAGCAATAAAATTGGAATTACAGCACGATCTGGTGTATCAGATTTTAAAGTAAAGTATAACAGTAATAATGCAGTTATTAATTGAATTGAAAACTGAACTGAATTAATCGCTTTTAACCTATTCATTAGGCGCCGAGCATATCAAGTACTAATCTTATCACTTGTCCAGAAGCACTATTTTTTTGAATATAGCTTCTGTTCTCAACATGATATGAAGTTCCTGCAACATCAAAATGAGCCCATGGAATATCTTTTCCAACGAATGCTTTAAGAAATGCACCACCAGCAATAGTTCCTGCTTGTCCTGGCGAACCCAAATTCTTTACATCAGCAACTTCAGATTTGACTTGATCGCAATACTCATCCCATAATGGTAGTTGCCATACATGTTCTCCAGTATTGTCGGAAGAAACTTTAATGTTTTCTACTAATGTTTCATTATTGCTCATTATTCCTGTGGCTATATGTCCAAGCGTAATAACAACAGCACCAGTTAATGTTGCAAAATCTAGCATATATTCGGGATCATAATGCTTACTTGCATATGCTAAAGCATCTGCAAGGATTAATCTTCCTTCAGCATCAGTGTTTAAAACTTCAATAGTCTTTCCATTGTAAGCAGTAAGTATATCTCCTGGTTTATAAGCAGAACCTCCAAGCATATTATGGGTTGAAGGGACAATCGCTACAACATTCATTTTAGGTTGTAATTCAGCTATAGCATTCATTACTCCAAAAACAACTGCAGATCCGCACATATCAAATTTCATTTGATCCATATTTAAGCCAGGTTTCAATGAAACTCCTCCTGTATCAAAGGTTAAACCTTTTCCTACAAGCAAAACTGGTTTTTCACTTTTCTTTCCACCAAAATATTCCATTATAATGAATTTTGGTGGTTCATTTGTTCCTTGAGCTACGCCTGCGAAAGAACCCATACCCATTTTAGTAAATTCTTCTCTATCAAAAACAGTAACTTTCATTTTACCTTTTTTACCAACTTCTTTAGCAAAATTTGCTAATCTTGTTGGAGTAGTTACATTACCAGGGTGATTACCAAGATCTCTTGAGTCACATACAGCGCTTGCAATAATTGCACCTTTTTTTGCTGCATCTTGGTTACATGCATCAACCATTGTAATACTTTTTAAATGGTATTTACCTCTTTCATCAGTGAAATAATCCAAAAATCTATAACTAGAAAGTATTAAACCTTCTGCAAATGCTTGACAAAAATAATCACCTTCATTTGAAACAGGACATTCAACAGCAATATCACTGTATTTATGTTGCAATGCATATCCAACAACTTCACCTGCAGCTCTTCTAAAATTTTCTGGTGTTTTTTCTGAAGAGTCTCCAAGACCATAGTAAACAATTCTTGAGTTATTATCGATTTCAAATGCAAGTTCACCAACTTTTCCTGTTTTATTTTGTGACTTAAAAAGTTTTGCTAGATCTTTATCCATACCATCTGAAAATGTTGGTACTGCTACCATCCCATAATCTTCATCAACTAAATCTTTATGATTTTTTAAAAACTTTAAATTCTTAATATGTGCCATTTTTATTCCTTTATAAACTCAAGTTATGTTTAAAACTTACTAGCTTACCATCTTCATCTTTAATGACCGCGACAAATGTTATATCAGCCGTGCATGCTAGTCTTTTTCCGTGATCTTTACTTTCTGCAAATGCTTTGACTTGAACTTTGACTGAAGTATTTCCAGCTCCAATAATAGTTGATTTACATTTTACCCAATCTCCAAGATATACAGGCTCTTTAAATTCAACCTTATCTAGAGCTCTGGTAACTGAACCCCAAGCATCTGTTTCTTCGAGAAATTCAGATGCTGCTTTAGCAGCAGCTAAGTCAAGCCATGAAAGCATATATCCACCGAAAAGCGTACCTGCAGTATTGATATGAGTAGGTTGTACTAATTCTGAAAACTCTGAAACTTTATTCACGAGGATAATTTATAAAAAATTGTGACTTTTTCAGTACTTTATTTAAAAAAAAATTAAAACTGTTCTTCTTCTGTAGAACCATCCATAGCACTTGTTGAAGGATCTCCAACGATACAATTATTTACTGCATCAAAGTAGCCAGTACCAACTTCTTGTTGATGGGCAGAAAAAGTATATCCTTTGTCGTGGTCTTCAAATTCTTTTTCTTGCAATTCAACATATGCAGTCATGCCAGATTTGACATATTTTTTTGTTAAATCAAACATGCCATGCCACATAGAATGAATTCCAGCAAGTGTAATAAATTGGAATTTATATCCCATTGCACCTAGCTCTCTTTGGAACTTAGCTATCGTAGCATCGTCAAGATTTTTTCTCCAATTAAATGACGGAGAACAATTGTAAGCTAACATTAGCTCAGGGTGATCTTTTTTAATTGATTCTGCAAATAATTTTGCTTCTTCAAGATTAGGCTTTCCTGTTTCGCACCATAATAAATCAGAATACGGAGCGTATGAAAGACCTCTAGAAATTGCTTGCTGAATACCTGCTTTTACTCTATAAAAACCTTCAGATGTTCTTGCTCCAGTAACAAATTTATTATCTCTTTCATCAATGTCAGAAGTAAGTAGTTCAGCTGCATTAGCATCTGTTCTAGCTACTAAAAGCGTTGGAACGTTTAAAACGTCTGCTGCTAATCTTGCAGCTACAAGCTTATTAATTGCTTCTTGCGTTGGCACAAGAACTTTACCACCCATGTGACCACATTTTTTAACACTTGCCAACTGATCTTCAAAATGAACACCTGCAGCTCCGGCTTTAATCATTGCCTTCATAAGTTCAAAAGCATTAAGAACTCCACCAAAACCAGCTTCTGCATCAGCTACAATTGGCGTAAAAAAGTCAAATTTTGGTTTACCATTTGAACTCATCCACTCTATTTGATCAGCTCTTTTAAAAGCACTATTAATTCTCTTTACCAAAGAAGGTACTGAATCGACTGGATATAATGATTGATCTGGATACATTGCTTCAGCGCTGTTATTATCTGCTGCTACTTGCCACCCAGAAACATATATTGCTTTTGCACCAGCTTTAACACCCTGTACTGCTTGTCCTCCTGTTAAAGTACCTAAGCAATGAACATATTCTTCTTTATGAAGCATATTCCAAAGTTTTTCAGCACCAATTCTTGCCAACGTGTATTCAGGTTGAAGTGAACCTCTTAACTTAACAACCTCCTCAGCAGTATATGGTCTTTTGACATAAGACCATCTATCATTCATTTCCCAATCATTTTTTAATTCTATTATTTGTTCATTTAAACTCATTATAATTCCTCATACGCTTTCGTAGTTAAAAATTCTTCTACATTTTCAGACAAAGTTATTTGTTCAAAAATTGATTTCGCTAATTCAAATTTTCCATTTTCGAAAATTTCCATTCCTACTTCATTTTTAACATTCAATAATTCTTCTTCTAAGCATGTTCTAAATAACTTTTCATCTACAATTTTTCCGTTATCTAATTTATTTTTGTGTTTAATCCATTGCCAAATTGAAGTCCTAGATATTTCTGCTGTTGCAGCGTCCTCCATTAATCCATAAATGGAAACGCAACCCAATCCTGAGACCCAAGCTTCAATATATTTTAATGAAATTCTGATGTTTGACCTAAGGCATTGTTCAGAACTTGTTCCATCGCATCCTTGCAACAATTGTTCTGCAGTAATTTTATCATTCGAGATAAAATCTAATTGATTTGTTTGAAAAGTATCAAATTTATCTTTAAAAATTTCATTTACATAATCAGCTAATCCTGGATGCGCAATCCATGTTCCATCATGTCCGTTATTTATTTCAAATAATTTATCTTCGTTAACTTTCTGTAAAATCTTTCTATTTTCATCATGATTTTTTGAAGGCACAAAAGCCGCCATTCCTCCCATTGCAAAAGCGCCTCTTTTATGACAAGTGTTTATAAGTAATGTTGAATAGCTTGTTAAAAATGGTTGATTCATTGTAATAATGTTTCTGTCCGGTAATAATTTTTCAGGAAAAGATTGTAAAGTCTTAATAAAGCTGAAAATATAATCCCATCTTCCACAATTCAGGCCGATTATATGATCTTTTAGGTAATATAATATCTCTTCCATTTGGAAAACTGCTGGTAAAGTTTCAATTAAGCATGTTACTTTGACTGTTCCTCTCTTTAAACGTAGTTCATCCTCGCAAAATGATATAATATCATTCCAAAGTTTAGCCTCATTATATGATTGTAATTTTGGAATGTAAAAATATGGACCTGAACCAAATGTTTCCAAAGCTTTATGGTTATGGTATAAATACATTACAAAATCAACCAATGCTCCATAAAGTGCAGTACCATTAAATGAAATATGCTTTTCTTTAAGATGTAATCCTCTAACTCTGCACATCAAAATAGCAGGATTTGAACGTAAATTATATTTTTTTAGTGTAACTCTGTGTTGAAAAGAAATTGTTCTATGAGCAGCATCTCGCATATTCACCAAACCATTTTGTATATTTTCCCAAGTAGGTGAAAGTGAGTCTTCAAAGTCAGCCATAAAGACATTTACATTGGAATTCAGTGCGTTGATAATCATTTTACGGTCCACAGGACCAGTAATTTCTACCCTTCTGTCTTTTAGATTATTTGGAATAGGTCTAACTGACCATTCAGAGTTTCTTATGTCTTCAGTTTTAGGATCAAATGATGGTAAGCTTCCTTTATCAATAATATTTTGATATTCAACTCTTTGATCAAGAAGTTTATCAATTCTATCATTGAATTTTAGATGGACTTTTTCTAAAAAATGGAGTGCGTTCTCAGAAAAAATTTCCGAGCCTGAACTTGAGATTTCTTTTGAAAAATTTAAAATGATTTCCCCCTAAAAAATTGAACTATAACCTATTGAAATTTAAAAAGAAAAACAATTTCAAAAATTAGAGATTTTTGGCCATTACTTCACCTTGCTTAATATCAACTTTTGAAAAAACATAAGCACCTAAAATAAATAATATCATTATTGATAATAGTCCAAATCGGGCAGCCCTTATTTCATCATCAACAACGTTACTTAGAAATAGGGTAACTGAACCCATTAACACTGGACCAAATACTGCTGCAAATTTTCCTAACATATTGTAGAAGCCATAAAACTCAGCAGATTTTTGCTGAGGGATAATTCTTGAATACAAACTTCTGCTAATTGTTTGAATTCCTCCTTGAAAACAACCAATCAATAATGCCACAATATAAAAGTGAGTAATACTTTCAACAAAATATCCAGCAAATAGAATAATACAATAACCAAGAATTCCCAAATATATACCATTCTTCAAGCCTATGAAATTTGCGATTTTGATATAAATTAATGTGGCAAAAAAAGCTACAAGCTGAATCATGACTAGCGCACCCATAATAGATGCTTGATCAAACCCTAAGGTAAAAGCAAAATTTGCTGCCATTCGTACTACAGTATCAACTCCGTCAATATATAACCAATAAGCTAAAAGAAATGTAGCAACTACTTTAAGTTTTTTTAAATCATTAAATGTATTTCTGAATTGGATCAAACCGTTTATTATGGAATCAGATACACTTTCGCTCTCATGATATTTTGGTTCATCAACAAAAAGAATTAAAGGAAGTGAGAAAAGTGCCCACCATACTCCAACAGAAATAAATGCATATTTTGTTGCTTCCACTGCATCAACTAAACCGAAAGAATCAGGATAAGATATCATTAAAAAATTAATAATGATTAAAACACCACCTCCAAGATATCCTAATGAAAAACCTAAGGCAGAAACATCATCTACATTTTCTTCATTTGAGACAGATGGAAGTAACGAGTCGTAAAAAATATTTGCCCCTGAAAATCCAATTGTAGAAAAGATGTAAACCATTAAAGCGATTGGCCACATTCCTTGAGCAATAAATCCTAGGCCTAAAGTCATTACAATACCTAAAAAAGCAAAGAAAATTAAAAATTTTTTCTTAAAACTACCTCTATCAGCAATTGCGCCTAAAATTGGTGCAAGCAGAGCAACTATTAAAGAAGCAACTGAATTACCTAACCCTAAATAAAATGTACTTACAGATAAGTTATCTGGATTTGACCAGTATTGTGCAAAGAAAATTGGAAAAAAACCAGCCATAACAGTGGTTGCGAAAGCTGAATTTGCCCAATCGTAAAGAGCCCAACTATAAATTTGTTTTTTATTCATTAGCCTTTTCTTAATGAAAACTTAATGGTTATCCCTTTTAAATCAAATGATTCCCTAAGCTGATTATGTAGATATCTTAAGTATTGAATAGATATCAGTTTAGGATAATTGCTAAATAGTGCAAAAATTGGAGGAGATTGTTGTACTTGTTCAATAAATTTAATTTTAATTGATTTACCTTGCGTAGCTGGAGGAGGATAATTTCTTACAGCTTTTTCTATCCAAACATTTAATTCCTTTGTAGATAACTTATCTCTCTGTTTTGTAAAAATTTCCCATGCAATTTCTAAAATATTTGAAACTCTTCTTTTTGTTAGAGCAGAAACAAAAAGTATGGGATAATGCTGGAGATCTTTGAACTCCATATACATGTCTTCTTTATACAATTCAGCAGAAACATTTGTTCCGGAAGTTAAATCCCATTTATTGACCAGAATAATCATCCTCTTACCTTTTTTAATAACATCTTTAGCAATAGTTTTTTCTTGTTTAGTAAATCCTTTTTCAGCGTCAACTACAAGCAAAACAAGGTCTGATCTTAAAAGTGAATCCATAGCTCTTAAGGAACTGTAAAATTCAATATCTGAATCAACTTTACTTTTCTTCCTTAGACCAGCTGTATCAACAATTTTTATATCCTTCCCATGCCATTTAATGACTGTATCAACTGAATCTCTTGTAGTGCCTGCTATATCAGATACAATTGCCTGCTCTCTCTGAATCATAGCATTTAATAATGAGGATTTACCAACATTGGGCATTCCTACTATAGTGACAGAACAATCAGTATTATCGTTAGATTGTGAAATTGAATTGAAATCAATTGATTCAAGCAAATTATCAAGCATATCTCCAACACCGGCACCATTCAAGGCAGATATTGGAATTGGATTTTCAAAACCAAAATCAAAGAATTGGTCTTTTCTTAAATTATGTTGTGGGGTATCACATTTATTAACTCCTACAACAAATTTTTTTCCAGATTTTCTTACAAGCATGGATAATAATTGATCGTTAGGATTTAGTCCAGCTTTTCCATCAACAAGAAAAATAATTCCATCGCACTCATTTAATGCAGCTGAAATTTGTAATTTAATTTTTGTATTAAATACATCTTGATTTGAGCTAACATATCCTCCAGTATCGATAATATTGAACTCCTTTGATAACCATTCTGCAGAAGAATAAACCCGATCTCGAGTTACACCTTCCATTTGGTCAACAATTGACGTTCTTCTTCCTGAAAGCTTATTGAAAAGCGTAGATTTACCAACATTTGGTCTTCCAACAATTGCAATTTTTGGTTTTTTTGCCATTTGAGAAGATTATACGACTTCGAAAACTGTTCTGCTATAAAATTATTTTACTAAAAAAATGAATAATTCTGTCCAAAGAATAAATGTAACAATCAATGAATATTGGAAAGGAACTCTTCTTTTTGAAATTTTTGGATTAGATATTCTAACAAAGTAATGCCAAAGTCTAAAAGCAACATACAGCCACGCTAAAACGAGATTTAACATTGTAACATGATCAATAGTATAAGCGAATAAACAGAATACTAGAAAAGGCAAAGGAGCTTCAAAAAGATTTTTGTATAGCTCTCTTGAAGCTTGAATATTTAAAGGAATTTCTTGCCATCCTGGCATATACTTTAACCATCGTGAGTCAAGTTCTTTACTTATGATAGACTTTCTAAGTTGAAGCGCATTAACAACAGTATGAATGTGTATAATCAAGATTATGGGAAAAATAGGAAATAAAATAAGAATTGGATTTAAACTATTGTCCAAGATAAACTCTTAGAGGTTCACTTCTTGTCTTGTGAGCTAATCTTCGAATAGCTTTTTCTTTAATCTGCCTTACGCGCTCTCTTGTTAAACTAAATTGTTCTCCAATTTCATTTAAAGTAAAAGATCTATCTCTATTAATTCCAAAATACATTTCAATTACAGAACGCTCTCTTTCTGTTAAGGTACTAAGAGCAGAAGCAATTTCTTCTTTCATAGAAGTATCCATTACATTGTTGTCAGGATCTTTTTCTTGTTCATCTTCAATGACATTTATTAAAGAACTATCCTCTCCTTCTGCAAAAGGAGCGTCAAGCGAACTATGTCTTCTTGAATATTGAAGAGCATTGAACACTTCTTCAGTTTTTACGTCAAGCTGGTGACTAATTTCTTCAACTTTTGGAGGACGACCCATTTCAGCTTCGAGCTTTTCAGCAGCTTTGGTAATTTTGGTAATTGTTCCAACCCTGTTTAATGGCAACCTAATCAGTCTACCTTGTTCTGCTAATGCTTGAAGAATAGCCTGCCTGATCCACCAAACAGCATAAGAGATAAATTTAAAACCTCTAGAAGGGTCGAATCTTTTAGCAGCTTTGATTAATCCTAGATTTCCTTCGTTAATAATATCCGACAATGACAAGCCATTCCCCTGATATTTTTTTGCAACTGAGACTACAAATCTTAGGTTTGCTTCAACCAATTCTTTCATTGCTTTTTTATCGCCCTTAGCGATTAACACTGCTAGTTCAACTTCTCTATCTGGAGATAATGGTTCATATTGTGAAATTTCAGACAAATACATACTGATTGTTCCACTAGACACCTTTGATCTTTTAATTCTTTCATCTGCTCTACCTAGAGCATTTTTTCTTTTTTCTTCCGCATCCAACTCTTTCTGCACTTCAACAGCATGTGCGTCAGGACCCATATTTTCTAAATTCTGAAGTTCTTTTGATAGTCTTTTTGAAATTTTCTTAGCAGTCAATTGAGTAATCCTTTTAATAAAATATTAAAGTATTTCACAGCACGAAATTTACCAAATTTATAAAATTTTCCAAGGTATTTATTCAGACAAATTTAATAATGCTTCTTGCAAAGAAGAATATTTGAACTGATAATTACTTTCTAAGGTTCTAATAGGCTTAGTTTTTGGACCATAAAGGAGCATTTCACTCATATTTCCAAAAATAAATTTTATAAGGAATTTAGGTAGGAAAATGACCCATGAAATAATACTTTTTTTATGCTTTAAAATTGATTTAAAAAATGTATCATGTGTTGTGAGTTCTGATCCAACTAAATTAAAGGCCCCGATTAAATTATTTTCTAAGGAATGATTAATAAATCCAACAATATCATCAGCATGGACCCAAGGGAAGTAATGATTTTTATTGCCTGGAACAGGTAAAGAGAGCAACAAATTAAATGACAACAAATTAATGATTTTCTTTTGAAGAACAACTCCAATTCTTAACTGAATAATATCAATATCTTCAAAAACTTTAAATAAATCTGAATTTCTTTCATTTTCAACACATACCTTTGCTAAAAAGGTATTACCTAATTCAGAATTTTCATCAACAGAAAAATTATAATTAGCACTTTCTTTGGCATAAATCCCAACTGCAGATGCATTAATAAATTTTTGAGGGATTATTTCATTTTTTACGCAAAAATCAAAGAGCATTTTAGTTGAGTCGATTCTACTATTTAAAATTTTACTTTTGACTGATTTGGTCCATAATTGGTCAACTTTTTCTCCATTAAGCTTTATCAAAATATTTGTATCACTTAAAAAGGAAGGATTGATTGTTGACCAATCAATCACATCAACATTATTTGAGAATGTATTTTGATGTTTGTGCAGATTTCTTGTTAAAACAAAGACACTATGACCTTTGTCAGCTAATGAAGAGACAATTTTTTTGCCAAGAAAACCAGTACCGCCCGCAACAATTATTTTCATTTTTTATTGAGAGATGACATAACAGATTTTACTTTAGCTTGTGTTGATGGACTAAACCAGTTATCAATTAAGATCTGATAGTCAAAATCTGTTTCACGCATTAACGATTGTTTTAACCTTACAAAAGGTTCCCCAGCACTTATATAAAATTCTGCTAATTTTTTTGCATTGATTAATGCCTGAGATGTGGCTTTCTTTTTTCCAGAAAATCTGTTTCCAACCATTTCATTTATTAACCCTTTATTTAATGCTTCTTTGGGTGTGTACATTTTACACTGAGTTGCAACTTCGAAGAGATTATTTCTACTAATAGAGTGCGATATTATTGAAAGCATATCTGGAGGAAGATCTATTCCAATTGCCATTTCATTTAAACCCATTCTGTGCATACCGTGCATTCCGTACCTATAATCTGATGCAAGAGCTAACAAACATCCCCCAGCAATAGCATGACCACCTACAATACTAATAACTGGCCCTGGAAAATCCCTGCAAGCCCTTAAAAGCTCTCCAAGAGTATTGAAAATTAAAGCAACCTCATTAGGTTCTTTAGCATTTGATAAATCTTTAAGATTTAGCCCTGCACTAAAAACCTTATCATTCCCTAAAATAATTACTGCTTTACAATCACTATAATCAAGCTCTTTTATGAGTTTCTTTGCTCTTTCAACGCTTAGGAGATTTGGACCTTTTTCTCCCATTTCTATAATTTTAATATCATTTTCAACAGATATATTCATTTTTCATTCTCCCTGAAACTCTTTTTTAATTTCATCAAATACTTGTACACTTTGTTGGTTGGAAAAATCAAAGCAAACCATTGTCATATTACATGATATGGCACATTCATCATCATTCTCCATAAATAAACCATACTCATAATCGAAACTTTTTCCACCAATTCGAGAGATTTTCAACCCAACAGTTAAATTTTTTGGGTGTTTAATTTGCTTTAAAAAATTAAAGGTCATTGATCCGACAATAAATGGAAATTTATCAGTATCATGCGGAAAAAGACCAATATCGTGAGCGTGCCTAACTCTTGCATCTTCGAAATATGCAACGGCTGTACCATGATTAATATGACCGAGCATATCCTCATCATACCATCTGGTTTCCATATCATAAAATCTAGAAAATTGCTCTTTTTTCATTAATCAATTAAAAATTTCGGGTTGTCTACAGGAAAAATACATTCTTCTCTTCTTCCAAACCAGCTATATCTTCTTTTTGCTATTAAATTGTAAATGAAATCTGCAAAAAAAGTTGGGACCAAATAAAATAAATATCTTAAAGGACTTTTAAGCTCTCTTAAAATTACAAAAGCAGCATAAGATTTAGAAAAAACCTCTTCATCTTTTTTAACAATTACAGAATTCATGTCCTTCAAAAATTTTTTATCGATAGTAGATCTTGCATAATTTGATTGCAAAGGACTAAAATACAAAATATCACTTTTATCCATTTTGATTAAGGCATTAATTGCAGACGAACATACAAAACAAACTCCATCATAATATATGACTATTTTGGATTTCATTATAAAATATAAGGGATGATAAAAGCTGTTTTTTCTTTATAAGATTTATGCTCTTCAAACCTCGAAAGAGATTTATCAATTTTAATCATATTAGGAATCCACACAGCTATTATAAATAGTGTCAAAATCACTGTTGGTAACCACCATAAAGGAGTTTCAATTACCATTATAACAAAACTTAGATATATTAATAATTCCCCAAAATAATTTGGATGTCTACATTGTTTCCAAAAACCATCAGTTATTAGACCAGATTGATATTTTAAAAAAATGAATTTTTGCATATCCGAAGCAAAATGATAAAACACTCCAATTGAAAAAGTACATAAAGCTAAAACAATAATTTCTAAAGAAGCTTGATGTCCTGAATAAGTAATTATGTAGGCAGGTGCCCAATATAAAACCAACCCAATTAAAATTAATAAAGCGTAAGAAATTCCAACTTTACTTTCCCAGGTTTTATCAGGAAAAATATAACTTTTTGAAACCCACATAATACCATAAGAACCATGCAAGCAAAAATAAACCCACGCGGTAAGATTATCAGCCTGATTATAGTAGTAAATTAGATAGAGCACTAAAAGCCATGTAACGCCCTTGGCAAAATCAATAATATATTTCTGTTTAATTCGCATAGAAAAAAAATGGAATAAATAAAATAATTAACATTATTATAATTGTTAATAAAGACTTCTTGTAATACAAAGCTAATTCTTTTTTATCTTTCATTATTATCTGCTTTCCAATCTAGCATACCGCCATCTACATTGACTGCAGTAAAATTATTTTCATTTAAAATATCTTTTCCAAATCCAGATCTGTTTCCACTTCTACATACAACATAAATAGTATTTTCTTTATAATCGATTAACTCATCAAGCCTATTTTCTAACTCATTTATTGGAATTAAAATTGAGCCATTAATATGTCCTAGTGGACCATAATATTCTTCTTCTGTTCTTACATCCAACACAACAGTTTTATTGTCAAGAATTTTACCTTGAAATTCATTCATGCTTATAACATCAACTTTTTTTGAGCAACAATTCATAGAAAAAGTTACTACAAAAAATAATAGGATTAATTTACTTTTCTTCATCTTGCTTTTTTCTTAGATATCTTTTAATTGTTAGAAAATTAAAAAGTGTTCCAAAAATGACAAATAATGTCATTAATATTATAGTTCCTTTCATATTATGGAGCAACCCAACTTACATTAATTTTTTCCTTATCAAAAATGAATCTGCATCTTTGATGACCGCTATACTTTAGCTTTAAGAAATCTATTTCATAAAAATGACATCTAATAACTACAAAGTTATTGTAGCCTGATATAGAATCTTGATCAGATGGATCTTGAAACTGAACATTATCTGGAATATTTGGATGATATTCATCTAATATATCTGATGGACTGTAAGGTCCCATATAACATCTTTTGGATGATGGAGTTACATTATCCCATCTTTGTTTTGTAATGGAATTTTTATGAAAAATTTCAACAGTTCCTTTAAATCTTAATTGAATTTTTTTTTCATATGAATAGAATAAAGCTGAAAATTCCTTATTTTTTTCTAACTGTTTTATCTTTGGACTTCTTAAATCTGAATGACAATCAAAGTAATTATCATCTAATGAAAAATCTCTTAAAACAACTGTTCTTAAGTTAGGCATTTTATTATCGACGGTAGCTAGAGAAAATGTTCTGTATGGATGTGCAGAGTCTTTAAGAGCTTGTGACATCAATTTCTCAACTTTTTCGTAAATCTCTTTGAATTCCTTTTTTAACATTATTTCTAAAATATTTGAGTTTTAAATAATTTTTGCTTTATATTCATTTGAATTTAACAAAAAAGAGGTATAATACATGGACTTTACAACGTTTACATTTTTTGTAACAAACATGGCTTTACTAGCAGCCGGTCTTTTTCTTTGGTTAGAAAGAGATAATGTGAACCCTAAATGGAAAACTGCATTATCAGTTTCAGGTATGGTTTGCTTTATTGCTGCTGTTCATTACTATTATATGAGAGGAAACATGGACATGACTGATGTTGTATCAATTAGATACATTGATTGGTTAATTACTGTTCCTCTTCAAATGGTCGAATTCTACATCGTACTTGCAGCTGTAACTGCTGTTAGTGCAGGTGTACTTCACAGACTTTTAGGATTTTCTGCTTTAATGTTAACTTTTGGTTATTTAGGGGAAACAGGTCACGTAGCTGCTATTAATTCAACTACAGGTTTTGTTGGCGGAATGCTCTTCTGGGGACTAATGTTAAGAGAAATCTGGTCAGGTGAAGCTGCTGAAGTTAACGCAGGCTCTAAGAACGCTGCTGCTGCTTATGCATTCGACGGAATGAAGAAAATTGTAACATTTGGATGGTTAATTTATCCACTTGGATACGCACTAGGCTACTTCGGTGGTGGTGTGGATCCAGACTTAACTAACCAAGTATACAATTTGGCTGATTTTGTAAATAAAATTCTTATCGGTATGATTGTTTATGCTGCTGCTAGAATGGATACAAAATAATCAATTCATTTTACTTAAAAAAAAGGCCTTCAATAGAAGGCCTTTTTTTATTCGAACAAATCACTCAATTTATTTTTTTCTATAGCCTGCTTAGCCATAATTGATAAAGACATTACAGCTAAGTTTAAAAGAGCAAATCTTTTATCTTTGGTGAATCCTTTTTTATATCTAAAGTAAATCTGCTGCACAATAACAGCTATTTTGAATAATCCAAAAACATAATAAAACACTGGATTGCTAATACTTTTTCCAGATTCTTTTTCGTACAATTCTAGGATGCCTTCTCTTGAAGGATTACCATCCAAAGTAGTTGCACTTAACTGAAATAATTTTAGCTCTGGTAAATCATTTTTATCGACCCAGTAACCAAGGGTAGTTCCAAGATCCATAAATGGGTCGCCAATGGTTGCCATTTCCCAGTCCAGTACAGCAGAAATTTTTGAGAAATCATCTTTGTCTAGAACAAGATTATCATACTTAAAGTCATTGTGAACAATAGAACTCCCAACTTCAGAGGGTTGATTTTCATATAACCATGATGATATAAAATCCATGTTTGATATGTTGTCAGTCTTTGAGTGATTATACCTTTTTATCCATCCTTCAACTTGTCTTTTGACATAACCATTAATGTTTCCAAGATCTTTCAAATTAGCTTTTTCAATATTTACATTATGTAATTCTACTAAGGTAGAAACAAAAGACTTTGAAACGTTTTGAATTATATCTGAACCCGGTGAATCTTTTTGTTGAAGATTAGGACGAATAATATAACCTTCAACCCTCTCCATTAAATAGAATGGAGCTCCTAAAATCTCATTATTATCGCAGTAAAGAAATACATCTGGAACCTTGCTAAATTGAGACTTTAAATTTTTTAAAACATTATACTCTCGAAACATATCATGGCCACCTTGTAAGCTTTTTGCACCAAATGGTGGTCTTCGTAATACAAATTGTTTTGATGATGATTTCAAGAAGTAAGTCAAATTTGAATATCCGCTAGGAAATTGTTTTAAAGATAAATCATCAGCAGAAATATTATTTTCAAATAAATATTTTTTAAGTTCATTTAAAGAGAATTCTTCTCCATTTCGAATATCTCTCGGTATATCCATTGAAAAATTTGGAGTTTTTTTATTTTGAAAAAAGCGAGACAAAAAATAATAGAATTTAAGCTTTAGAGGGACTCTCAAAACTTTTAAGCTCTATTTTAAATATTGTTTCATTATTTCTTTTGCAACTCTAGACTTATGAACCTCATCAGCTCCATCATAAATTCTAGCTGATCTTTCATGCCTGTATAATGAAGCAAGAGGAGTATCGTCTGTCATTCCTAAAGCTCCATGCACTTGAACAGCTCTATCAAGAACATTCTGAAGAACTTGAGCTACATAAAATTTAATCGTAGAAATTTCGACTTTTGCGGCATATGCGCCTTCTTTATCAATTTTTTTAGCTGCATCCAATACCATTAAACGAGAAGCATTAATTTCAGCTCTTGATTCAGCTATCCAATTTTGTATTGTTTGCTTCATTGCAAGTGGTTTTCCTGGAGATAATTCTCTCGAAGCCGCTCTTTGGCACATCATATCAAAAGCTTTTTCACACTCACCAATCCATCGCATACAATGATGAATTCTACCAGGACCCAACCTGTCTTGAGCAATTTTAAATCCAGCTCCTAAAGGTCCAAGTAAATTCTTTTCTGGAACAATACAATTATCATAAATGATTTCAGCATGCGCATTCCAACCATCTCCCTCATCGCCCATAACAGAAATATTTCTTATAAACTTGAAGCCTTCGGTTTTAGTTGGAACAATAATTTGAGAAGCTCTCATGTAAGGATTTTCATTTTCAGGATCAGTAATTACCATTACAATAGCAAAATCTGCACCATCAGCAGATGAAGTAAACCATTTATGGCCATTAATCACATAATTTGAGCCATCTTTGACCGCAGTGGTACCCATTATCACAGGATTGGAACCTGCAAATTCTGGTTCAGTCATTGAAAAACAACTTCGAATTTTTCCTTCCACTAAAGGATTTAAAAATGTTTCTTTTTGATAGTCACTACCATGCTCAATAAGAATTTCCATATTTCCAGCATCTGGAGCCTGACAATTAAAAACATATAGCCCATAAAAAGTTTTACCAAGTATTTCATAGATTTGACCAAGTTGATGAAGGCTCAAACCTAATCCACCATGCTCTTTTGAAATTTGAGGTGCAAATAATCCCATTTCTCTAACTAAATTTCTCTTTTCTTCAAGAAATTCCAAATGATCAGCAAATTTAAGATTTACGTTGAAATCTTCTTCATGTACAACCATTTCATTGTCAACGAATTTTTGAATTTTTAATTTAATTTCTTCGAATTTTTCGTTTGGTAAAGCCATAATCCCTCTAAATATATGTTTCTAAATAACTTGGTATTAAACTACGATTAAATGAATCTAAAGTAAAAGTATCATTTTCCTTCTTGAATAAAGTAATGGAAGCATTTTTAATCTTAAAGTTCAAATCCATTATTTCATCTACTGATAATTGGTGACATTCAGCATAAACACCTGTAATAGCACCTCCAGAAGAAACAACCATTGTATTAGTGTTTTCAGACATTAAATCTGATACTTTATTTTTTGCTTTAACCACTCTTTTTCTAAAATTATCATAACTTTCAAAACCTTTTTCTGATAAATCCAGTTCATTGTAAATCCATTTTTTTGCAATAATATTAAAATACTCTAAAAATTTTCTTTTACGCTTCCAAAAAGGGACAGCATTGAAAATCTCCTTTATATTTTTATCTGTATTAAGCATTTTAGGAATGAAAAATGAGGCAATTTCCATTAATTGATTTTCAGCAAACTCATCAATAACTGTTGGTTTTACTAAGTCACCTCCATAACCTTCGTTTATTCCATCAAAAGTTTGTTGATGTCGTTTAAGTGGACCTATTATTGTTTGATCGAAAGATATATTATTTTTTAATAACTTTCTACCAAGGGAAACAGATTGTTTAACGCCTTTTTTACTCAAATTATCGTAGTTTTTTTCTCCAAAGGACGCTTGTCCGTGCCTAATTAAATATAAATTAGAAATACTCCCCTCCTTGAACTATTCGTAAACTAAAAAAACCTGTTCAGCCACACAAGCTGGCTTCTCATTATCTTTAAGCTCTACTGTAACTTCAACTGTTAACTTTGCACCATTTTTAATATCTTTAAACTTTTTTAAAACGACTTTACCCCTAACAAAGCTTTTCACAGGAACTGGTGCGGTAAACCTAACACGATTTAAGCCATAATTGACTCCCATCTTGGCTGACTTAATAGCATATGTTTCTTCTAAAAACTTTGGAAGCAATGATAAGATTAGAAAACCATGAGCAATTGTTGACTTAAAAGGAGATAATAACTTAGCTCTTACTGGAGCAGTATGAATCCATTGCTCATCACCTGTAACTTTACCAAATTTAGAAATTTGAGATTGAGTAATTTGATGCCAATTGCTAGCTCCAAGCTCTTCTCCAACAAGATTTTTTACTTCTTCTAGATTTTTTAAGGTCTTCATAAAAATAAAATTTAGTAGAATGACTAGCTTGTCACAATATTAAACTTTTTAAAGTAAAAACGCATCCAAGCAAAAGAAATTATTGCAGCAACTAAAATTGCAAATACCTGAGAAAACCACACCCACTCAATGGGCTTCCCTATAAAATAAAAGTAATATGACATTGGAGCTGTTAAAATAATAACTCTTGTAATTGTAGTAATTAGAAGAGGAACTCCTTGTCCCAAAGCTTGACATACTCTAGAACAAATTACACTTATTCCAACAGCTGGGTAAGCTAAAATAATAATTTTTAAATATGTAACTCCTATGTTTACTACATCCAGGTTGGAACTGAAAATAGGTAGAATGTTACTAGCAAAAACAAAAAAGAATATTACACTAATTGTTGTAATCAATACTGCCCTGTTTATTCCATAATGAACAACAGATAAAAGCTTATCAAATTCTTTTGCTCCATAAAACATTCCAACAATAGTTGTCAAACTAATAGCTATTCCAAGAATAGGCATAAATAAAAGCATATCTAGTCTAGAAACGATTTGATAGGCAGCAACAGCTTCTGTTGAATAATTCACAAGAATCTTATTCATAACCACCTGTCCAAAAGAAATAATAAGCATGGACAATGAAGATGGTATACCAATCTGAAAGATTTTTGACATAATATAATTATCAAGGCTTAAATCCTTTATATGGAATGATATGAAAGTTGATTTTTTTACAAAAATGATAAATAAGTACGCCAAAACCATTACAATCTGGCTTATAATTGTTGCAAAAGCTGCTCCTCTTACACCATACTCGAAAGTAAAAATCAAAATTGGATCAAGAATGAGGTTTAAAACAGTACCAATTAACCCAATAATCATTGGAATTTTTGTTTCACCCTCTCCAGCAAGAATTGCTCTAAAAAACATTGAGAAAATAACTAATCCAAGACCAAATGTTAGTATGCGTAGATAAGAATATGCTATTGACAAAATTTCACCCTCAGCTCCTAAAATAGACAGCAGTCCTTCTCCATAAATCACACCAAGAATAGTTAAAATAATAGTGCTTAGAAAACCAATTAATAATGTTTGCGAAGCAGTTTTTTCAGCATTGTTGTTATCTTTTTGACCAATATATTGAGCTATAGTAGCAGTCGCTCCAGTACCAATCCCCACACCAAGACCTATTATAATAAAAAATAAAGGGCTAACAAATGCTACTGCTGTGACCTCATCTGCACCGAGCCACCCAATAAACATAATATCAACCACATTGAATAATGTTTGAACCATCATTCCTGCGATGATTGGCAAAGCCATCTTCCACATAGACATATAAGGATTTGCTAAAAAATCCTTAAGTTTAGATTCTTTTTCCATTAAGTCTCAAAAAGATATAAATACTCTTTATATCCTTTTTCTTCCATTTCTTTCACGGGAATAAATTTTAAGGCGGCAGAATTGATACAGTAGCGTAGTCCTGTAGGATTTGGTCCGTCATTAAAAACATGACCTAAATGAGAATCTCCTTGCTTACTTTTTACTTCTGTACGAGGAAAAATTAACTCATAATCCTGCTCAAATTTTACGTTTTTATTTTCTATCGGTTGATAAAATGAAGGCCAGCCAGAATTTGAGTCATACTTATGAATTGAGGCAAATAAAGCTTCTCCAGAGACAATATCAACATAGATTCCAGGTTCTTTATGATCCCAATATTCATTGTCAAAAGCAGGTTCTGTTCCACAATCTTGAGTAACATAGTACTGCATGTCGGTTAACTTTGATTTTTTCTCTTCCATAAGCTCTTCCATTGTTTGCGCATTTATACTAATAGATAGTAATAGTAAAAATATGATTTTTTTTGTCATTTTCATTGAAAAGTAAGTTAATAATAGTAAAGATTTTTTGTTTGGTTTTTTTCATTTATTGTGATACCTTGAAAATAATTGATAACTCTGTGTCTAAAGACACAGAAAAACTAACTGATAATAAATAAAAAAGAGGTATAAATAATGAAACTTAATAAAGCAAGTTTTCAATATATGTTTGCCTTACTTTTTTCTGTTGCAACGCTTTTTGCTCAGAACATTACAGGAACCGTAAGCGGTGATGATGGTAGTGCTCTAGCTGGAGCTAATGTAGCAGTAGAAGGTACTGATACTGGTGCTTCATCTAATCAAGATGGATCATTTAGTATTTCAGGCCTAAGCGATGGTACATACACTGTTACTGCATCTTACATTGGATATGAAGATGCTAGCGCTGTTGTTACTATTAGCGGTGGTCAGGCTAGCAGTGTAAATCTTACGCTTGACAGAGGTGATATAAGACTTAATCAAGTTGTAGTTTCTGCATCTTTGAAAAAAGAATTAGTTACTGAAGCACCTGCAAGTGTGACAGTTTTTGGTGGAGAAGAACTCGAAGCTAGAAGCGCAACTACACTTACAGATGTTATCGGAAACCAAGCAGGTGTTGAGTACATGAAAACCGGTCTTGAATCTTCTAATCTTTCTTTAAGAGGGTTTAATGGCGTTTTTTCAGGTGCAATTCACGCTGTTGTTGACAATAGATGGACAAGAGCGCCTGTTGTTAATGCACAATTACTTCAGTTCTTTTCACCAGATGATTCTGATGTAGATAGAGTTGAGTTAGTGCGTGGTCCTGCATCTCCAATGTATGGTCCTGATACACAACAAGGTGTAATTTCACTATTTACTAAATCACCATTCAATCAAGGCAACAGAGTTGCTATTACTGTTGGTGATAGAAATTTCATGAAAATTTATGGTCGTGTTGCTCATCAGTGGGGCGCTAGAGCTGCTACTAGAGTATCATTCAGCCATAGATCTTTTGACGACTGGGAATCAAATATGCCTAGAACTTTAGCTGAAGCTCAAGCTCAAGGACATCAATATTTTGAACCAGAATTAATTAGAAGAGGTCTACAAACTACTGCATATCCGTTTATTGACTATGCAGCTAGTGGATACGATGACCCTGTTGGTGGTGCACCAAATACTGCTACAGCTGATGAGCCATTTTCGCCAGAAGCTACTGTATTAGAAACAAAAACAGAGATTCGTCCTGACCTTAAATCCAACCTAACAATTAACACAAGAATGGCAAATTTATCTGCTATTGAAATGACTGGTGTTGGTAGACAGTTTGCTGATGATGTTGGTTTAAACCAATTTCAAATATCATACTTCAGACAAGATGTGTTAGGTGGAGACCTTTATTTGAACTTCTTTACGAATATTAATGACCAAAAAACTACATACAGTTTAGTAAATGGTAATGTAGTATATGATGAGTCATCAAATCGTGCTTTCCAATTACAACACACTGTTCCAATGAAGAACGGTCAGACTATAATTTGGGGACTAGATTATCTTGATAGAACTCCTGAAACAAAGGGTACAATCAATGGTAAAAACGAAGATGATGATAATTTTGATAATCTTGGTGTTTACTATTCTTATGAGAAGAAATTTAGTGATGCATTTAAATTTGTTGGAACAGGTAGATACGATACCAATAACTACTTAGATGCTATTGGAACAAGCGGTGTGTTTGCTCCAAAATTAGCTTTTGTTTGGTCACCTGAAGATGTTAGAGGAAACTTTCGTTTAACATATGGTGAAAATATCGATCTACCAGGTAACTTTCCTAAAAATCTAGATATCGCTGTATATAGAGATTTTGTATACAAACAAGGATTAGGAATTGACTTTTCAACTCCTACGTTTGGAAGTTTACCATTTAATCCTGATATCCAAGTTAAAGCAATGGGTTCAACAACGACAGGATGGACATATGATAGAGACGCAAATGGCGTACCAACATATCGTTCAAACTGGTCTCCTGCTTTAGGACTAGATGTTAACACGAATTATGCTATGAGCAATAATACAATGAATGCTGCTGCATTTGGTGTTTGGGCTCCAATTATGATGGGTTCAATCCTTCAATCAGAAGCTGGTCAAGGCTATAACGCTGCATTTGCTGCACAAGTTGGAGCTGCTTATGCTGCTGCTACTGGTGATGTTGCTGGTGCTGCTGCTTATGGTGCTGCTCAAGCTGGTGCTGCTGCTCAAGCTGTAATGGCTTTAGCTGGTTCAGTATCACCTAGTGCATATTCAAACGTTGTGATTGACGAAACATTTAGTGTCGTTAATCCTTTAACTCAATATCCAGACTTCCCTGCTACTAAGGAAACCACTTGGGCACAAACTGAGTTTGGTTACAAAGGTCAAGTAACTGATAATATGACACTATCTGTTGATGTGTATGATCTTGTTATTTCTGACTATGTAACTAACCTACAGAACATCTCAGGTATGGTTACTGTATTAGGTGATGGTGGAAGTTATGTTGGAAACGTTCTTACTTACTTAGCTACTGCACAGGATGCTAACCTTGTTAATTGGATTAACGGTTGGGACGCTGCTGCTGCTGGTGGTAATGGTAATGGTACTGGTGCGGATGAGTTTGCTGGCCTTTTATTAGGCACAGTTGCTCAAGCTCCTATCGGTATGATTGCTCCTGAACAATCACCATATGGTGGTAACTTAATTTATGGTTACAAACAACTTACTGAAGACTTAAATCTTCAAGGGTTAGAAGTATCTATGAATTACTTTCCATCTGCAGAATGGACTTTCTCAATGAATATGTCTCTATTAAGTGATAGTTCACTTACTGTTGACTTTGAAGGCGTTGAGCAGTTTGTTAATATGAACACTCCTAAGTTTAAACTTGGTGGTGGAATGCAGTATGCAAGTGATGACGTTTCATACGGTATGACTTTACGTTACCAAGATTCATATTTTGCTGATGGTTTCTCAGGAACTTCAGGAAATGTTGAAGGTTTCTACACAGTTGGTGTAAATGCTAAATGGAACTTAGAAGCGGTTGACGGAATGTCAGTTGGTTTATCAATTGACAACATCACAGATGTTGTTCATAGAGAAACTTTCTTAGGCCCTGAAATGGGTAGATTCACATCTATTAGTTTAGGTTACGATCTGTAAGAAATAGAGTTTCTTAATAAATAAAAAGGCCCTCATTTTTGAGGGCTTTTTTATTACATAAAATATTTTAATTATGATTATTCTTTACCGACTTTTTGCCATGGTAAAGAAACAAGATCTACATTACCACCAGTAATAACTAATACTAATTTTTGTCCAATAAACTTTTCTTTGTTTTTAATAACACTTGCTAAAGCTAAAGCACATGAAGGTTCAATCACAATTTTCATACGCTCCCAAACAAGTTTAGTAGTATCAATAATCTCTTGTTCTGTAGCTAATACGATATCACTTACATTCTCTTGAATAATCGGAAGTGTTAATTGACCAACAATAGCCATTAAACCGTCTGCTACAGACTCTCTATGAGCCATTTCAATACGTTTGTTAGCTTTATACATTTGGAAGGTGTCATCAACGCTTTCTGGCTCACAACCAATTACTTTTGCATCGGGTTTTAATTCTTTTAAAGCAATAGATATGCCACTAATCAGACCTCCACCGCCAATAGGAACAACCACTGAATCAAATTCTGGAACTTGTTCTAATATTTCTAGTGCTATAGTGCCCTGTCCAGCCATTACATCAAAATTGTCATATGGGTGTATGGATATTCTACTATTATCTTTTACGGTGTTTGCAAATAATTCATCTCTTTCTCCCATCGTGTCACAAAATATCATGTTACCCTTATAGGTTTTTACATTATGTATTTTCGCTTTTGAAACACTTTTTGCCATCACAATATCTGCATGAATACCTTTTAAATGTGCAGCGCAGGCAATAGCTCCTCCGTGATTTCCAGATGATTGACAAGCAACACCTTGTTTAGCTTCATCGTCAGTTAAAGAAAATATTGCGTTTGATGCTCCTCTAATCTTAAATGAACCAGTTTTCTGAAAATTTTCACACTTGAAAAATAATTCCATACCAAGCATTTCATTAAAATACTCAGATGTTAAGATAGGTGTTTTTCTTACAATGGATTTAGTTCGATTGCGAGCTTCAACAATATCAGCTAATTCCGGTGTTCTATTAAGCATAATTTTAATACTGAATATTAAATGCTACTTTAATAAAACAAGTTTTCCGGCTTCAGTGAAGCTATTAGTTCTAATCTGATAGAAATAGACACCATTACTGACAAGATCTCCGTCATCATTAGCACCATCCCAAACAATAGATTGATAACCAAAGCGAATTTCATTATCAATTAGTGTTCTGACAATTCTTCCTCTAATATCAATTATAACCATAGATGCTCTTTCAGAGGATGGCATATCAAACTCAATTGTAGTACCTGATGGTAATCTAAATGGGTTAGGATAACTTTGAGCTAAATTGTATGTATTTGGAGCTGTAGATAAGAATTCAAATCCCTGTGCAACAATTTGATTATTTTCATCATAAGAAGAATAGTACACCTTTAATTGTTCAGAAATATAATTCTCATTTCCAAAATCAAACATCATAGAATCCCTGTCCTGATTTGGAGATAAGTTTGCAAGCTCTATATGTAATTTACCCTCACTAGTATCGTTTGCATCAATCAATGAATAGTCTGAAAGACTTAAAGATTCTAAAGTAATATTATAATTATCTGCTGCATATTCAAAATAAATTTGAGAAGTAACAGCGCCCTGAGGTAATGTTAAAGTTAATTTATCATTTAAAATTCTAAAATTAGGAGTAGAACCCTGTGCAGATAGATAATCCGGTGTTGATCTTCCATTTTCGGTAAATGACCAATTCCATAATGACTCCATCATAGCTAAATCTTGATTGTCAGAAACACCATCAAAATCGGGGAAATAATATGGAGCATTACCAGTCACAGGTGCAATATCTTCTCCAGGATAATTAGACATAAATGCTGCATAATCCTTAAAGTCTACTACCCAGTCATTATCGTAGTCTCCAAGTAATGAACCGAAGTAGTAAAAATCCATTGAAGCAGCTTGTGAAATTAAACCTGCTCTGTCAACACAGGAGACCTCAACATAATATCTTTCGTAATCTTGTAAAGGTAAATCAGTAAGACTAATTCCAGTTGAAGTGTATCTAGTAGATGCATAAATATCACTAAGTCCTGGTGCAGTACCTACAGAAACAAAATATGCTTCTATACCACTTGTCGCATCTGAAAAGTTTTCTAAACTTAAACTAATATTTGGATTTCTTGGTAAGTAAAATTGTTGATCAAGCGTACTTGAAGTAACAGTTCCAGCAATAGGAGCGGTAGTATCTACTGTAATAATAATTTCATCCGTTTCGGTACTGTTAAATCCTGTAGATGTTCCAACTGCTGCTCCTGAAGCAATATAAACACCTACATCCCCATCAGCCTGTGCTGTTACTTCAAAATCAAATGAAGTTCCAGTTCCGCCTGTAAAAGTAGTAACATCACCATTTGTAACAATAACATCGTCTACTGAAAAACCTGAAACCTCTTCAGCAAAGGAAGCAGTAAATGATAAAACATTATTAGTAGTTAATTCTGTTTCTGTTGTAGAAAGTGTGGTATTGACGTAATTAAATTCAATCCAACCAACATTTTGTTCATGATTTGATGCCCAAGTTTCTCCTTGAATTACCTGTTGGTCTGAGAACATAACCATATTATAATCATAAACATAATCCATGAAATTCATGAACTGTTCGCCTTTACCGGTATTCGATTCACAATCATTATTTGCACCATCTCCGTACCATGATCCACTATCTTCAACTAAATTTGCAGAGTAATTTGGATTTAATTGATTAGGAATATCACTAAAACTTGGAGTGCTTGTACAAGTCGAAGAATTAAAAGTATGAGGATATGTAAAATTATGTCCCAATTCATGAGTGAGAGTTCTGCCTCTACCATATGTAGATAATTCTCCAGGATTTTCAACTGATCCAACTGATTCATTTAAAACAACTGCATGAGGATAGGTATAATATGCTTGTCCAAGTAATCCACCACCTAAATTAGCAATGTAAACACTCATATATTGTTCATTATACTGATAGCCAGAATCTCCAGGGCAAACTTTTCCAGTAGCTTGACAAGCAGAACCTACGCCAGTTATAGAACCTGAACTGACTTGAATTCTTACAATTGATTCTCCTTCAATTAATTCTGATCCAGTGGCTTCTCCCTTGTATCCTACAAATTTAATATCGTGTGCACCTCGAGCATTATAATGGCTATAATCTACCCCACCATCAATAGAAGAAGGATTGGCAGATTGAGGCACATGTTCACCATCCGGATTTAAATTTCGAAAATCTAAATTAATTTGATCAAAATTTGCTGCAATTTTTTCCTTAGCTAAATTATCAACTGGATCAGAAGCATTAGTATATAATACGTAGAATCTTATAGGAATTTCCATTGTATCTCTTTTACTGAGCGGTCTTTGCATCTCATTAGTAGTGGTTCCTGGAACCATTCTACTTTGTCTTAACTTTTCAATATGTTGAAAAGTTTGTTCAACAAATTCAGGATTTGTTATTTTGAGTTGCTCATACAATTCATCAGTACCGCACATAGTATGATCGTGATCGTAATCTTGACTATGCCTGTCGATTGATTGCGCAAAAATATTAGATGCTATAAAAATTAAAATTAAACAAAATTTTTTCATGGTTTTTCCTATATAAATTATTTTTAATAATATAATTTTTAATAATAAGAAAATAAACGATTATTTATTTTAAAATTTGATCTGCTTTTTTGTAAAATTCTTCAACTGTTTCGAGCCTAACTTCCTCATAACCTCTAACAATATCTGGAAGTTTTGAGAATTTAATTAGATTTCTATAATCTCCATTTGATATTTGATCTAGTCTTTGATTGATTGAATCTTTATAAAAATTTAATAGTTTAGAGTCTGCTCTTCGCACATCACTACTAAACCATGACATAAAGTCAAGCGGAGTTCCTCTTAAAAATTTCATGTGCTTTAGCATTACATAAAATACTTTAAACCAAGGACCTAAAGCTAATTTTGACTTAACGCCAGGCAACATATTTAGTACAGGAATATTTTCCATTGCCTTTAAAAAAGGAGGATGGAGCATGTAATTGATTTTTGCAGATTTTCCAAATTCCTCGCTTATTGCTAAATCTAGCTCTGCTTTCAGTGATAACCTAGCTACTTCATATTCATCTTTTGTAGCCATTAGTTTGAATAAATATTTTGCAACATTTTGAGATAGCTCAGATGACATCCTTGCTTCTTTTTCTCTTGAAAAAACCTTTGATATAAAATCGCAATATTCTTTAGCATAATTTAAATTTTGATAATCTATTAATTCTGGAATTCTGTATTCTAATATTTTTCTTAGATCTGAATCAGGTTCAATTGATTCTATTAGTTTTTTCGCTTCAGGAGATACTTTTGGTCTAACTTCTAAATTTCCAGAACGATAAAAATCAATAGTGTCGATCCAGTGCGGATCAGATACGAGTTTTCTACCAATATTAAATGCTGTTGTATTTTGCACAACAGCAACACCATTGATTTTAATTGCTTCTTCAATTGATTCAACAGAGATAGGCATACATCCTGATTGAAAAGCTGCACCGATAACAATGAAATTAGCTTGCATATTACTTCCAAAAAAATGTTCAGACAATTCGGTTGCGTTTAGCAATGTACTATCCCTTGAATATTCCCTAAGCATATCAATCATAAAAGATGCTTCAGGATATTCTTCTGCAGTATTTCTAACCATGTCTCCAGTTGGTATTTCAGATGCTGAAATAACAGAAATAGATGTTTTCTCGTTTAATTTTGCCATGTTTTTTTGATTGACACCAGTTAGTAGATCAAAAACGAGATAAGCATCTGCTTCACCATTTGCAACTCTGCTTGAATATTCTTGATTACTATTAATAATTTTTAAATGAGAAACTACGGAACCACCTTTTTGACTTAACCCAGTTTGATCTAAAGCAATAACCTTTTTATTTTCAATAAAAGCTGCAGTTGATATAATTTGATTTACTGTGACAACTCCTGTCCCACCAATACCCAACATAAAAATATTTGAAACTTCCTTTTGAAGTTTTTTGGGATTTGGAATCATTGCAGGGTCAAAATTAATTTTTGGTAAAATCCTTTTATCATTTTTCTCAGAAGGAATAACCTGAATGAAAGAGGGACAGTTCCCTTCAACGCAAGAATAATCTTTGTTACATGATGGTTGATCAATTTGGGTCTTACGGCCATATTCGGTTTTAATTGGCTGAACACTTAAACAATTTGATTTAACACCACAATCTCCACAACCCTCACATACTGCTTCATTTATAAATATTCTTTTTTTGGGCTCGTGAACAAGACCTCTTTTTCTCATTCTTCTAAGGTTTGCAGCACAAGATTGATCATGAATAAGAACAGTTACACCCTTGACAGATTTTAAAATATTCTGCGCTTCAACTATCTTATCTCTATGCATGATTGTAATATCTTTATCCCATCTAGATTTTTCAATCGAATCATATGAACTCGGATCTTCAGTTGTGATTATAACTTTTTTTACACCTTCCGACTTTAACCATTTTGTAAGTTCAGGTAAATCGAGACCACCATCTGGATCTTGTGCCCCAGTCATTGCAACTGCTCTATTATATAAAATTTTATACGTAATGTGAGAGTTTGCAGCAACCGTCTGCCTAAGAGCTAGTGAGCCAGAATGAAAAAATGTTCCATCGCCAATATTTTGAAACATATGTTCTTTTTCAATAAACGGTTCCATTCCTGTCCATTGTGCTCCCTCACCTCCCATGTGTGTAGTACCAAATGCTTTACCATCATCAACAAACATTGCCATTAAATGACAACCAATTCCTCCAAAAGCTTTATCCCCATCTGGGAGTTTTACTGTTGAGGTGTTATGAGGACAGCCAGAACAAAAATACATTGATCTAGCTTTTAAAGACTGTCCATATATTCTATTATCAATTTCCTTAATTATTTCAATTTTTCTATTAGGATTATCAACACCTAATTTTTCTGAAAACCTTTTAAAAAATATTTTAGCTAAATCGTCAGCAGTTAATTCACCATAACCTGGAATTAATGGAAGATTTAATTCATCTTTTTTACCAATTATGATTGGTCTATTTGGCTTGTTATACATTTCTTCTTTTATGAGCATTTCAATAAATGATCTTTTTTCTTCAACAATAAGTATTTCGTTTAAACCTTCAGAAAATTCCTCAATTATCTTACTGTCGACTGGAAAAGTAGCTCCGAGTTTTAATATTCTTATTCCCTTTTCATTCAAGAAGTTGTCATGCCATCCTAATGAATTGAATGCTTCAACTACATCATAATATGTTTTACCAGAAGTTATAATTCCAAATTTATCCTTTCGAGACGAAACTGTAATTTTATTTATTTTGTTGGCTGCAAGAAAAAGTTTGGCTGCTTCTATTCTACCAAGATGTATTTCTTTTTCGGTTGGTAAACTGTGATGCCCAACAAGCTTTGCATTTTGGGTGTGCTTCCAAGGCATGCCATTATACTGAAAATCAGGAATATTTACTTGAATCCTTTCCGGGTGAACAATAGCACTTCCAAATCCGTCAGCAATATCAGTTACAATTTTGAATCCTGACCAAAGACCAGAAAATCTCGACATTTCATATGCAAATCTTCCAAGATCGAGAATTTCCTGAACATTGCCTGGATAAAAGATTGGCATCATAACATCAAATAATGCAGGTTCAGATTGCGACGGTAAAGTTGAGGATTTACATGATGGGTCATCTCCAGCAATCGCAAGAACACCACCGTTTTTTCCAACGCCCATAAAATTGGCATGTCTGAAAATATCACCGGTTCTATCTACTCCTGGTGCTTTTCCATACCACATTCCTAAAACACCATCATATTTAACGCTCGAAACCATACCTGCCATTTGGCTTCCATAGATAAGTGTGGCACCTAAGTCTTCATTGACACCAGGTATAAATTTGACATTGTGTTGATCTAAAAGTTTTTTATTTCTGACAAGGTTAAGATCCAAAACACCTACAGGAGAACCTCGATAACCTGATACTAATGTTCCTGTATTAAGACCCTTAAATAAATCTGCTCTATTTTGGTCAAGGAGCAGACGCACAAGTGCCTGAATTCCAGATAGAACTATCCTTCCCTCAAGTAATGTGTATTTGTCTTCTAATGTAAAATTGTGTTTCAAGTTTGTCTGTCGAACATATTAATGAGTCAAATATTAATACTTAAATTAATTAATTCAACACATTATTTTTTAATTCTATAAATTAGTTATTTTTGAAAAAAAAATATACTAAAATTCATTTTTAAACTTGACTCAAACAAAAAAAAATAAATAATTTGCGTTGCCAGCCAATTAGCTTTTCGAAAGCTATGTATTTGCAAGATATAATTTCTTTTAGAGAAATACTGCGTCATTTGACGCGTAAAATATTAACATACTAAAGGGTGAGAATTAAGAATTATGGCGGAAGCAATTGAAATAAACTTTCCAGCAGAATCGGATAAAAATCCAAAAATAGATTCAGAGTTAAAAAATCAAATACTTGGCTTTAATGTCAAAGAGTCAATGAATCAAGATAAAGAAAGCGAAAGTTGTCCAGAAGAATACACAATAGATAATTATTATAAGGAAGACGATCTTGGTCGAAGCGTTCTTGAAATGAAATACCTAGCTCCTGGAGAAAAAAATCCTTGGGAACTATGGAAACGACAGGCAAAAGCTCTGGCGAGTGTTGAAAAAACACCAGAACTTCAAGATAAATGGGAAGCAGCTTTTTTTGAAGCACTAAAGAATTTTAAATTTGTACCTGGCGGTAGAATTATGCACGGTGCTGGACGTGAAGATATCACAACAACACTTAACAACTGTTACGTCGTTGGAATTAAAGATGACTCTATCAAATCAATTTATGATTGTGTAATACAAGAAGCTATGACATATAAATACGGTGGCGGTTGTGGACACGATTTGTCTGTTTTAAGACCTGGAGGAGATGAAATTCTTGGAACCGGAGGTAATTCTTGCGGTCCTGTTGGCTTTATGAATCTTTTTAGTGAAAATACCAATACTATAGCTCAACATGGTAGAAGAGGTGCAAATATGCAAACATTGCGTGTTGATCATCCTGATATAGAAAAGTTTATTGAAATTAAAACTGGCGATATTGATATGGTTAAATACTCCAACATTTCTGTCTTGTTAACCGACGATTTTATGGATGCAGTCCAGTCTGATTCTGATTTTGATTTGCACTGGGGCGGTAAAACATATTCTACCGTCAAGGCTAAAGAGCTTTGGATGAAGATAATTGAACATGCTCATGCGAGTGCAGAGCCAGGACTTCTTTTTTGGGATACAATGACCAAATATCACAATGCTGAATACTGCAGCCCATTAGTTTCCACTAACCCATGTGCTGAACAGCCATTACCGGACGGCGGATGCTGTAACTTAGGAGCACTAAACTTAGAACGTTTTGTGGATCAAGATGGTAATTTTGACTTCGATGGCTTTAAACAAACAACCGCAATTGGGGCAAGATTTCTCGACAATGTGATCGACTATAATTTAGATCGTCATGCATTAGAAGAACAAAAACAAAATGCCATGAACGATAGAAGAGTTGGACTTGGAATACTTGGTCTTGGTGATATGCTTGTTAAAATGGGAATCAAGTACGATTCAGACGAAGCATTAGAAACCATAGGTAAAATCATGCAAATTCACAGAGATACTGCCTACGAAACAAGTGTAGATCTAGCCAAAGAAAAAGGTCAATTTCCTAATTTTGATTGGGATGGATACTCACAAAGTCTATTCGTTCAGGATCTTCCAAAAGAATTACAAACAAAAATCAAAAGCAATGGAATTAGAAATTGTACTCTTACAACCGTTGCACCTACAGGTAGTGGTGCTATTGTAGCACGAGTTACTTCTGGTGTTGAACCAATTTTTGCTACCTCTTATCAAAGAAAAGTAAAGAAAAATGATAGCTTAGGTAAAGAATTTGATACTTTTACTGTTTATCATCCAGTTGTACAAGAAATGTTTGGGACAGACGAAAACTTACCAGAATATGTCATCACAGCACATAATGTTGATCCTTATTTTAGAGTTAAGATGCAAGGTGTAGTACAAAAATACATTGATAGTTCTATTTCATCTACTGTAAATCTCGCTGAAGAAACTACGGTCGATACTGTAGCAGACATATACATGACTGCATACAAAGCTGACTTAAAAGGTATTACAGTTTATCGTGAGGGATCAAGAGAAGGTATCTTAATCACCGATGATAAATCATCAGAAAACAAAGAAGAAGCATCTCAAGACGCCGAAATGAAAACTGCTCGTAACCGTCCATCAATTACAGAAGGAAAAACTAGACGCATGCGCACTGGCGATGGAACATTATATGTAACAGTTAATGAAGACGAAAATGGTTTATGTGAAGTATTTACAGCCATTGGTAAAGCAGGTGGTACAGTTGCCGCTCAAACCGAGGCAATCAGTAGACTTATTTCACTGGCATTACGTTCTGGCGTTGATCCAAACAGCATAATCAATCAATTGAAAGGAATTAGTGGTCCGAACCCAACATGGGAAGATGGCCAACTAATTCTGTCAACTCCTGATGCAATTGGAAGAGCCCTTGAAACATTTGTTAATGGCGACTCTCCCCCTCAGGAAAAAAAAAGCCAATTTGAAATAGCAGAAGATTCATCTCCTTCTCAAAAACCCAAAGGAATGTATTGTAAAGAATGTGAAGGTTATGGAATATTTGATGAAGGTGGATGCTTAGTCTGTAAAGATTGCGGCTGGTCTAAGTGCGAGTAAACTAGTGAAATTTTACTTGTCTAAAATTTCTACTTCTTTTTCTTTTTGAAGAGAATTAAGCCTTGTTATGAAAGAATCGGTAACTTCTTGAATATCGTCCAAGAAGGTCTTCATATTATCTTCAGATATATTTTGTTCGTCTTGAATACGTTTAGCAGACTGAATAATCTCTCTTCTTATATTTCGAACTGAAATTCTTCCATCTTCAATAATCTTTGAAGCAACTTTAACCAACTCTTGTCTTCTATCAGCAGATAATGGTGGAAAAGTTATCATTATACTATTACCATTATTGGAAGGATTAAATCCAAGATCTGACTCAAGAATAGCCTTTTCGATGTCATCAATAATAGTTTTATCAAAAGGTTGAATGCTAATAGTAATTGCATCTAGTGCTGCAATATTTGCAACCTGATTTAACGGAGTTTCATTATCATAATAACTGACAAGAATGTTATTAAACATTTCGGTATTAGCTCTACCAGTTCTTATTTTGCCAATTTCACTTTTGACAAATGTTATAGTCTGTTCCATTTTTGACTTAGCGGAATCGATACTTTGATTTAACATATTCTAATTTGATTGTTCACCTAGAGCAAATCTAACAAATCTATTAATTGTAATATTTTCTCCAAGTTTTGCTACAGCTTCTTGAACTAATTGAGAAATAGTGATATCAGGATTTTTTACAAATGACTGATGAACAAGACAATTATCCTCAATAAATTTATTTAACTTACCCTCAACAATTTTTTCAATAACATTTTCAGGCTTTCCTGATGATTTAGCCTGATCAATAAAAATTTCTTTCTCTTTATCGAGAATATCTTGAGGGATTTCAGATTCATCAATGGCTAATGGATTTGATGCAGCTACTTGCATAGCAATTGAAGCAGCTAAATCGTTAAACCCTTCAGTCTTTGCAACAAAGTCGGTTTCACATCCAAGATCTACTAGAACTCCTAATTTGCTACCAGGATGAATATATGAATAAATAATACCTTCATTTGCAACCCTTGATGATTTTTTTGCAGCTTTTGCAATTCCGGATTTTCTTAAATGGTCAATTGCAGAGTCTAGATCACCATTTGCTTCAACTAGAGCTTTTTTGCAATCCATCATACCTGCACCGGTTCTATCTCTTAAAGTTTTGACTAACTTTGCATCTACATTCATTTAACTACCCTTTTTTTTCTTCTTTTTTATCTGAAGTAGGTTCAGATTTGTCATCATCTTTTTTACTGTGGGAGATAATTGTATTTACAATTTCATTTACTATTAATTGAATTGTTCTAATAGAATCATCATTTGCTGGTATCGGGTAATCACAAAGTGATGGGTCTGTATTCGAGTCTACAATACAAATGATTGGTATTTCAAGTTTCTTAGCTTCTTGTATGGCAATTGATTCTGTTTTACCATCTACAATGACAATTGCATTAGGAAGCTTTTTCATATCTTTAATACCTCTGTGCTGATCAGAAAGTTTAATTTTTTCTCTGTTTAACATTAAAAGTTCTTTTTTTGTTAAGTCTTCAAAAATTGCTGAACCTTCTTTTTCTAAAGAATGTAATCTCTTAATACTTTGTTTGATTGTAGAAAAATTAGTAAGTGTTCCTCCTAGCCACCTTTCAACTACATAGAACATTCCACACCTATCCGCTTCTTGCTGAATAACATCTTTTGCATGCTTTTTAGTACCAACAAAAAGAATATCTCCATTTCTTTGAACAATATTTGAAATGAAATTTAAAGCTTTATCTAAACCTTTAAGCGTATCATCTAAATTAATGATATCAATACCATTCTTTTGGGATACTACAAAATCTTTAAAATTTGGATTTGTCTTACTGCTAACATGTCCAAAATGAGCGCCTGAGTTGAGTAAATCTTCTTTTGTGATTTTTTGCATACTTTTATCTTTTCGAAAATTGGAACTTCTTTCTTGCTCCTGGTTGGCCATATTTTTTTCTTTCAACTTCTCTAGCATCTCTGGTTAACAAACCATGAGATTTAAGTTGAGATCTAAATTCTTCATCTATTTTTAATAATGCTCTAGCAATACCTAATTGAATTGCACCAGCTTGACCAGTTAGACCACCACCTTGAACATTAATTATAATATCGTATTTTCCTTTTAAATTTAAAACTTCAAGGGGCTTTACTGCATGAATTACCAATGACTCTCTTTTTAAGTAAGAATTAATATCATCTGAAACGTTGTTGATAGAAAATTTTCCTTTCCCATCTGAAAGATAAACCCTAGCAGTTGAATTCTTTCTTCTTCCAACGCCATTAAAATATTCTCTGTCCATTAATTAGAGCTCCATTTTTTAGGTTGCTGTGCCTGATGACCGTGATTAGTATCTTTATAAATTCTAATGTGCTTAGATATTTCTCTTCCAAGTTTGTTTTTAGGAAGCATACCCTTTACAGCATTAAAAACTAATTTATCAGAATCATTTTTCATTAGCTCGCTAAAACTTGCATATTTAACACCACCAGGATATCCTGAATGTCTAAAATATTTTTTAGTTTCAGATTTGTTTCCAGTAACTCTTATTTTATCAGCATTTACAATAATAACTGCATCTCCCATATAAATATTTGGAGAATAATCAGGACGATGTTTTCCTCTAAGTACTTGAGCTACTTCAGACGCAAATCTTCCAAGCACCTGATTAGATGCATCAAAAAGCCACCATTGTTGGTTGACATCTTTTGCCGATATGGTTTTTGTCGTCTTTTTCATATTTTTATAAAAATGCCCCAAAACTTAATTGATGTGTTCTCATTAGTCAATAATTAATAAAAGAGATTTTATATTGAGAAAAATTGGTTTTTTGAAACAACATATTTTACTCTTCCGATCAGTTCTTTTCCTAAAAATGGGGAATTAGATGACTTTGATAAAATATGCTCATTGCCAAATATCCATTTTTCATTGGGATCAAAAATAGTTATTTGTGCTTTGGAGCCAACAGAAAATAAATCCTTTTCTAAGTTCATTACCTTTCTCGGATTCACAGTAAGCTTCTCAATCAAGGATTTTAAACTCATTCCATTCTGCTTTACCAAAACTTTATTAACAGCACCGAAACAGGACTCTAAACCAATCATCCCAAATTCAGCATCATTAAAAGTGGTTTCTTTATCTTCAATAGTATGAGGCGCATGATCTGTAGCAATACAATCGATAAGGCCTGACTTAATAGCTTCAATTAATGCTTTCCTATCTTTTTTTCCTCTAACAGGAGGAGCAACTTTTAAACTTGTATCAAACGCATTAACATCTTCATCACTAAAAAATAGATGATGTGGAGATACCTCTGAAGTGATTAATGAATTTTTCTTTTTAAATTGCTTTAATAAATCAACAGTTTGTTTTGTTGAAATATGTAATAAATGTAGTTTTGAGCTTAATGATTGAGCCAGCAATAAATCTCTGTAAACCATTATAGCTTCAGCTAAACTAGTATTACCTTTTAGGCCTAAATTATTTGATGTTGCAGAAGCATTCATAACTCCATTGTTTCTAAGGAAAATATCCTCAGCATGATTCATAATTGGAACATCAAGCATTTTTGCATATGTCAAAGCTAATTTCATAAATTGTGCGTTCTGAATAGGCATACCATCATCACTAAAAGCAATGGCGCCATTTTTCTGCATCAATAACATTTCAGTTAAGTCTTCTCCCTTTAAGCCTTTTGAGACAGCACCTATAGGAAAAATATCAATTGGAAGCCCTGAACTCTTACTAACTATATAATGAATGTGTTCAGGAGAGTCAATAATTGGATCTGTGTTAGCCATAGTGCAAACTTGAGTAAATCCTCCACCCACAGCTGCAAAAGATCCTGATTCTAAAGTCTCCTTGTCTTCTCTTCCTGGTTCTCTAAAATGGGCATGAATATCACAAAAACCATGAGTTACAATTAAACCTTTACAATCTATAAGCTGATAATCTTTTCCTCTTGATGGAACAGAGTCGCTAATCTTTGAAATTTTTCCATTCTCGACAAGAATATCACCATTAAATGTTTTTTTGGTAAATGGATCAATTATTCTACCAGATTTAAATAAAAGTTTCTTTGCACTCCTACCTTCTATCATAACTCCATATCTCCTTCACCTAAAAGTAAATAAAGAATTGACATTCTCGAGGCAACTCCATTTAACACTTGGTCAAGTATAACAGCATTATCTGAGTCAGCAACCTTACTATCAATTTCTACACCACGATTCATTGGTCCAGGATGCATAATAACTATGTCCTTTTTCAATTTACTTATCCTTTCAAAAGTCAGGCCAAATTCGCTATGATATTCCCTTTTTGATGGAATCCTTCCTAAATGCATTCTTTCCAACTGAATTCGTAATGCTATAACCGCATCACACCAATTGAGAACTTCATCTAAATTGTATGTAATATTGATTCCAAGTTTTTTTGCATCACTTGGCAGTAAAGTGCTTGGACCGCAAACTACAACTTCTGCTCCAAGTTTTTTCAATGCAAAAATATCACTTCTGGCTACCCTACTATTTAAGATATCGCCAATTATTCCAACTTTAAGACCTTTAATTTTTCCAAATTTCTCTTTAAGTGTTACCATATCAAGAATAGCTTGTGTCGGATGTTCATGGGAACCGTCTCCTGCATTGATTACTGCTCCATCAATGTATCCTGTCAATTTTAATGCAGATCCTGGATGTCCATGCCTTATAACTGCACCGTCAATTTTCATTGATTCAATATTTTGTACAGTATCTTTTAAAGTTTCACCCTTTTTTACACTGCTAGTCGACGCAGAAAAGTTTATACTATCTGCACCTAATCTTTTTTCAGCTAATGAAAAACTAATTTTAGTTCGCGTAGAATTTTCGAAGAACATGTTTACAATAGTTTTACCTTTAAGAAGAATAGCTTTTCTGCTTTCTGTCTGAAGTATATCTTTGAACTTAAAAGAAGTATCGATTATTTTATTCAAATCAGAAATTGGAAAATGTTCTAGACCGATAAGATGTTTGCTTTTAAGCATTTAATTCTCCAATTGTTTGCGAAAATTAGTTTATTTGAATCAATTTATCAACTATATCATTTTTAGAAATCTCATGCAAATCAAATGAAATATCATAGTTATTTACATTAAACCATTTTTTTTGTCTTTTTGCGTATTGTCTTGTCCTCACAAAAATATTTTCAATGGCTTCATTAATTGAGATTTCTTTGTTTATGAAAGAGGAAATTTCTTGAAAGCCTATATAGTCAATATGAGAAATATTTATTTTTTTCTTAATTATTTTTTCAACTTCATTTGTCATTCCATCATCTATCATAGATTTAATTCTTTTAAAAATTCTCGGATGTAATAAATCATTATGCATTTTTAAATAAACATAATAGTAATCATTAGCATATCTGCTATTTTTCGATGTAGAATCAAAATTTTTGGACATTGTCTTTCCAGTTGATTCATAAACTTCAAGTGCTCTAATTAATCTTTTTTTATTATTAATATGAACTTTTCTGGAGTAGTCAGGATCAATTTTTTGAAGTGTTTTAAATAATTTTTCTTTATCAATTTCATAATCTTTTGCAAGCCTACTTCTTATATCTTCATTTGTATGACTTCCTTCAAATATTCCTTCTTTCAAAGATTTAAAATATAAACCAGTCCCTCCACAAAGAATTGGGGCTTTATTTTTTTGAGTAATTTCATCAATTTTATTATCAATTAATTCAATATATTCTCCAGCAGATATTTTCTCATTAAGCTTCTTAAATCCTATAAGGTGATGCGGCACTTCATTTAACTGACTGGAATTTGGTTGAGCGGTACCTATTGGAATTCCATTATAAATCTGTCTTGAATCGACACCAATGATTTCACCATCTATTTTTTTGGCTAATTCTATTGCTAAACTAGATTTTCCAATTCCAGTAGGTCCAAAAATTGAAAAGATTTTTTTCAATTATGCACCTGTTAATAAATAGAAAATAATTGATACAGGAGTTAAAATTATTGTTGATAAAATAGGAATACCTATCAAATTTAAAATAATTAAACCAAATAAAATTCTTGGTCCATAAACCTCAATATTATAAAGTATTCTTGGGTTTTTAACAATTAATGGAAGAATTCTTGAACCATCAAGAGGATTTAACGGCAGTAAATTAAAAATAGCTAAAACAATATTAATTTGAATAAATATTTCTAAAGGAAAAATAACTTCTTCACTCAATTGAAAGTAAAAATTTAGTCGATATATAATTGATGCAAGACAAGCAAGAAACATGTTTGATGCAGGTCCAGCCATAGCAATCATCATCATATCAGACCTAGGATTTTTTAAATTTTGTATAGCTACTGGAACGGGTTTTGCCCATCCAAAACCCAAAAAATATAAAGCAAAAGTACCGAAAGGATCTAAATGATTAAAAGGATTTAAGTTCATGCGATTTTGATAATATGAAGTGTAGTCTCCAAGAAGATATGCTACTCTTGCGTGAGCATATTCATGAAAAGTAAGTGCAAATAATATTGTAGGCACTAAAATCAATTGTATTTCTAATGGTAAACTTGCTATTCCCATGCATTAAAGATAATTAATTCTTTTTTTTATCAAAAGCTTTCATGTATTCGCTATCTATAAACTCCTTTGATAGATGAACATATATTTCAGTCGTTGAAATATCAGAATGACCAAGCAATTTCTGAATTTCAATTAAATTAGCACCTCCATCAACAAGATGTGTGGCAAAAGAATGTCTAAAAGTATGAGGAGAAACAGTTTTTGTAATGCCAGCTGCATTGACATACTTTTTGATGGATTGCCATATGGCCGCCCTGGTTAATCTTTTACCATTATTACTCAAAAAAACAAATTTTTGCTCAGATGACTTTCTGTTCGAAAGTATATTTCTTGATTGATATAAATATTTCTTCAACCATTCCTTAGCATAAAATGTTAAAGGAATTATTCTCTCTTTATTTCCTTTACCAAAAAAACGAATTACGTTGGCATCGAACTGTATATTATTTATTTTAAGTTCGCACAACTCACTTACTCTTAAGCCACAAGAATAAAGCAATTCAATGATACATCTATCTCTTAAACCTAACAGCTCATTATTAGAATTCTCTGATTGTTGAAAAATTCTTTCAATTTCTTCAACAGATAATACTGTTGGCAATTTCTTTGATAATTTTGGTGTATAAATGCCATTAAGTGGATTTTTTTTAATTATTTTTCTATCAATCAAATAAGAAAAATATGATGATAAGGACGAATATTTTCTTTTAATTGATTTTGGAGAAATATTACTTCGGTTTAAGTATCTGAAATATTTTTGTATTACTTCATTTTCATTTACAATCTGTTTGAATGAAATGTTTCTTTTAACTAAATATTTTTCAAAAGACTTAATGTCAGATAAATAAGATTCTATTGTATTTGAGGAATGATTTTTTTCAATTTTTAAAACTTGAACGTAGTGCTCTAAGTTTTTAATCATGTCTACCCAATCATTTCAATATAAGATTTGGAATCAAGTAATGAATCTGTACCACTCTCAGCAGATAATTCAATTTTAACCATCCATCCGCTTTCATATGGACTAGAGTTAACATTTTCAGGTTCATCATTCAAAGCCTCGTTAACTTCTACTATTTTTCCAGATATGGGCATAAATAAGTCTGATACTGTTTTGACTGCTTCAATCGTTCCAAAAACTTCTCCTTCATTAAATGATTCATCAACGTCAGGAAATTCTAAAAATATTATATCTCCAAGTTCACCCTGTGCAAAATCAGTAATGCCAACAGTAGCTATATTATTTTCAATTTTAACCCATTCATGTTCTGAGGTGTACATTAAGTCATCAGGATGATTCATAATTTTTTTCCTTTATATTTTTTAAAAATTTGCCTAAAAAATTTATATCAAAATTTGCATTATTAAAGTCTTTATTTTCAAAAATCATTTTTAAAAGTGGTAAAGTTGTTTTAGGACCCTCAATAAAGGTTTCTTGGAGCGATCTCTTCATCCTAATTAAGGCTTTTTCTCTAGATGATGAATGAACAATCAACTTTCCTAACAATGAATCATAATTTGTTGGAATTTGATATCCAGCATAAATAAACGAATCAATTCTAACCCCAATTCCTCCCGCAAAGTTCAAAGAATCAATCTTCTTTGGTGAAGGTGTAAAATCATTAAATGGATCTTCAGCATTAATTCTACATTCTATTGCATGACCATTCATTTTTATATCTTCCTGCTTAATTGATAACTCAATACCTGCATAGGTTCTTATCTGTTCTTTCACAAGATCAATCATGCATACCATTTCTGAAACAGTATGCTCTACTTGAATTCTTGTATTCATTTCAATAAAATAAAAGTTCTTATCATCATCAACCAAATACTCAATAGTGCCAGCTCCAACATAGTTAACTTTTTTTGCAAGCTGTAATGATTTTGATGTTAACTCATTTCTTAAATTATCATCTACAAATAGAGAAGGTGATTCTTCGATTAATTTTTGATTACTTCGTTGAATAGAACATTCTCTTTCTCCTAAATGAAGATGATTTCCAAATTTATCTGATAAAATTTGGACCTCAATATGACGGCCATTTTCAACAAATTTTTCAACATAGATTTCTGAATTATTAAATGCCATTCCTGCTTCATTTTGAATGATATTAAAACCTTTTTCAGCTTCATTTACATTCTTAATAACTCGCATTCCTTTACCGCCACCTCCTGCTACAGCTTTCAGCATTACAGGGTATCCAATTTGTTCAGCAATTTCTAAAAATTCTTCAACTGAAGATAAAGTATTACTTCCAAGAATGATGGGAACGCCAGCATCTTTGGCAGCATTTCTTGCATTCACTTTGTCACCCATTAAATCAATGATTTCTGCATCTGGACCAATGAATGTAAATCCATTTTCTTTACAAATTTTACTAAACTTTGCATTCTCAGCTAGGAAGCCGTAACCGGGATGAATTGCGTCAGCATTTGTAATTTCTCCTGCAGCAATAATTCTAGGTATATTAAGATAACTTTCTACTGCAGGACCTTCTCCAATACAAATAGCTTCGTCAGCAAATTTAACATGTAATGAATTTTTATCTGCTTTTGAATATACTGCAACAGTTTTGATGCCCATTTCATTACATGCTCGAATGATTCTAATAGCAATTTCACCCCTATTAGCAATAAGAATTTTATTGAACATTGTTACTTTGATGGTTTTAATTTAAATAATACCTGATCAAATTCAACAGGACTTGTATTATTAACTAAAATTTCTTCAATAACACCAGATTCCTCGGCCTGAATTTCATTCATGATCTTCATAGCCTCAACAATACAGATGGTATCTCCAGCATTTACATTATCACCAATATTAACAAATGATGCTGATTCAGGATCTGGTGCTGAATAAAATGTTCCTGGCATTGGAGATTTTATTTCGACAAGTTTTGTTTCAGGTATTTCGTTAGAAGACTCTGAGCTTTGATTAACAGGCTGTTCATTAACTAAATTTGGAATATTTTGATTGTCGGATGATAATTGTGTTGAATCAACATTTAAAACAGGAGGCTTTTTGGTTACCTTAATTTTTTTGAACCAAAATCTTACTTCAATTTCATTTACATCGCTATTTTCTAGCATGTAAATAATTTCTTTTATCTTATCTTTCCACATTTAACTATTCTTTTACTCTTTCAGAATAAGAACCATCTTTAGTATCAATTTTTACTAAGTCACCTTCATTTATGAACAATGGAACTTGAACCTCAAGACCAGTTTCTAAAATAGCTGGCTTTAACGCATTAGTTGCGGTATTTCCTTTATGTCCTGGATCAGTCTGTGTTACTTTGAGTACTGTTTTTGCTGGTAAAAGTAAACTAATAATTTCATTACCATCAAAGGAAATTTCAATATTATCACCATCTTTAATATAAAAATAACTATTATCCATTAGAAACTTATCAACTTGAACCTGATCATAAGTATTATTATCCATAAAGATGAAACTATCTCCATCCTTATACAAGTACTGAAATTTTCTAGAAGTAACTCTAATAAATTCGATTTTAGCTCCTGAATTAAAAGTGTGATCAATAATTTTTCCAGATTGAATATCTTTAAGCTTGGTTCTTACAAATGCTGGCCCTTTTCCAGGTTTTACATGTTGGAATTCAACAATTTTCATTCGAGCATTTTTAAAATTGATTACTGCTCCATTTCTAATGTCAGCTGTTGTACTCATGTGTGTAAATTAAATGAATTAATTGCTTTATAGAAGTTTTCTTATAACTTTTTTTAATAATTGTAAAATATCTTCTTTTGCACTTTTTTTTGGGTTTTTTTTAGCAAACTTTACTTGATCAATTTCATCCAATAAATGGTTTAAATCTTTGTCTTTAAAAAATTCTTTGAGTTCTGCTGAAGTCATTTCAAATGATATGATATAAAAATTATTTTGAAAATATTTTCTCAAAACTTCAGAAATTTTAACAAAAAATTCAGTAGCATCTGTGTTCAAGTCAATTTTTTCAACATCTTTTAATGCTTTTGATTTTGGATTAAAATTAAAAAACTTTCTTTTGGAAATTTTTTCTTTATCTCTAGTTCTTATCAAATAAAAAGTATACAAGATTAATAAAGATAAAATGAAAAATGCAAAAAGTCTCAACCTTTCAATTGGAAATTGAATCTCTTTCAAAGGCTTATCAGCTATAACTGTTGTCATTGTTGTGTCTAAAACAGATGAAATATAAACAAAAGATGAATCAGTCTTAAAGATAGAAGCTTCTAAAGAATCGGGAAAACTTACAAAAGCATATAATGGAGGTATAGCTACTGAACCGGTATCCCAGAACGTAATTTGATAATTCAGTAAAATTGAATTTTTTAAAGTATCAATATTTGATTCTTTAATAAATACTTTTGAAGAATCTGATAACCAAGCTGATGAATCTTCCCACGCTACAGAGTCTAATGTAAATAATTCTCCTAAGTCGTTAATTACTACCTTGTGACTTATTGGAAAACCAATTTGTCCTTTTTCAGGAATTGTTTCGAAAGATATATTTGGATTTTTTATATCAGTGTTACAAGCAGATAAAAATATCAAAAAAATTAGAATATAAATCTTCATTAGCTTCTTTTTGCTCTTGATCTAAAAAATTGCATTAGAAATTTTATGTAATCATCATCGGTATTTATCTGCAATAAATCAAAGCCGATATTCTTACATTTCTTAGAAAATTTATCAAGTTTCTCATTTGAATTTTTTTGAAATTTATCTCTATTTTTTTTACTGGTTGTATCAATCCATGTATTTTCACCAGTCTCAGAATCGTGAATATTAATTAAGCCAATGTTAGGGAAATCACGCTCATATGAATCATATATCTGTAATCCAACAACATCATGCTTAAAATTTAAAAATTTTAGCTCATTCCAAAAATTATCATCAATAAAATCTGAAATAAGAAAGATTACACTTTTTCTTTTAGATATTTTATTTGCAAAATCAATTGCAGTCTTAATTGAAGTACGCTTGTTGCTATTTTCAAAATCATGATTTACAATATCTGTTATAAGTCTCAGAACATGTTTCTTGCCTTTTTTAGGTGGAATATATTTTTCAACTTGATCGCTAAATAAGGCAAGTCCAACTTTGTCATTATTTTTTATTGCAGAAAAACTTAACATAGCTGCAATCTCTACACCTAAATCAATTTTTAAATCTTTTTTAGAACCAAAAACACCAGAACTGCTTACGTCTATAAGAATTAAAACGGACAACTCTCGTTCTTCTTCAAAAATTTTAATGTGAGGCTTTCCAGTTCTTGCAGTTACATTCCAATCAATAGATCTTACATCATCCCCTGGAACATATTCTCTCACTTCAGAAAAGGTCATACCTCTTCCTTTAAAATTTGAGTGATAATCACCGCCAAAGAAATCATTTACAATATTTTTTGTTCTTATTTCAATTTGACGAACTTTTTTGAGTATTTCCTTTGACATTACAAAACTAAGGGACTGATACTTCTTGAAGCAATTGATCAACTATATCTTCAGAAGTAATTTCTTCAGCCTCAGCCTCATATGAAAGTAAAATTCTGTGTCTTAAAATATCCTTTGCGATATATTTAACGTCTTCAGGTATAACATATCCTCTTCCATCAATAAATGCTTTGGCTTTTGAAGCTAAAACTAAATTAATTGAAGCTCTTGGAGATGCACCAAAAGAAATTAAATCTGCTAATTCTGATAAATTAAATTTTTTAGGATTTCTAGTAGCAAAAACTATATTTAAAATATATTCTGAAATTTTAGAATCAATATATATATCATTAACAAGGTTTTGAGCTTCAAGAATTATTTTCGCTTTAACTACAGATTTAATTTTTTTATCATTTTGAGTGTTGGCTCTATTAATAATCTCTTTTTCTTCATCTATTGAAGGATAATCAACAATCACCTTCATCATAAATCTATCAACCTGTGCTTCAGGAAGTGGATAAGTACCTTCTTGCTCAATTGGATTCTGCGTCGCTAAAACTAGAAAAGGTTTTTCCAATTTAAAAGTGTCGTCACCAATAGTAACTTGCTTTTCCTGCATAGATTCCAACAATGCACTTTGAACTTTTGACGGAGCACGATTAATTTCATCTGCTAAAATTATATTTGAAAAAATTGGACCTTTTTTAGTATTAAACTCTCCGGTCTTTTGATTATAAATGAGAGTCCCTAATAAATCTGAAGGTAACATATCTGGAGTAAACTGAATTCTCTTAAATTCTGCATTAATTAAATTAGCTACAGTGTTAATAGTTAAAGTTTTAGCAAGTCCAGGGACTCCTTCTAAAAGGATATGACCGTTAGATATGATTGAAATGAGAATTTTATCAATTAGCTCATTCTGTCCAACAATTACCTCAGAAATGCTTTCTCTCAAAGATTCAACAAAAGTGGACTTTTGTTGTATTTTTGAATTCAGTCTATCTAATTCATTTTTTTTCATCAATATTTCTTATTCTGTGTTTTGTTTCAAATTCTGTATCTGCTAATGGCACTAAAAATCCATTACTTTTTTTAATTTTTATAGAACCTTGTAAATCTAATACATTTTTACCAATTATTGAGACTGTTAAGTCAGCAACGCCATTTAAGTTTAAATTTTCAAGTTTAGCAAAATATATATCATAACCATTAACGATTAAATTAAGTTCTGGTTTCATAATTTCTTCAAAATTTAAAGTACCTCCTATTTGAAGATTAGGTTCTGTTTGCAGACCTAAACTTTTTTTAGGATTATACAATGTTCCGACTAAGTTAGCTTGACCAATATTATCATTTATGTTTAAATCTAAATTTAATCTTCTTATGGGCTCAGGCTTTAACTGAACAGGAAACGTTTTTAATCTCATTGTTGTATTTCTAATCTGAATTGCACCATTTAGCTTTTGAGAAATATCATCATTGCTTGCATATTCATCTTCTAGTGTTAAATCAAAAGATACTGTTTCCTTTTTATCTCCAATACTTTCAACATCTTGAAAAAATTGTGCAATATAACTTACAGGAAAATTTTGAGATGACTTTAATCGAAACTTGTACTTTTCTAATGAAGAATTATCAGAGTATTGATTAATATTTAGAAAAAAATCAAACTGGCCGATTTCAATATCACCATCAATTAAATTTCCGTCTTCAGCCTTAATCGTAACGGGAAAATATCTTTCACTTTTATTTATTTCTGTATCTTGATTTTCAATACTTGCAAGATCTAAAATTGGATTTTTTAACTTAATACTGACTGGATTAATCAAATTTAAGTCTGTATTATTATTCAAAATAATTTCAAATACAAATTGCAATGTTTTAGAAAAGTCTAAAGTTGTATTTAAAGTGATATTTTCTGAATTAATTAAAATTTTTCCCGATCGTTTTATTATGGCATTCTCAAGAGTAATATAGGTATCAATATTTTCTTCTCTTGCCTTGAAATAAATTGACGAATTTTTACTGAAGTCTAGTTCAAACCTATTTGTCAAACTACTTAAGGTTTGATTTGATTTATTTAAATTGAACTCAACACCGTCTGATAGATAAAAATAAAAAGCTATTATAACAATAATAGTGAAACTTATAAATGCAACAGAAACACTAGCAATCGTTTTTAGTATTTTTAAAAAAGTGCTGTTCATAGTTGAAAAGCTAAGTAATTATAGATTAATAAAGAATCTAAAACTAGTCTTCAACTACTTCAAAATCAGCATCTTTAATCTTTTTATCTTCTTTTGCTTCAGCACCACCTGATTTTGATTCTTGAACAGGAGGTTCTTGAGCACTAGAATTAGATGCATCATACATTGAAGAAGCTTTTGTACTCCAAACGGAATTTAAATTTTCCATCTCAGATTTTATATCCTCAATGACGGAAGATTCATTTGCTTTTTTCAGCTTTTCTAGTGCATCATTCAGGTCATTTTTATCGTCGTCTGATAACTTGTCATCTAAATCTTTCATTTGTTTTTCAATTTGAAATACAAGTTGTTCAGCTTGATTTTTTGTGTCAATCTCTTCTTTCTTAGCCTTATCTTCAGCTTCATGCTTTTTCGCATCATTTACCATCTTTTCAATTTCTTGATCTGACAAGCCGCTTTGAGCTTCAATTCTAATACTTTGCTCTTTAGAAGTTGCTTTATCAATAGCTTTTACATTTAAAATTCCATCTGCATCCATATCAAAGGAAACTTCAATTTGAGGAGTTCCTCTAGGAGCAGGTGGAATACCATCTAAATGAAATCTTCCAAGGCTTTTGTTATCCTTTGCTAATGATCTTTCTCCTTGAACAACATGAATCTCAACCATAGGTTGATTATCAGCAGCAGTAGAGAAAATTTGAGATTTCTGAGTTGGAATAGTCGTATTTTTCTCAATTAATGGGGTTGCTACACCTCCCATTGTTTCAATTCCTAATGTTAGCGGAGTAACATCTAGTAAAAGCACATCATCAACATCCCCTGCAAGAACTCCACCTTGGATTGCAGCTCCTAAGGCAACAACTTCGTCAGGATTAACACTCTGATTAGGTTCTTTACCAAAAATTTCTTTTACTTTTTCCTGTATTGCAGGGATTCGAGTTGATCCTCCAACGAGTATGACTTCATTAATATCTGATGGTGAAAGTTTTGCATCTTTTAAAGCTTGTTTGCAGGGTGCTACCACTCTTTCAACTAAATCAGAAACTAATTGTTCGAAATTTGCTCTTGTTAAGGTCATATTTAGATGTTTTGGACCTGAAGAATCAGCAGTTATAAATGGAAGATTTATTTCTGTCTGTTTTGAAGATGATAATTCTTTTTTAGCATTCTCAGCTGATTCCTTCAATCTTTGTAAAGCCATAGGATCTTTTCTTAGATCAATACCTTCATTTTTCTTAAACTCGTCAGCAAGCCAATCAACTACTTTCTGGTCAAAGTCGTCTCCACCTAATCTTCCATCACCATTACTTGCATTTACTTCAATACTTTGGCCTTCATCATTTAAAATATCAAGAATAGAAATATCAAATGTTCCACCACCAAGGTCAAATACAGCAACTTTTTCATCTTTTTTCTTATCAAAACCATAAGCTAAAGAAGCTGCTGTTGGTTCGTTAATAATTCTTTTAACATTTAAACCTGCAATTTTTCCAGCATCTTTAGTTGCTTTTCTTTGAGAATCATTAAAGTAAGCTGGGACTGTAATCACAGCATCAGAAACAGTAGTTCCAAGATATTGTTCAGCCATCTGTTTCATTTTTTGCAATACCATTGCGCTAATTTCTTGAGGTTGATATTTTTTACCATTAGCCTCAACATTGATTTTTTTCCCATCGATAGACACTTTATATGGAACTTCTTCAATATCTTTTTTTATTTCAGCTGGGGTTCTACCCATAAATCTTTTAATTGAATAAATAGTATTCTTTGGATTAGTTACAGCTTGCCTTTTTGCCGGATCGCCAACAAGTCTTTCTTCTTTTGTAAAACCAATTACAGAAGGGGTGGTTCTGCCACCTTCTGGACTTGTGATAACAGTTGGTTCTCCACCTTCCATTACAGCAACACAAGAGTTTGTTGTTCCTAAATCAATACCAATAATTTTACCCATTATTTTCTCCTTAAAATTAAATTATGCCTTTATAGTTGCAAAGATGATGCCAGAGAATAATTTATGTCATTATTGACAAATTATATGCCATTAAGTCATACTAATGAACTAACTCAAGCGAACCGTCAACTAATTGATATTTTTTGTGACCGATATTAAAAACATGTTCATCGTGCGTTGCGACAATTATTGTGAGTTTTTTTTCAGTATTCAATTTTTGAAAGAGAGACATCATTTTTAATGCATTTTCCTTATCAAGATTTCCTGTTGGTTCATCTGCAATGATAATTGAAGGATTATTAATAATAGCTCGCATCACTGCCACCCTTTGCTTTTCACCACCTGACAAATCATTAGGGAATGAATTCATTCTATCTTTTAAATCAAAGTACTCAAAAAGCTCAATTAACTCCTCTTTTTTTAATTGTTCTTTAGCTATCATTTTTGGAAGACTGACATTTTCTTCTAATGTTAGTTCTGAAATTAGATTATGAAATTGAAATACAAAACCTATACTCTTATTTCTTAGCTTATCAATATTGGTGTTATCCTTAATACTCATTCCATTTATTAAAAATTCTCCACTATCAGCATTGTCAAGGGTTCCGATAATACTTAATAATGTTGATTTTCCAGAACCTGAAGGACCTTTTATTGTTATGATGCTTCCTTTATCTATTTGAAGATTAATATCTTTTAAAACGTGAAGTTTTTTACTTCCATCTGAAAAAGTTTTTGTTAGTTTTTTTATATCAACTATCATAACTGTTTATTAATTATTTTTACAGGACTCAAACCATTTATGAATCTCAAAGGAATATTTATAAAAATCCCAATTAAAAAGACTGAACCTAATAAAAGTAGTGCTATATCAAAAATAAATATCTGCATTGGTAAAGTATCAACTAAATAAAACTCAGGAGATAATTTTATTAAGGATAATTTATTTTGTAATAAAATTACTAATAAAGCAAAAAGAATGCCTCCACATAACGCAGAAAGACCGATTAAATAACTATAAATGATAAATATTTTTTTAATATCATTTTTTTTCATACCAATAGATGAAAAAATTGCTAAATCCCTTATCTTGTTTGATGAAATCTGCATGATTGATGAAGATAGATTAAATGAGGCAATTAAAACAATTAACAATAAAGTAAAAAAAGTTATTTTCTTCTCAATTTCAGTTGCTTCAAAAAGCTGACGATTTCTATCTTTCCAAGATAAGAATGTTGTTGATGAATCTTTAATGCTTCCAATATCTCCATTTATCTCTGCAGAAAAATTTGCTTTTTTGAAAATTTCTTTATTCACTCCAAATACTAGAAAATCATTAGCTCTTAAAATTCTATTTGAAAAAATATTTGCAACTCTGAACTCATAAATATCCGGAAGACTATAAGAATTAAGTTTAAAATCTTTTGATATTATTTGAATGCTATCTCCAATATCGATATTCAGTCGATTTGCAAGCAAATTACCAATTATCACCTCTTCATTGGATAAAGCCTTGAAATTATTTTGCAGATCAAGTTCATAAAAATCATTCAACGATTCATTAGATACAGATTTAAATTCAATAATGTTCTGTTTTTCATTAGATACAATTAGAAATTCATTTTCCTGGAAAATTGAATAAATTTCATTATCCATATTTAAATCTCTTAAATAGCTAGTATTACTTATATCTTCAACTAAATAATCACCATAAATTTTTTTAGCTTCATTTTGTAAAATTCCTTGAAAACCATTAAGAACAGAAACAGATAACACTATTGCAGCAGCTCCAATGAACAGACCAATAAATGATATAAAATTAATTGTATTAGAACGAAAATCATTTCTTGGAAATAAAAATCTTTTAGCAATTAAAAAATAAATTTTCATTTGCTCCTCAACACATTCATTGGTTTAAAGTAAGCAAATCTTTTTACAGATGAAGCGGATATAATAAAACTCAATATTACGCTTATGATGACAATTAAAAGTGAATTATTAAAATTAAATTCCATAGGAAGGTAATCAACAAAATAAATATTCTGCTCAATGCTTATTACTTTAAATTTACTCTGCAATTGAATAATAGCATAGGATAACAATATACCAATTGTTGATCCAATCGATGCAAGAATCATTGATTGAAAAATAAATATCTTTGAAATTGATTTGTGAGATAATCCATATATCTTAAGTATTGTGAAATCCATTTTCTTTTCATCAAATAAAATACTCAAAGAACTTAAAAGCCCAAAAAACGAAACTACTGCAATTAAACTAAAAATAAATAAAATTGGCCATTTTTGAGTATTTATCCATTCAAAAAGACTCGAATACTTATCGTATATGGTCATTTCATAAAATGGATAATCTATAATGTCATCACTTGGTTCTATACTTATCCATCCCGAAATATAATTTTCAATACCATAAAACTCTTGAAGATTTTCTAAAGAAGTAAAAATATTTCTATCTTCAAATTCAGGTATACCAGAATTATAAATATGGGCTACCGTAAAAAAGTCATATCTATTTTGGTTAGAAAAATTTTCAAGCTTTTTGGGATTGAAAATAACTACCTGATCTCCAAGTTTAAGGTTTAGGTTGTCTGCTAATCTTTTTCCAACAACAATTGATTCATTTTTTATTTTTTTAGTATCTAATGATTTGAATAGTCTAATTTTATTAAAATAATCAATTGGATATGCATTTATAATAATGCTCTGGGAATCACTTTTTGATTTTAATAATGCTACCTTTTCCAAATAAGGTACTTTATCTAAAATGAATGGTTGATCAAATTCGTTTTGAATGATTTCATCTTCAAATAAATGATTAATTGAACTATATCCATTCAAATTTGATAATTTTTTTGAAATTTCAGATTCGAAACCATCAATGGAACTCATAACAATGTTTAATGATGCAACACCTAATGAAAGACTAATTATGGTAACAAGGTTTGTAAGGCGAAAAACTAAACTACTATTTTTTGAAATAAATAATTTTTTAATTAAAAATAATACGAGCTTCATTTAAGGGATTTTAATGTAGGGAAAATTATGGTATCTCTTATCCATCGAGTATCAATTAATAGCATAACTAATCTATCAATTCCAATACCTACTCCTGCTGTAGGAGGCATTCCAGTCTCAATCGCTTCAAGAAAGTTTTCATCAATTGGAAATGCTTCTTCATCTCCACCATCTTTCTTCCTTGATTGATCTTCAAATCTTTTTCTTTGATCAATTGGATCATTTAACTCTGAAAAACCATTTGCAAACTCCATTCCTGCAATAAATAATTCAAATCTTTCTGTGAAATCTTTAGCTCCATCCCTATTCACTTTCGCTAATGGAGAAATTTCGACAGGATGATTGATTACATATGTTGGTTGAATTAGATTTGGTTCAACTTTTCTTCTCATGATTTCATCTATTAAAGTAGCTAAGCTATCCTTTTTGCTAACTTCAAGCTTTAAATCTGTACAAACTTTAAAAACGGCTGAATGATTAGAAATATCAATATCATTTCCTGTGTGTTCCTTAATTAATTCTCCCATAGTTTTTCGTGCAAACTTTTTGCTAAAATCAATTTTATGGCCATCCCATGATATTTTTTTCATATCAAGGTCCTTAACAACTTTTTTAAACATTTGTTCAACAAAATCCATCATAAAATTATAATCAGAATAAGCTTGATAAAATTCTAGCATGGTGAATTCAGGATTATGACTCCTATCTATGCCCTCGTTTCTAAAATCTTTAGAAAGTTCATAAACCTTTTCAAAACCACCTACAATTAATTGCTTTAAATATAACTCTGTTGCAATTCGAAGGTAAAAATCTTGATCTAATGCGTTATGGTGTGTTGTAAATGGCTTTGCATTTGCTCCTCCGTATATTGGTTGTAATACAGGTGTTTCTACCTCAATATATCCATGATTATTTAAAAACGATCTTATAGAGTTAATTATTTTAAATCTTTTTACGTAATTGTTTTTTGTTTCAGGATTAATAATTAAATCAAGAAACCTTTTTCTATATCTGAACTCTTTATCTGAAACTAAATTATATTTCTCTCCATCTTTTTCTTTAACATCAGGTATTGGCTTTATGTTTTTAGACAAGATTTTTAGATGGGAAACTTTAATAGTTAATGCATCTGTTTTAGTTTTAAAAACCTTACCCTCAATCCCAACAAAATCACCTATATCCGTTAGTTTAAATAAATTATAATTATCTTCACCAACGTCGTCTCTTGCAATGTAAAATTGGATACGACCTTCTTGGTCCTGAATATTAGCAAATGATGCTTTACCCATTTTTCTAAGAGACATAACTCTTCCTGCTAAAGAAACCTTAGTATCAATTAACTTTTCATTTATTTCTGATGTATGATGAGAGCTATCATAGTCATATGCGTAAGGCTCTATTCCTAATTCTCGGATTTTTTTTAACTTTTCAAGTCGATTGTCTATAATTTGTTTTAAACTTTTATTTTCCATTTCGAAAACTTATTTATTTTTTTCCATTTTATCTAACAAATAACTATATATAAAATCATCAATATTACCGTCCATAACTGATTTTATATTTCCTACTTCATGTTTGGTTCTATGATCTTTAATCATGTTATAAGGATGAAAAACATAGGATCTAATTTGACTACCCCAACCAATATCTTTTTTTTCTCCTTCAAGCTCTTTTTTATTAAGAAGCTGCTTCTCCATCTCTAATTGAAAAAGTTTTGATTTTAATACTTTTAATGCTTGTTCTTTATTTTTGTGCTGAGATCTTTGCGTTTGACATTGAGTAACAATACCTGATGGTATATGAGTTATTCTTATAGCTGAATCTGTTTTATTTACATGTTGACCACCAGCACCGCTTGACCTAAACGTATCTACCCTTAAATCTTTTTGATTAATTTCAATATCAATATCCTCATTAACTGCTGGAGAAACTGATACTGAAGCGAATGAAGTATGTCTTCTGTTGTTAGAATCAAATGGCGAAATTCTAACTAGTCTATGAATACCAATCTCAGCTTGCAATAAACCATAAGCATAATCACCAGAAATTTCCACTGTACAGTCTTTTAATCCAGCCTCGTCACCGTTTTGGAAGTCAATAACATTAAATTTAAAACCTTTTGATTCGGCCCACATTGAATACATACGATAAAGCATTTCAGCCCAATCTTGACTTTCTGTACCTCCTGCACCTGGGTGAATTGTAATTATGGCATCGTTACTATCATTATCACCATTTAATATAAGTTTTAATTCAAACTCCTTAAGAAGATTAGAAAAGGAATTAAGCTCTTTTTTAACTTCTTCTTCTTCAACTTGATTTTCATTTAAAAATTCAAAAAGTACTTCTACATCTTCAGCTTTTTGAACAAGATTTTTCCTTAAGGCAATATCTTTTTCAAGAAAAGATATTTTTTTCATAACAGTGGTCGATTCGGATTTATTTTCCCACATTGTGGGATCAGAAATTTGCTCTTTTAATTTTTGGAGATTAGAGGTCTTTGATTCAAGGTCAAAGATGCCTCCTAATTTGATTATATTTTTCTAAAGATAACGAATATGCTTCTTTTAAATCCATACACTTAGTAATACTCCAATTGTTAAAAGTACTCCAGTTAAAAAGTGAATTCCAATGGTTGATACATTAACAATTAATAACTCATAAGGTAATTGCTGAAGATTTGCATCTTCTTTTTCCCATTCATCTAACCAATCAGAACCTTTCTTTGATGCAAAATTGAAAATAAGTAATGGAATCAATGCTATTAATGTAAAATAATTTTGTGCATAAACTGATGCTGCAACAATCAAAAGAAACGATATAATCATTAAAATTTTCCAAACTGAAAATGGTCTTCTATAATTAGCTTTTTCTCCTGGACCAGCCAATTTTACAACCCAGCTATTTTTATTTGCAGCCTTATCAGCATTATAATCTTGGAAACAATTTATAAAAAGGACTAAGGCAATAAATATTCCAACAGGAACTGAGTACAATAATGTAACTATTGGATCAATTAATTGAGTTGGTGCTACTGCTAAGTTTTGCATCAAAGCTGCACCATACACCATAAGAGGACCAAAACCAATAAATACTGCTAGATCGCCAAGACCATTGTATGCAAGTTTAAAAAATCCAGTATACATCACTCCCAAAAATACACCCAAATATCCTAGATACATTAAAACTGAATCAACTCTTCCGTCAAAGAAGAGGTTATTTAGATTAAGACCAACTAGGATTGTACATGAAAAAAAGAAAATTGAAAGCAGGAGCATATTTGTAGGGGTAATTAATCCAGATTGAATAGCTCTTGATCCGCCGTTAAATGGACTAGCCAACTTATTCATTTCATCATTTCTAGATTTATGATCAAAATAATCGTTAATATTATTGGTACCAATTTGAGCACAAACAGCGCCTAATAATACCATCCAAAATATCGACCAATCAAATACCCCAAACTGTTTATATGCAATAGCAGAACCAAGCATAATTGGAGCAATGGTAGCTGTTAAAAAAGGTGCTCTAACAACAGTAATCCAATATTTTAAAGTATTCAGTATATTATTTTTTACTTCTTTAAATAATCCAATTCTATTTTCAGGAACTTCCATCCATTCAAATTGTTTTTCAGCAAAGAAATCAACATATTTTATTGTTGTTGGCTGAATCTTGTAGTACCCTATTACATCATTGGTAATCAAAAAATCGTCATGCATATATTCAGAAAATGCTTCAGTAACATTAAGAATTGCTTTCTTGGCTTTTTCAACTTCATCCTCATCTGTTACTTTTGAAGCATATGCATCTATTTGCAACTCTTTGATACCATCTTCACCGTCAGGTCTAATTACACATTGCACTTTAGGATTCATAGAAATTTGTACAGCTTTTCTAGATGGATTGAAAGTGAAAAAATATATATCTAATCCATCGTTTGCAAAATAAACATTTGCTGCAGAAGAATTGCCAGCAACACTTGTTGATAAAGTCATAAAATCTGATCGGTTTAATAAATCTAAAATTTTGTCTTTTAACATTCCTAATTTTCCTCAATAAATTCGTTCATCTTTTCTTTTAGAATCTTTCCTAATTCATCCAAAGAGAGGCCTGAACTTATAAAATATCCATTCTCAGCAACAGAAATTTTTCCACTTTCTTCAGAAATAACAACTGCCAAAGCATCACTCTCTTCTGAAATTCCAAGTGCTGCTCGATGTCTTGTTCCCATTTCAGGATTTAAAGTCTTGCTCTCAGTCAAAGGTAAAATACATGCTGCTGCTTCAATTAAATTATTATGAATTACTACAGCTCCATCATGCAAGGGAGAAGATGGATTAAAAATTGATACTAAAAGCTCAGGGCTGAATGAAGCATGCATTGGAACAGCATCAGAAACTACATTTTTTAAAGAATTTTCACGTTCAAAAACAAGTAAAGCACCCCAATTATTTTTTTTTATTTCTTCAATGCTGAAAAGTATATCTTCTTGAATAGCCGTTTTTTCAATTTGAAAGAGCTTTCTTAAAATTCGATTCTGTCCAACAGAAGTTAAAAGTCTTCTGATTTCAGGTTGGAATAGAATTACAAAAACTACCACCCAAACAGTTTGAAAAAGATTTAAAAGCCAAGATGTAGCTTTAAATCCAAGAATATTAATTATAAACCCAGCAAAAAATATAATTAATAAACCAATTAACATTTGACCGCCTCGAGTACCTCTAAAGTAGGAATAGGCATAAGAAAAAATGAATGTAACCAAGATCAAATCAAACAGATCAGTTAGTGTAAACTTTAAAAAACTTATCTCAAAAAGGTTCATATATTAATTTAGCTAATTAAATGATTTGATTTAAAAATTTTATTTGCAATAAAAAGGGCTTTATTAGTTTCAGAAACGTCATGAACCCTGAAAATCTTTACACCTTGTTGTAATCCAACAACGTTAGCCGCTAATGAACCTTCTAACCTATCATTTTCAGGAAGATTTAAAGATATTCCAATAAAGGATTTTCTTGATGCGCCTAGCAAAACTGGAAAATTCAATTCAACGAAGTGATTTAAATTATTTATGATTTCAAAATTATTTTCTACAGTTTTACCAAAACCAATTCCTGGATCAATTATAATTTTTTTTCGATTAATTCCTTTGGAAACAGCAAAATCTATCCTATCAACAAGATAATCTTTGATATCCGGTACTAGGGATTCATACTGAGGATTATCTTGCATATTCTCTGGAGTGCCTTTCATATGCATTATGATTAACGGACAATCAAATTTTACTGCGACATCAGCCATTAGCGAATCAATCTCCATAGCGCTAATATCATTTATTATTGAAGCGCCAACATCAAGAGCCTTGCTTGCTACAATTGATTTAGTAGTGTCAATTGATATACAAACATCAGATCTTTTTCTTATGCCTTCAACGACAGGTATAACTCTTGAAATTTCTTCATCTAAACTCACAGGATTTGAAAATGGCCTAGTTGATTCACCGCCAATATCAATTATATCTGCACCATTTTTGACCATCTCTAATGCATGCTCAATAGCAGTATTTGTTTCATAGAATTGACCGCCGTCTGAAAAAGAATCGGGAGTGACATTTAAAATTCCCATGATTAATGCTTGCTTATCTTCACTTGAAAGCCAATCATTGAATTGTTTAATATTCATGTATTATTTTTTTGAGATTTTTTTACCTGATAACATGACATTAATATCTGATTCATCTATTGTTTCATGTTCAAGTAATTCTTCTGCCATTAAATGCAGTAAGTCAATTTTTTCTTCAAGAATTTTTCTTGCAGCATCTTGTGCATTTTTAATAATTGATACAACTTCATGGTCAATCATCTGAGCAGTTTCTTCACTGTAGTCTCTATGAGATTGTATTTCTCTTCCTAAGAAAATTTCTTCATTCTTTTTTCCAAAAGCCATCGGACCCATCTTGTCACTCATTCCCCACTCACAAACCATTCTTCTAGCAATACTTGTTGCTCTTTCAATATCGTTTGATGCGCCGGTAGTAATTTCATTTAATATTAAATCTTCAGCAGCTCTTCCTCCCATCATTACAGCTAATCTGCTTAAAATATATGTTTTTGAATAACCATGTTTTTCATCGATTGGGAGCTGCATAGTTACTCCTAGAGCTCTTCCTCTAGGAATGATTGTAACTTTGTGGACAGGATCTGCTTCAGGAGAAAATAATGCTACTACTGCATGCCCTGCTTCATGATAAGCTGTAACTTTCTTTTCATGATCGGAAAGAACCATGCTTTTTCTTTGTACACCCATCAAAACTTTATCTTGGGCTTCTTGAAAATCAGAATTATCAACTTTTGCTTTTCTTTTTCTAGAAGCAAGCAATGCAGCTTCATTTACAAGATTAGCTAAATCAGCTCCAACCATTCCAGGTGTTCCTTTGGCAATATCTAATAGTTTTACTGATTTAGGGTTAATTTTAATTTTCTTTGTATGTATCTTTAAAATATCATGCCTACCATTTAGATCAGGAACATCAACTACAACCTGTCGGTCAAATCTGCCAGGTCTTAATAAAGCAGAGTCTAATACATCTGGTCTATTAGTTGCTCCCATAACAATAACACTGCTTGCATTATCAAATCCGTCAAGCTCAACCAGTAGCTGATTTAGGGTTTGTTCTCTTTCATCATGACCACCTCCTAATCCAGCTCCACGTTGACGACCTACTGCATCAAGCTCATCAATAAAAACAATTGCTGGTGCATTTTTATTAGCCTGCTCGAATAAATCTCTTACACGAGATGCTCCAACCCCAACAAACATTTCGACAAAATCTGCTCCACTAATACTGAAAAAAGGAACATTAGATTCACCAGCTACAGCTCTAGCTAATAATGTCTTTCCAGTTCCTGGAGGACCAACCAATAAGACACCTTTTGGAATTTTCCCTCCAAGCTTTTCAAATTTTTTGGGACTTTTTAAATATGCTATAACTTCCTCAAGCTCTTCCTTTGCTTCAACACAACCTGCGACATCCTTAAACTTCACTTTCTTCTGATTACCAGAAAAAATCTTAGCTTTACTTTTTCCAAAGCTAAATACATTATTCATTCCATTTCCAGAACCTTGCATTCTTCTAATTAAAAATAACCAAAAAGCTATTAATAATAACCAGGGAGTAAAACCAAGCAGCCAACTTGTCCAATCAATTTTCTCACCTTCAAAGTTGTATTCAATATTCTTTTCATCCCATAAAGCAATTTGATCAGAATAATCAGATGGTAAGTAAACAACAAATAAAGTTCTCTCATCAAATGATGCACCGTGCTTATTAATTAAAGTTTCAGGATTAAAAAGTTCACCGTGAAAAGAATTATCATTCTCAATAGATGCTTCCTTAATTTTATTTTCAGCTAATAATTCTTTGTAAGTATTGTATGATACTTCAACTTCATTTGCTGAATCATCTGGAAGAAAAGCAAAAGAAGCTATTATAAACAAAATTATTGATGCCCAAATGAGCAATGAATTAGGCCCTGATTGAGCTTTTTTTGGGTTTGGTTTCTTATTTGTTTGATTTTTCATTGGAGAAGAATTTAATAAAAATGTATAATAAAAAAACTAATTCCTAGAGAAATTTAGTTTCGCAATTTTAACCGAATTTTTATGAATTTTATATTTTTCACTTATTTGATAACCTGCAACCCAAATAATTTCATCTTGGTTACATACAACTAACGATTTTTTTCTCTTAAATAAGGATAAATTTTTGTCTTTTAAAAATTTTACTACTTTCTTATTTCCGTTCATTCCCAAGGGTAAAAAACTATCATTATCTTTAACTGATCTAATTACTAAATTATCAGTAATCTTTGATGCGTCAATGTATTCGACCTCATTATCATTGGTAAAATTTTTGGGCGATTTAATAAATTCCCAAGAAAAAGTAAAATCTATTCCTTTAAATTCTTTTCCAGCTTCAACATTACTAAAAATGTCATTATTAATATTTTTATAAATTAATAATGAATTTTTATCAATAAAAATTGTCTTTTTGTTTAATTTTTTTGAACTACCTGTAAGATTTTTTCTCAAAAAATCTTTTATTTCTCTTACATCTGTTTTGGAGAGTGAACTATGAGAACCAATACATAAATTTGAGATAATTCTAAATTGAACAAGAAAAGGTAGGTTATAAAAATTCGATTTATTTATTTCTATAGCTCTATCATTAAGAATGTAGCTATCTGAATTACAAAAATTCTGTACATTAAATGTAATTAAATCATGCACCTCTTCGATTCGATCTGTAAAATTATTGAAAGGAATGTAAATATCTTTTTTAATTTTTTGTAATTCAGGAATCACATTCATTCTTAGAAAATTTCTAGTGAACATTTCATCAGAATTTGTTGGATCATCAATATATTTAACATTATTTAAAGATGCGTATTCACTAATTTCACTTTTAGAAATATTATGCATAGGTCTAATAATATTTTGATTTACTTTTCTTAATCCTTGAAGCCCATCTACACCGGAAGAGTTAAGAATCTTCATCAAAATAGTTTCTACTTGATCATCTGCATGATGTGCAGTAACAATAATATCAGCTTTAATTTCTTTTCTAATTTCTTCTAATTTACTGTATCTCATTTTTCTAAAATTTGATTCAACATTAGAGTTAACTCCTTTTAAAAAAATATTTTCAATAATAAGATTACTATTCATTTGATCGCACTGATCTTTAACCAAATGTTCCATCTTTTTAGCATCAAAATGATAATTATGATTAATATGAGCTACAGAAAACCTAAACGATTCATGATTTTTCTGAAAAAATTTTAAAAGGACCATTGAATCTACACCACCAGACACTGCTAGTAGAAAATGAGGATTATCAATGTCGATTAATGACTTAAGATTTGATATAATTTTATTTTGCATATTTAACTAAAAATGGATTTGTTTTTAATTCATAATCTAAAGTTGTTATTTCACGATGACCAGGGAGCAAGGTAGAATTCACATCAAATGAATTTACAAACATTTCTAATGATTTTTCCATATGAACTGGATTTGATGTTTGAAGATCAGTTCTTCCAATAGATCCCTTAAATATTAAATCTCCACAAAAGATAAGTGAGTCTATTTCAAAACTCATACACCCAGGAGAATGTCCAGGATTATAATTAACATTAAATTCAAATGAACCGATAGTTAACTTTTTATCGGACTCTTCTATCCAATGACTGACTTCTGGTTTTTCCGAATCAACATTCATATATCCCTTCATGATATCATAATGATCAAGCATGATACTATTTCCTTTACAAATATAAAATGGGATGTTGTAATTTTTTATACAATCACTAGCAGAAGCAATATGATCAATATGAGCATGAGTAGCCAAAACTGCTATTGGGGACAAATGTTTAGATTTAAGATAGCCATCAATTAAATCAAAACCTAATCCAGGATCAATTATGATAGCTTCTTTATTATTATTTGATAAAACATAGATATTTTGATCAAGCAGTCTTGAAATAATTTTTTTATAATTTAACATTATACTCTGTCAAAGAAAAATCCACCCAGAGAATTAATTTTATCTTGGTAGGAATGTGGATTTAAAAATCTAACAGTTGCAGCAATGCTTGAAAGTATTGAGTTTCCATCTTGAGGAGTAAAACAAAATCCAGAAACTTCATGATCATTACGTACATTAATAGAATCTTCAACAATAACAGTTTGATTTAAAATTCTTCCATATAGTCCTTGATCTCTTCCAAATGAAAATACCTCATTAGCTGAGTGGTGCTCAGTTAAAGACACTCTATCATTACTTGAAAGTAAATCAATAACTTTTTGCTTAGAAGTAGGTTCTTTGAGCTTCAAATTAAACCATACGGTGTGCATATACTGAGAATTAACTTTCATTGCTGAAGAAAATAAATCAAGATCAAGGTTCATTGTTTTAAATAAACCTGATGCATCTTCCGCATGATGAGTTCCATAAACAGGATGTCCATGGTCATTAACGGTTGGAGCAGGAACAAAACTGCCTGTCTGACTTATATCATTACTTCTTCTAATACAAACAAATTTTCCATCGACTAGATTATCTGGAGAAATACTTAATGCTATAGTATTAACCAAACAAGCAATGTTATGTGTATTGCAAGAAACGATTTGTAAAAATTGATCTTCTGAATTGATAACATGGTCATTAATTCCTCGAGCATATTTTTTTCCAAAACCGTCTTCACTTCCTTGAGCTAAAAATCCCTTAACTTTATCAGCATATTTTTCATAAAAATCTACTTTATTTTTATGACCATACCCCTTTGGAGTACAATCAATTACTACCGAACTTCTTGAAACAGCTTCTTCCATAGTGAATTCTGGCTCTAAACCAATTTCTTTAAATTTTACGACTCTATCTTCATGAACTGCAAGTCTAGCACCTTTAGCTATTAAGTTTTTAATTTTAGGAGCATCTTTTGTTAATGGAGATTGTTTATGAAATGTAACCTCATCTATACCTAAGTTACTTTTTTGTTCACAAAGTATACCTATCAGCGGTTCACCAATAGTTCCGGTTCCAACAACGTGCACAATTTTTCGTTCCATAATTTTAATTCCCCCGAATTAATCTGTATATTTTTTTATGTTAATAATAAACCAAGATAAAATAGTGATAAATACAACAAAAAGTGCTGACAAAAAGTATGATAAATAATTAAACATACCTATCCTCAATATCTTTCTTTTTTAAAACTTCAATTTTTAATAATAACATAAAAATCATCAAACAAGTAAACGATAACAAAGAAAATAAAAATGGATTTAAAATCCCAGATGGTTGTTTATTCATTCCTAGCTGAGGATGTGATTGAATTTCAGCTGCCCAAAAATTAACTGATGCAAAAATTATTGGTATATCTAAAAATGCAATAATTCCAATAATCGCACATACTAATGCAGCTCTCTGTCGATATAAACCAATATTCCTCATAATAAAGTACCCTATATAGATCAAAAAAAGTACTAAAGTAGTAATTAATCTTGGTTCCCAAACCCAAGGCTGACCCCAAATGGGTGTTGCCCAAATAGGTCCTGTAATTAAGACCAAAGCAGTAAAAATAGTTCCAATTTCAGCTGACGCTAGACCAACTCTATCATATTTAAGATTTTTTGTGTAGAGATAAAAAATTCCACTTACCATAACAATGAAATAAGCTAAAAATCCGGACCAAGCAATTGGAACATGGAGATAGAAAATTTTTTGTGCCCACTCTTGCTCAGGAACCATAGGAGTATAGAAAATCATCCAAACTAAATTAGTTATCATCAAAAAAATTGTTATTATAAAAAAGGTTAAGCTCATTATTGTCTAATTAATCTACCAAATAAATTGATTCCTAATAATATTCCAATCAAAGCGAAAGTTAATAAAATCATCCAAGAGTCAATATATAAAGATGACATTTCTCCAATAATAATTCCATAAAGAATATTTGAAGCGTTTATTAGAACTGGAATAATCAAAGGGAAAAAAATAACAGGAAATAAAAAACTTTTAGAAGTATTGGTATTTGTAAGAAGAAAAATTAAAATACCTAATGACAATAATCCAAAATTTGTCACCAAACTTAATATTGAAATATTGAGTAAAATTTGAAAACTCAAATTTGATAAAATTGCGTAGCTTAAAAAAATTATTAATTGTATCCCAAATAATATCAAATTTAAAGAAAGTAATTTAGCAAGATAAATTTTTGTTAAATCAATCGGTGTTGAGTAGATAATATCAAAAATATTGTAATCTTTTTCTCTAGCAAAAGAATTCTCAACAAGTTTTATAGTTGATAGGGAGATAATAATCCAGAAAAAACCAGTAAAAACTGTTGTATCAAAAATTTTTGATACAGGAAAAGAAAAAAGTAGAAACATAAAGCATGAAATTGCAAAAAAAGTTATATAAAGTAGATTGAAAGACGATTTTCTTTCTAAAAAAAACTCGTTCTTTATAAGCTTAAGAATCATTTTTTATCCTTAAAATCTTCTACTGAAATTGAGCTATCAAAAATGGATTGTTTTGTATTTTGATGAGAAGAATAAATAATAGATTTATTTTTTGATTTAAAATCCTCAAAAACATTATTAAAAATTTTAATTCCCTCTTTATCTAAATTACTAAATGGTTCATCAATTAGGAGGTAATCCCAATTTAAATTCATGGCAATACAAAGCTTATTACGCTGCAAATTTCCTCTTGAAAGAAATTTCAACGGCATGTCTTTAAACTGTTTAATATTGAGTTTATCAAGTGAATCATTAAATAATAGTTCATCATAATTTTGGTTATGATATGTTGCAACAACCTTTAAATTTTCTTCGATTGTTAGATCTCCAAAGATATTTAACTTGTCACTAAGAAAAAGATGACCATTAGGACAATTAAAATTGATAGATCCTGAATCAAAATTCATTAATCCTGATAAACATTTAAGAAAAGTTGTTTTACCCGAACCGTTATTTCCAATAATCACACAAATTTTTCCCAATTCGAGATTGAAATAAACATTCTTTAATATTGTTGTGCTTGAAAAAGATTTTGAAAGATTATGTACTTCTAACATTATTTCATGTTTTTTATTAAAGGCCAAAATACATAGAAAATTACTACTATAATAAGAAAGAATATAAATGATTGATTAAATATTTCCATTTATTTGCTTCTCCTCCTAGAAGGCCAAAAAGCAAAAAGTGAACCAATAACCATTAAAACTCCCCCAATCCATACCCAATTCACTAATGGATTAATCATTATTTTAAAATATCCAATATTTTTTTGAGCATCATATGCAGAGAATATTGAATAAATATCCTTTTGAATAGTACTATAAATATCTAACTCACTATGAGGTTGTCTCTTTTCTGGATCTGAATTCCAATAAAAATAAATTCTTTTTTCAGGTTTTAGATTTGTTAATAATTGATTATCACTGTCAACTACATCAATATCGCTTAAAAACGCATAATGATTATCTCGTGCTTCACTTTTAATACTATTTAATTTGAAAACATAATTTGAAAAATAAATCTGTTCACCTGGTGATAAGCTAAATTCCTTCTCAACTTCAAAAGCTCTACCAATAAACCCAATGAATAATAAAACAATTCCAATGTGAACTATATATCCTCCATTTTGATGCCTATTACTTAAAAACATTTTAATAACAGAGCTGAAAAAATTAGATGATCTATTATATTTTTTATATGATTTATAAAATTCGCCTAAAATTGAGCTTAAAGTGAAAGATACTCCCATTATAGCAACAAAGACATACAATTGAAATGAGCCTGACAAAATAATATAAATTAATCCAGAGAAAAAACTTAAAATCATGGGCAATTTAAATCTCGAAAATAAAACACTTTTTGAAGTAGATTTCCAAGAAAGTAAAGGTCCAATTCCCATTAAAAATAATAATATTAGTCCTATTGGAATATTCAACTGATTGAAATAAGATGCTCCAACATAAATTTTATTACCATCCCACGCTTCGGATAAAATTGGAAATAAAGTACCCCACATAATTGTAAAACACATTAGAATTAAAATTAAATTATTATAAAGAAATCCTCCCTCTCTAGAGCTAAATGAGTCAATTTTATCTGGAGTATCTAAGTAAGACTTTCTTCTTAAAAACCAAAATATAGTATAAAGAATTAAAAGTGATAGAAATGTAAAAAACATTGGTCCAAGATTTTCAGCGGTAAAAGAGTGTACAGAAGAAATAATTCCACTTCTTGTAATAAATGTACCAAGAATAACTAAAATAAATGTTGATGTAGCAAGTAAGAAATTCCATTTTTTTAACATTCCTCTCTTTTCCTGAATCATAGATGAATGAATAAATGCTGTGAGTGTTAGCCAAGGCATCAATGATGAATTTTCAACTGGATCCCATGCCCAATATCCACCCCATCCTAATTCATTATAAGCCCAATATCCTCCTAGAATAATTCCTGCTGATAAAAATGTCCAAACAAATAAAGACCATCTTCTTATAGATTGAATCCACTCAAAAGAAATATCTTTAGAAATAGAAGCTGCCAAAGCCATAATAAATATTATAGCAGAACCAGTAAATCCAACATATAATATAGGTGGATGTATAGCCATAAAGAAATTTTGTAATAACGGATTTAAACCATTCCCATTTTGAACAATAATATCTGAAGAAACTGGCTCAAATGGATTTGCAATAAAATTTGAAAGAAGAATGAAAAACGAAAAAATAAAAGCTAGTATCAAATAGGAATGAAATTTTAATTTTCTCATTTTATTTAAAGTAGTAAAAATGTAAGTAACTGTAAAAAGAGCAGTTATAAAAGTCCAAAATAATAATGAACCAGCCTGCCCTGCCCATAATGCAGTAACTTTAAAAAATACGGGTGTCTCATAACTGGTATATTGAGCTACATATTGTAAATTAAAATTTGAAATCAATAGTTCGTTGAGTAAGCAGAATAATGCTAAAAAAATACTATAACAAGTTGCTAAAATAGCTCTTTCTGCTACCTCTAAATAGTCGTTATTTTTGGATTTATTATAAAGACCTAAAAATATAAATGATGAGAAAATCAATCCACCAGCTAAACTGATTGCAATACTACCAATTTGAGAAATCATTATATTTTCTCTATATTTTTAAGATCACCTTCATATCTTGAAGCACACTTAGTTTGCAGCTCCGTAGCAGATATCAAACTATTTTTGTATGATCCAGAAACAACAACCTCAGCATCATCTTTAAAAAGATCTGGTCTAATTCCATAATAATTAACCTCAACACTATCTTTATTTTGATAAACAAAAAAAGATACTTCAAGCTGATCTTCTTCCGAGATTTTTATCGAGTTTGGTTTTATATAACCACCAACTTTTATTTTTTTAATATCGTTTACTTCGCTAGCTAACTCTGAAATTGAATAATAGCGCACAGTTAATGAATCATCTTTTTTTATATTAGTTAGATAAAAAACCCAACCAACAATTAAGATAAAAATAATTAAAATTGATGTAGTAACCTTATTCATAAATTATATTCCAAAAGACTCTTCCCATTCACCATATACTTCTTTCATAACTTCTACAATTTCTCCGACAGTTCCGCCTTCTTCAGCTACTTCTATCAAAAAAGGAACTAAATTTAAATCTTTTTTACATGCATCGCTCAATTTTTTCATCTTATCTTGCAAAGTTTTTTCATTTCGATTTTTTCTAAGATTTTTAATCTTATTTTCTTGAGTATCTTGCGCATCTTTTGAAATTTTTAAAATCTCAATATCTAACTCTTCGTCTTCTTCTATAAAATCATTAACTCCAACAATTATTCTTTCTTTAGAGTCAACTGATTCCTGATAAATTGACGCTGACTCAGCAATCTTCTTTTGAAAATAACCATCTTCAATTGCCTGCACAGTACCACCCATTTCTTGAATTTCATCAAAGTATTTCATGGCTTGTTCTTCAAGCTTATCAGTCAATTCTTCTATATACCAAGATCCACCAAGTGGATCTGCAACATTAGGAACTCCAGTTTCAAAAGCTAATATTTGCTGTGTTCTAAGTGCGATTTTTGCGGCTTTTTCAGATGGTAAAGCTAATGTTTCATCAAGGGAATTGGTATGCAATGAATTTGTTCCACCCAATACAGCCGACATTGCTTCAAAAGCAGTTCGTACAATATTGTTTTCTGGCTGTTGAGCTGTTAATGAACAACCTGCTGTTTGAGTATGAAATTTTAATTTTAAAGAGTTTTCGTTTTTTGCACCGTATTGGTTTTTTAGCCTATTAGCCCAAATTCTTCTAGCAGCTCTATACTTAGCTATTTCTTCAAAAAAATCCATATGTGCATTAAAAAAGAATGATAACCTATGTGCAAAATTATCTATCTTCAATCCTCTTTTTAAGCATTCTTCTATATAAGCAAATCCATTATTTAATGTAAAAGCAAGCTCTTGCGCAGCAGTTGAACCAGCTTCTCTGATGTGATAGCCACTAACTGATACAGGATTATATAATGGCATATTTTCTGAACAATATTCAATTATATCTACCACAAGCTTTACTGACGGTTCAGGAGGGAAAATCCATTCTTTTTGAGCCATATATTCCTTTAAAGCATCATTCTGTAGAGTACCACGAATATTGCTTATATCAATTTTATTCTTTTTAGCTAGTGCTACATAAAATGCAAAGAGAATAATAGCAGGTCCGTTTATAGTTTGTGATACTGAAATTTTTTCAAGGTCAATTCCATCAAAAAGAATTTCCATATCTTGTAACGAAGCAACATTAACACCACAAACACCAACTTCACCAGATGAGAGCTCATGATCTGGATCGTAACCCATTAAAGTAGGCATATCATAAGCTACTGATAAGCCTGTTTGACCATTTTTAAGAAGATACTTATATCTTTCATTTGTTTTTTCAGGTGTACTAAATCCTGAAAATTGTCTCATGGTCCATAACTTTCCTCTATACATATTTTTATGAATACCTCTAGTATATGGAAAACTTCCTGGATCAATATTATAGTCTTTTTTACTATCGGTAGATGAATAAAAATCTTTTAAATCATCACCGCTAATACTTTTAAAACTAGCTTCTCTTTCAACTTTCTTACTCATTTAATTTCCTTAGAAAATTATAAATCTTTTCATATAAAGTCATTGAATCTAATCCTATTTCTTCCAATAAAACATTTCTTGGTCCATGGTCAACAAATCTATTTGGAACACCTAATGTTAGTATAGAATTTGAAATATGATTTTTATTAGACCAATTGATAATTCCTTCACCAAATCCTCCATCAGTTACTCCTTCTTCAATAGTAACAACTAGTTTATATTTTGGTAAAGATTTACTTAAATAATTCTCATCCATGGGTTTGATAAATCTACAATTAACTACTTCTGAAAAAATATTTTTCTCTGAAAGCATACTATTCACCTCAAGACTCTTTGATACCATTGAACCAACAGCTAAAATGAGTACGTCGCTTCCTTTAGTTAAAACCTCCCACGATCCTATGTCAATTTTTCTTGGAGCCTTTTTTTCAAAATTAATTGACTGTTCTTTGGGATATCTTATAGTAAATGGTTTTGCTTTATTCAAAGTTGCCGTAAAAAGCAAATCTCTTAATTCATTACCGTCTTTAGGGGCTGAAATTATAATATTTTGAATACATCTTAAATATGCAATATCTAAAACTCCGTGGTGAGTAGCACCATCTTCACCAACTAAACCAGAACGATCCATGCAAAAAATGACAGGTAAATTTTGTAAAGCGATATCATGAATTATATGATCAAAGGCTCGCTGAAGAAAAGTAGAATAAATTGCAACAACAGGAACTTTACCTTCTGTTGATAATCCCCCACTAAAAGTAACTGCATGACCTTCAGCAATACCAACGTCAAAAAATCTTTCAGGAAATTTTGCAGAATACTCAACCAAACCTGTTCCTTCTCTCATTGCAGCAGTTATTGCAACTATCTTACTATTTTCTTCAGCTAAATCACATAAAACCTCACCAAAAACATTCTGATAAATTGGATTTTGAATGCTTTGATTTATACCATCCTTCTTCTTTTCTTTTACTCCATGATACTTTATTGGGTCATCTTCAGCATAGTCAAGGCCCTTCCCTTTTTTGGTAATTGCGTGTAAAACTACAGGACTGTCGTAACCTCTTATATTTTCTAAAATCTCTACCATTTCTTCAATATTATGGCCATCAACAGGGCCAAAATATCTAAAACCTAAATCCTCAAAAACTGTTGTTGGTAAAAAGAATTTTTTTGCACTTGATTCAGCTTTTCTCAAAATAGATTCTATAATTTTCAAACTTTTAGGAAGTTTTTTAATAGTTTTATAAATCCATCTTCTTAATCTATTATAATTTTTATTCGTTGCAATTTTTACAAGATAATTCCTAAATGCTCCTACATTAGGACTAATGGACATATCGTTATCATTGACTATAACAAGCATTTGTTTTCTTATATTTCCAGCATTGTTAAGAGCTTCGAAGGCAAGTCCTCCAGATAAAGCTCCATCTCCAATAATGCTAACAACATTAAAATTTTCATTCTCCAAATTTCTGCTCACTGCCATACCAAGTGCAGCTGAAATTGAAGTTGATGCGTGACCAGCTCCAAACACATCATATTCACTTTCAGATCGCTTCAAGAAACCACTTAAACCTTTATATCTTCTTATTGTTGGAAACTGATTATATCTTCCTGTTAATACTTTATGAGCGTACGCTTGGTGTCCAGTATCCCATACAATTTTATCTTTTGGTGCATCAAACACATAATGAACAGCAGTTGTTATCTCTACAGCTCCAAGAGTTGGTGCTAAATGTCCTCCAATTTGATTAATTGTTTCTGTGATATAAGTTCTAAGTTCTTTACATACCTCTACCAGCTCATCTCTAGGAATACTTTTTAAATCTTTTGGAGAATTAATTTTATCTAAATACTTCATTTTTTTCCTTTAAAACAAATTTCATGTATTAAAGTTTCATCCAATAATTCAGGATGACAAGAAATTCCTATATGTTTTCCTTGTCTTACAGCAACTATTTCTTGTTTAAAAGTTGCTAAAATATCAACACTTCTGTTGACTTCATCTACTTTTGGAGCTCTTATAAACAAGACTTGTATATCAGAACTGATTGTATCATTTTTTACTTTTATTGACGCTTCAAAAGAATGAACTTGTCTTCCATAAGCATTTCTACTTGTAATGATATCTAAAAATCCAAAATTATGTACTCTTGAATCGTTTGATTCTTTTGACATTAGAATTAATCCAGCACAGGAACCTAATATAGGCTTATGTTGTGAGAGATTATTTATGCCATCAATCAAACTTTGATTTCGTCTTAAAAGATTAGTTATAGTGGTTGATTCTCCACCTGGAATAATAAGACCATTGAGAGAATTTAAATCATCAATAGTTTTAACAAGCTTATGATTTAAATTAATTTTTTCTAAAATTTTAATATGAGAATCAAAATTTCCTTGAAGTGCAAGGACACCAATCACAATTAGTCACCTCTGTTTGAGAATTTTTCATCTTCTGGAATATCTGACATTAAAATTCCCTTCATTGCATCCTTTAAATCATATGAAGCAGTTAAAACATCTTTTGCACTCTTAAAGTGTGTAACTGCCTTAACAATCGCATGAGCTCTCTCTGAAGGATCGTCACTTTTAAAAATACCAGAACCAACAAAAACAGTTTCAGCACCAAGCTGCATCATTAAAGATGCGTCTGCAGGTGTAGCAATTCCTCCAGCAGCAAAATTAGGTACAGTTAATTTTTGATTTTGAGCAACTTCTTCTACTAAATCTAAGGGAACTCTGAACTCTTCAGCTTTCTTTGATAAATCAGCATCTTGTAATTCAATAATTTGGGAAGTGATCATTTTCATATGTCTAACAGCCTCTACAATATTTCCACTTCCAGCTTCACCTTTAGTTCTAATTAATGCAGCACCTTCGTTAATTCTTCTTAAAGCCTCTCCTAAATTTCTAGCACCACAAACAAATGGCACCTTAAAAGGATGTTTGTCAACGTGAGCATATTCATCAGCCATCGTTAAAACTTCACTCTCATCAATGAAATCTACCTCTAATGCTTCTAAAATTTGAGCTTCAGCAAAATGACCAATTCTACATTTTGCCATAACAGGAATAGATACATTGTCTTGTATTTCTTTAATCATATGGGGGTTACTCATCCTAGCTACCCCTCCATCTTTTCTAATATCAGATGGAATTCTTTCGAGTGCCATTACTGAAACAGCTCCAGCATCCTCTGCTATTTTTGCTTGTTCAAGATTTGTTACATCCATAATTACCCCGCCTTTTAGCATTTCAGCGAGACCTACTTTAACTTTGAAAGTGTCTTTTGTCATAAATAATTTCCTCTTCGTATGTCTTTGTGATTTCTCTGATTTTTTTAATAACTGATTCGATAATCCAGTCTGGAGTGGAAGCTCCAGCAGAAATTCCAACTGAATTTAAATCATTTGTGAACCATTTGGAATCAATTTCTGTTGCATTTGTCACTTGATGAGTATTTTTGTTTCTTTCAAGGCTTAATTCGGTTAATCTTTTGGAATTAGCACTTGTAAAAGAGCCGATAATTATCATTAAATCGGTAATTTTGGATAGCTCTTTTATCTGTTCTTGATTTCTTTTAGTAGGAAAGCAAATTGTATTAACAAACCTCATATCAAACACTTTTGTCATGAGAATATTTATTATTTCTTGAACATTTTCAATTGTTTGAGTTGATTGACTAACAATTCCTGCTTTTTTTGTTTTTCTAAAAGCTTCTGCTTCTTCAATATTTGAGATGACTACAGCATTTTTAACTTGACTAGCAATTCCGATTACCTCGTCGTGGCCATGATCACCTATAATAATTATTTTTCTTCCATCTGCTTCTAACTCTTTAACATCTCTATGAATTTCATGAACTAAAGGACATGTTGCGTCAATAATATTCATTTTTTTATCTTCTGCTTCTTTCCAAACACTTTTTGCTGTACCATGGGCTCTAAATAAAACAGGTTTATCTTTAGGAATTTGATCTAATTTTTCGACCACTTTAACTCCTTTTTCTTCCAAGTCATTTACAACACTTTCGTTGTGTACAATATCACCTAACATATAAACTTCACCGTATTTTTCGCTCATATCATAGGCACTTTGGACTGCATCTCTTACTCCAAAACAATAACCCGATCCTTTAGCTAAAATAATTTTCATTTTTTACCATTTATATATGTTGACATTAAATTTAAAACTGTCGATTTGACGTCTGCTAACTCACCTTCAACTAAAGCTGCAGCTGCGAAAGGATGTCCACCACCACCCATCTTCTTTGCAATTTCGCTAACTTTATATTTTCCTTTTGATCTAAAGCTTAATCTAACTTTACCACCTAAATCATACAACATTAATGAGACTTCAACCCCTTTAATTCCTCTAAAAAAATCAGTAAAACCATCAAAATCTTGATTTGAACCATTGACTTCTTTTATCATGTCATGATTTAGTAAAAACCAAACCAGCTCGCCATCACAATCGTAATTCAACTTTTGAATCACATTTCCCAAAAGCTTCATTCTGCTAACTGAAGAATTTTCATAAATATTTTGATATACTTTTGAGATATCTAATCCCATTTGAATCGCATCAACTGCAATTTTATGGCAATTATCAGTGGTATTATTATGTCTAAAAGAGCCAGTATCTGTCAAAACAGCTACATAAATCCCCATCATCATTTCTATTGAAATTTTTTGATCAATTTCTTTGAAATATGAATAAAGAATTTCTCCAACAGATGATGCTTTGAGATCAATATATTCATCTTTAAATAAATCATTATCCGATTTTGCATGATGATCAATGCTAAGAGTTTCAATTTCATTTTCTTCAACCAAATAAGCTATATCTCCCAATCTATAAAAATCTCCTATGTCTAAGATTAATCCTAAATCTGCTTTTTTAATAAATGTAGCTGAATCACCATCAAGCTCTTGAAAAATTTTATCCTCATTTAAAAAATTGTAGATTTCTGGAATACGTGAATGATTAACGATAATACAATCTTTACCAATTGAATCTAGGTATTTGTACATAGCATAAGCTGAACCAATACTATCTCCATCTGGATTAATATGAGATGAAATGAATATTTTATCGTGTTTATCGATAATTGATTTAATTTGTTTAAAATTCAATGACTACCTCTGCCAAGTAGTTTCAGATATATCATTCTTCATATTATAATATCTTGAAAGAACGAAAAAATAATCAGACAAACGATTTAAATACATTACAACTGGATTTTTAGGCAGAGAATCTTTATACAAGGCTACTGCTGACCTCTCAGCTCTTCTAGTAACAGCCCTTGCTACATGTAAGTTGGCTGAAAAATGATCTCCGCTAGGTAAAATAAATTCTTTCAAAGGTTTCAAATCTTTATTTAGATGATTAATTTGAACATCTAAATCTGAAATCATTTTTTCATTAACAATTGAATTATCATCAAGATTCATTGATATATGTCCCCCTATATCAAATAAATTATTTTGGATTTTTTTTAAAAAGTCTGATATACCAGAATTTTGACAATGACATAAGCAAACTCCGATAATACTACTTAATTCATCTACCTCTCCAAGACAATGAATAATATTATCAGATTTAAGGACCGATTCACCTTTAGCTAGGCTTGTTTTACCGCTATCTCCATTTCTTGTTGTAACTTTTGTAATTCTCATTACATCATACCTGACAGCCATAGATGGGTTAGGATACTAAATACATAACCAATAAAAATTACTCCAGTCCATCTAAGATGACTTGAAAATGTATAAATTCCCTTTGCTTGACCCATTAAAGCAACTCCAGGTGCAGATCCAATTGAAAGTAGACTGCCTCCAACACCAGCAGTAAGAGTAATTAAAAGCCATTGATTCAAATCCATAGTAGTAGTATCATGCATTTGAATAACTGAGAACATTACAGGTATATTGTCTATCAAAGCTGAAATAATTCCCATTAAAGAATTTGCCATCGTGAAGCCAAGACCATCATATAATGTTGTATTAATCAGTGCTAAATAACCAATTTTTGAAAGACCAGCAACACAAAGTATGACACCATAGAAAAATAGTAAGGTATCCCATTCTGCTTGAGCAATCTGCTTAAATACACCAAAAGGCTGATCTGAACCATCACGAGAAATCTTACTTTCAGCAGAATAAGTTCTCTTTAAATAATAACCAAAGAGTTGTAACAAACTCAATCCAAACATCATACCAAACACTGGAGGTAGTTTAAGAAATTGTTTGAATGAAATTGCCATCATAATTGTAACAAGGAATAAACAACTAATAATTATAGCACCTCTTTTTAATAAAACAGGTGGATTTTCAACTTCATCCGCAGAACCATCTATAAAGAAACTCATTATAAATGCTGGAATGATAAAATTTACCAATGATGGTAAGAAAAGTTTTAAAAATTGTACAAATTCAACATAACCAGCCTGCCAAACCATCAATGTAGTTATATCTCCAAATGGACTAAAAGCACCTCCAGCATTAGCAGCTACAACAATATTAACACAACTTATACTTGTAAAATTTTTATTACCTTTACCAACAGCTAAAACTACCGCACACATTGTAAGCGCAGTTGTTAAATTGTCTGCTATGGGTGATAAGAAAAACGAAATAAAACCAGTAATCCAAAATAATTTTTTATAACTAAAATTTTGGTCTAAAAGAATGGAACGTAATTTTTCAAAGACATTTCTTTCAGTCATTGAGTTTATGTAAGTCATTGCTACTAAAAGAAAGAGCATCAACTGATTAAACTCGTCAAAAGCGTGCATCAATTCTTTTTTGACAGCATAAGAATCCCCAGTTTGCACTCCAACCCATGCAATCATTGCCCAGATAATTCCTGCAACGAAAAGTACAGGCTTGGATTTCCTAAGATGCGTAACTTCTTCAGTCATTACAAATGCGTATGCAATGATAAATAAAATTATCGATATAATTCCAACTGGATGATTCAATAAATCCATAGGCGGTAATTTAAATAAAAAGGAATGAAAAAATTATTAAAATCGTATTTATTACTTTATATTAAAAAATGGAAAATTTATTACCAGTTTTACTAATCATTGGACTATCTATGTTGGCCATGAACTTAGGTCTAATTTTCAAAAATAAACCACTTAGAAAAGCATGTGGAGATTCTCCAGATGGATGTGAAATTTGTGGTGGTGATCAAGATAAATGCGATAGCAATACTTAATTTCTAGGAAAACCGCTCGAAAAAATTTTAGAAAAAGTTTCATCCTCATTTAATAATATTGATAAAGACTCAGTTCCATTTAAAGTTTCTATAATCTCAAAATTATCTGAGGTAAAAAACGTTGTAGATAAAGCATCTGCATCTAAACATGATTGATTGGAAATAACCGAAACAGATCCCAAATTAGAAGAAATTGGATATCCAGTTTTTGGATTAATTTCATGATGATAAAGCTTTTCATCAATTATATAGAAATTTCTATAATTACCTGATGTTGCAATGGAAAGGTTGTTAAGAGAAATAACAAGCTCAATGTCATTTTCAAAATTAGTAATTGATGGTGTATTAATTCCTATTTTCCAGTCCTTGGTTTTTGATTTTGTTCTAATTTCACCTCCTATCTCAATAAAAAGATCTTCATATTTATTTAAAGCATTATAAATTTTATCAACTGCATATCCTTTTGCAATAGAGCTTAAATCAATCTGTACTCTTGAATCTTTTTTTCTTATTCTTTGATTTTCAAAATCAATTAAATCTTGACCAATAAAAGCTTTTACACTATCAATCATTGCATTTGAGGGCGGTGATTCAAAAATATCTGGACCAAATCCCCATAAGTTTACTAAAGGCATTACAGTTATATCATATAGACCATCAGATAAGTCATAATATTTAAATGATTGTTCTAATACAACGCTGAAATCTTCAGAAATTACAAACCAGTCAGTTGATTCTAATTTATTGAAAGTTGAAATTTCACTAGATGGTATATATGTAGACATTTGCTGATTGATATCTTTTAAAATTTCTTCAATAAGTATATAATTCTTTTCAATTTCACTAGAATTGTTTGTCATTGGAAAAAATTTGACAGTATATGTTGTTCCCATAGTATTTCCGTTAATAGAAACAATCTCTTTTTGAGGAGTGCTACAACTGAAAAATAAAAGAATTAGCGATAAAACTAATCTATTAGCCGAAGTCATCATAAGCGATCATATCTTCTTCAACGCCTAAGTCCCAAAGCATTTTTTGAACGGCGCTAATCATCATAGGGGGACCACATAAATAATATTCACATTCTGTAGGGTCATCATGATCCCTTAAAAGCATATCGTGAGCCACCTGATGAATAAATCCTTTTGGTCCTTCCCAATTATCCTCTGGTAATGGATCAGATAAAGCAACATGATATGTAAAATTATCAAACTCTTCAGCAAGTGCTTTGAATTCATCATCATAAAACATTTCTTTTTCAGATCTTGCACCATACCAGAATGAAATTTTTCTTTGTGACTTTTCAGTTTTCAATAAATGAAAAATATGAGATCTCAAAGGAGCCATCCCAGCACCACCGCCAATGTAAACCATTTCACGATCAGTATCTTTAATAAAGAATTCACCATAAGGACCAGAAACAGTTACCTTATCTCCTTTCTTTAAGTTAAAAACATATGAAGAAGCTATTCCAGGAGGAGCAGATGGATTATCTGGCGGAGGACTAGCAATTCTAATGTTAAGCATAATTATATTACCTTCAGCGGGGTGATTTGCCATTGAATATGCTCTAAAAACTGGCTCTTTATTTTCTGCTACATATTGCCAAATATCAAATTTATCCCAGTCGGTAGTATATAAATCTTCAATTTCAAAATTTTTATATTCTAATCCTTTATAAGTAGGTACATCTATTTGAATGTAACCACCAGACTCAAAATGAATTGGATCATCTTCAGGTAACTCTAAGATTAGCTCTTTAATAAAAGTAGCAACATTATCATTTGATTTAACTGTAGCATCCCATTTTCTAATACTAAAAATTTCATCTGGTACCTTAATTTTCATATCATTTCTAATCTTTACTTGGCAACCTAATCTCCAATTGTCTTTTTGATCTGAACGTGATATATAAGCTTCTTCTGTAGGCAAAATATCTCCCCCACCTTCAACAACTTGACATTTACATTGTGCACAGGTTCCTTGACCTCCGCATGCAGATGGTAAATAAACGCTTTGCTCAGCTAAAGCTGAAAGAACTGTTCCACCAGTTTGAACATTAATAGATTTATCAGCATCATCATTTATTAGCAATGTAACCTCGCCCTGTGGAAGAAGAATATCTCCTAAAACATTTAGAATTATAACTAATAAAAGTATTACTGATGAAAAAACAATTACGCCTAATAAAATATCACTCATTATAAATCGATCCCCGAAAATGCCATAAAGGCCATTGATAATAATCCAGTTAATAACATTGCCATCCCAACTCCTCTCAGCCTAGGAGGAATATTAGAATACCTTATTCTATATCTTATTGATGCTAGTGCAACAATTGCAAGAAAAAAGCCAACACCAGAACCAAAACCATAAACTACTGTTTCGGAAATAGTATATTCTCTTTCTACCATAAATAATGACCCCCCAAGGATAGAACAATTTACAGCAATTAAAGGAAGGAAAATTCCCAGACTATTATATAATGACTGAGAAAATCTTTCCATAAACATTTCAACTAATTGAACCATTGCAGCAATAACAGATATAAAAACTATTAATTTCAAAAAGCCTAAATCAGTATCTTGAAAATCTTGACTAATCCAAACAAGGGCACCTTTGTCAAGCAGATATTCCCATAAAAACCAATTGATAGGTGCTGTAATTGTTAAAACAACTATTACAGCTAGACCAATTCCAACTGATGCATCAATTTTTTTTGAAATAGCTAAAAATGAACATAAACCTAAAAAATAAGCTAAAACAATATTTTCAATAAATACCGCCTTTGTAAAAATGCTGAGATAATGTTCAATACCAGTCATTATGCGTCCTCCTCAACACCTGCAAACTCTCTTTGAACCCATATCACTAAGCCTAAAATGATAAATGCCCCTGGAGATAAAACCAACAAACCAATATTTTCATATCCAGCTGCATACCATGAGTCTGGAATACTCCAAAGCACATAGCCAGCACCACCATCTGGAAGTGTAATTGTTCCAGCTCCAAAGAGTTCTCTGAAAAAAGAAACAATGATAATTATTAATCCATAGCCCATACTATTCCCCAAACCATCTAAAAATGCTTTGGAAGGTCCATGTTTTAAAGCAAAGGCTTCGGCACGACCCATGATAATACAATTTGTGATGATTAATCCAACAAAAACTGAAAGTTGCTTACTCATATCATATAGATATGCTTTTAATAATTCATCTACAACTGAAACTAATGACGCAATTACAGAAAGCATTATAACTATTCTAACTCGAGTTGGAATGTAGTTTCTAATCAAAGAAAGTATAACATTTGATGAACACAAGACAAAAACTACAGCAAGAGTCATAATTATCGCTTGATCTAATCTAATTGTAACAGCTAACGCAGAACAAATTCCTAAAACTTGTAATGAGATTGGATTATTAACATTTATAGGATCGCTAACAATTTTTTTTGATTCAGAATTAAATAGTTCCATAGTCTCTTATTTTATCCAATGTTTTCTCATATCTTAATAAGTCTTCAAGTAAAAAATCTGTAACACCATCAGCAGTTACAGTTGCTCCAGAAATTCCATCAACTTGATGAATTGAAGCATTATTTGTTTTTGAATAATCTACTCCACCCTTCACGACTTTAATGCTAATGATTTTTCCAGATTTGTCACGAATTCTTTTTGGTACATATTGAATTTCACCGTCTGGTCTCTCAATAGGATGATTAACAAAATTATCAGTAAACCATTTTTTTTCAACTTCACCACCTAAACCTGGGGTCTCGCCATGTTTATAAAATTGAATCCCTAAAACTGAATCTGTATCTGGGTTTAACGCTATATATCCATAAATTGTAGACCACAAGCCTTTACCAGCTATTGGAAGAGCAATTCCTTGAACTTTATCATTATCCATTCTTATATAAATGGGCAGAGTATCTACATTTTTTTCGATATCTACTTCTTCAATATTACAATCGACAATTTCCCCTTCAACATTAACACATTTAGCATCAATAGAATTCTTAAATGTTTGCTCAATGCTCTCATTAGAAAGTAGTAGACTTTCGTCAAAATTTAATGATCTTAGAATTGTTTTTTGAACATCAGCTTTTAGATTTTGGTCTTGTAAATCCTTAACACTATCCTTTGTAAATGAAAGCATTGTTCCTAAAACAACAGTGACAATGAAAACGAAAAATAAAGTGTAGTTATTACTATACATTTCTTGATAACCTCATTTTAATATTTGCTTGAACTACATAATAATCTATTAATGGAGCAAACATATTCATAATTAATATTGCAAGAAATACTCCCTCTGGGTAAGCAGGATTTATTGAACGAATTACAACAGTTAATACTCCAATAAGAAAGCCATATATCCATCTTCCTGTATTTGTATGAGACGAGGTAACAGGTTCGGTAGCCATAAATACAGTACCAAATAAAAAACTACCAATCAAAATATGCTGAAGAGGAGTGATAGTCAACATAGCATTAGGAGAACCACCAGCTTGAATGATTCCGTCAACTGTAAAATAATTTAACAGATTGAAGAGTAAAGCAGTAAAAACTAAGCCTAAAACACAAGAAACCATAATTCTCCATGATGCAATACCACAATAAATAAGAAAAAAAGCTCCCAATAATATAAATAACTTATTTGTCTCTCCTATAGATCCTGGAATTAATCCCCAGAACATATTCAGATTTGAGTAGTCAAACTGGGTGTTTGCTGCAAAAAGATTTGAAGCAGTGTCATATTCTACTGGATTTGCAGGAATAGCTAATGCGGTAGCTCCACTATATCCATCAGGACCAACTGCCCATACCTTGTCTCCCGAAATTTTAGTTGGGAAAGCAAAATACATAAATGCTCTTGATGTTAAGGCAGGGTTAAATATATTTGTTCCTACTCCACCAAAAATTTCCTTGCCAATAATTATACCAAAACTTGTTCCGATAAAAACTTGCCATAGTGGTACATCTGGTGGCATTGTTAAAGGAATTAAAGCACAACTAACTAAAAAACCTTCATTTACTTCATGCTTTCTTATAATTGCAAATGTAAGCTCACAAACGGCACCAGCAACAAAAGTTGCAATTAAAATAGGTAAAACATAGCTAAAACCAAAAATTGTATTTGCAAATAATCCTCTATCAATTTCCATAGCTAGTGCATTTAGATATCCAATATTATATGCCCCAAATAAATAACAAGGAATTAATGCTATAACTACAAAAAACATGGTTCTTTTAATATCCATGTTATCTCTAATATGAGGACCCGTACTTGTTTGCTTATTAGTTGAAAAGAAAATCGTATCAGCTGCCTCCCAAACAGGATAAGCCCATGATAAAGGTTTACCCTTTTCAACAAATTTTCCAGTCTCTTCAAATATTTTTCTTAACAAATTCATAATTATTTATCAAAGTAAATTGTATCTAATCCTTTTCTAATTATTGCTCCAACATCAGATTTACTTGGACATACAAATGAACATAGAGCAACATCTTCTTCATCGCATTCATAAATACCTAATTGTTCCATTTCATCAATATCATTCGCTTCAATGCTTCTAGCTAAGGCATTAATGTAAATATCCATAGGAAAAACCTTCTCCCAAGCATCAACAGGTACGAATGCCCTGTTACTTCCATTCTGCAAAGTGGTAAAATCATAACTTTTTTTATTTGAACCAAAGTAAGCATTGAAAACACTATACCTAGACTTTCCACCAGGATGTAACCATCCAATAAATTGCCTATCGAAAGACTCCTCAATTACTGAAAAAGATGAATGATAAAAACCTAAAAAACCATCCAAATTAACTTTTTTTCCAGTTAAGACATTTCCAGATATAATTCTAACATTTTCCATCAACAAAGAATCTTTATAAGTGTCAAATCTGGCACCGATTCTAGATTTAAAGTATGAAGGCTTTACTGATGGACCACCTATGCTAATATTTAAGGAAAAATCATAAATACCTTTAGAAAAAAGTTTACCTAGAATTGGTAAATGACTTCCTTGAACTGTCCAAA
>CACNWW010000003.1 GCA_902624275.1 uncultured Fidelibacterota bacterium
TTATGAGCTATATTTTTGTATTTCTTATACTCAAGCAGTTGAGCAACAAGGTCAATTCTTGGATCATCTATATCTAAAGATTCTTCATCTATCTGTCTTGGTATAAGCATTTGAGTTTTGATTCTTAATAGCATAGAAGCCATAAATAAGAATTCTCCAGCAATTGAAACATCTAGTTTTTTTGCTTCATCAATAACTGCAATATATTCATTAGTAATTTGTGTTATTGGAATATCATAGATATCAATTTTATCTCTTTTAATAAAATATAAAAGTAAATCTAAAGGTCCTTCGAAGTTCTCTAGCTTTATATTAAACATTTATAGTAAACCAGTTGCACTTTTCACTTCTTGAAGTGTCTTTTGGGCAATTTTCTTGGCTTTATTTTGACCCAAAATCATTTTTTGATTTATCTCATCAGGGTTTGCGAGCAATTGCTCTCTATTTAATCTTTGCAATTCAAAAAAGGATATGATAGTTTCGATTAGCTCATTTTTTATTTCCATATATTTTAAACCAGGAGTATCGTACCTATCTGCAAGCTCTTTCTTAGATTCATCATTTAGAAATAATGAGTAGATCTTGAATAAAGGTGTATCTTTATCTTTAGGCTCATTTAAACCAGCAGAATCAGTAACAATATTCATTACTTGATCTTTTATAGTGTCATTATCAGCAAAAATAGGAATAGTATTATTATATGATTTACTCATTTTTTGATTGTCTATTCCAATTACAACATCATTACTTTTATCTATTTCTATTTCAGGGATAGTGAAAATTTCCCCGAATGAGTTATTAAATTTGATGGCAATATCTCTTGTCATTTCTAAATGTTGCTTTTGATCTTTACCAACAGGTACAATTTCAGATTGAAATAATAAAATATCGGATGCCATTAGAATTGGGTATGAAAATAGACCCATATTTGGTTTCAAACCATTGGCTATTTTGTCTTTATAAGAGGTTGATCTCTGCATCAAGCCAACTGATGCAAAGTTTGACAAAATCCAAGCTAGCTCCGTTACTTCAGGGACATGTGATTGAACCCAAAATGTCGATTGATTTGGGTCAATTCCAAGAGCTAAGAGGTCAATAAATGCTTCTCGAGTATTTTCTTCAAGTTTGACTTTATCATTAATTGAAGTCATTGAATGATAATTTGCTATAAAGCAGAATAATTCTGATTCATTTTGAAATTGAATCATCCTTTCTATCATTCCAAAATAATTTCCAATATGAAGTTGCCCAGAAGGCTGTGCACCGCTTAAAATTCTTTTTTTCATAAACTAATTTTTACTTTGAAAAAGGTATTCTTTCCATCCCTCATTCTTTTGATTAATATATTGATTAAAATACATAAATCTATTCGGTTTTTTTGGAACTTTCATCAGTTTCATATTTGCCTCAACAAGAGTTCTATTACCCTTCCTTGAATTGCAAGGAGAGCAAGCAATAATCAAATTTTCCCAAGAGTCTTTCCCACCTTTTTGTTTAGGTATGATATGATCAATAGTTAAGTTTGATTTTGAGCCACAATACTGACAGGAAGAATGATCTCTCATTAGCAAGTTTTTTCGGTTTAAAACAACATCTAAGCTATTGAAAGAGACATACTTCTTTAATTTAACTACGCTCGGAACTTTCATCTGCATTGAAGGAGAATGAATATGATGATCATAATTCATTAAGATATCTACTTTATCTAAAAAATATAAACAAATTGCACGCCTAGAATTACATACGCCTAAAGGTAAATAACTTGCATTTAATATTAGTGTTAAGTTATTAAGGTGGCTGATATCATGTTTAGACATACAACAATTTATAAATAATCATTTACATTGTACAAAATAAAGTTTAAAGTTTTAAGGCAAATGTAGGGAATAAAGTGAAAAACTTTAGCAGTCCCCGCTACTGTAATTACTGAGATTTAATAATAACCATTCAACATTGTTGGAGAAGGAATTAAATCGTTTTAGGTATAAGCCAGGAGACCTTATTTGCAAATAATAAACTTAAACTTCGGAGGAAAGTATGATGAAAAAATCATATGTATTTTTTGTTTTAATTCTAACCAATCTCTTTGGACAATCATTTACAGGCTTAGTAAAAGATATTTCCGGTGAACCTATTCCATATGTAATTGTTGAAGAAATTAATTCCAATATTGAAGAAAAAAATTGGGCAATTTCTGATGAAAATGGTGTATTTACTATCAATGTTGAAAATAACTCAAAACTATCTTTTGAACGCATTGGATTTCAAAATAACATAGTAGAGCTTATTAACTTAAAAGGAAAATCTATAGTAATGTTAAACGAAAACATTGAATTAGATAAAGTCAATGTTTATGGCTCCAAAAACGATGAGTACTTAAAAAATAATACATCTTTAAATAGTTTAGGTTCATTTTCTAGAGGTGGATCATTAAATCAAATTCCATCATTAGAAATTAGAACTTACGGAGGTTATGCAGGCGTCACCTCAGCATCATTTGACGGTGGCTATGCTAGACATACAAAAGTGCTTTTCAATGGAGTAGATTTAACTGATGCGATGAATGGTCAACTAGATCTATCTACTTTACCCGCTTTTGCGCTAAAATCTTTGAATTATAGACAAAATTCAGGAACTAAATATGGCTCTGGCTCAATTGATGGTTCAATAAATATTAATAATAAAATTTTAGATAATAATATTTTTTATTCAGTTGGTGATTTTGGCTTTTCACAATATGGTGTTAATTATGCAATTAATAGATCGACCTCAAAAAGGAATATAATGTTCGGTAAAACATCATATGATGGTGATTACAAATTCAAAGATTCAGTTACCGGTGAAGATGTTGAAAGATCAAACAACTATTTAGATCAATTTTTTCTAGCTATTGATAGACAATTTATTGTGAGCGAAGACTTTATTGTCAATATGTTCTCTCTTAAAACTGAAAATACTCGTGGTGTTGCTGGAAGCACTTCCTTCCCATCAAATAGCGCAACAAGAATTGATGATTTTGAACTATTTGCACTTTCATTCAATAAATTTTTTAAAAAAGGAACATTAAATGTTTTCATGAATAGATCAAATAATAATCAAGTTTATGATGATTCCAATGGTAGTTTTCCAGTCTTAAGTGAACATGATTTAGAATATTCTGCTTTTGGTTTCAAATCAAAACAAACAATAAGTTCTACCATCAACTATGAAGCTTCGTTCCAACAAAAAACTGAAAGAGTAGACAGCACTGATTTAAAAAGACAAGAATTAGAGACTACTTCTTATTCGATAACAGGTAACTTTTTAAATTTAGAAAAAGATTTAAAATTCTCTCCTTCTGTAAGATATGATTCAAGAGAAGAGAACAAAAAATCTACTTTTAACTTAGGATTTGAAGCTCTTAATCAGTTTAATAAATCCAACAACTCCTTTGATTTTAATGTTGATTTAGGCTCTTCATTTCAATTTCCTACAATGAATGACTTGTTTTGGCCTGATGGGCTTTACAGCGGAGGAAATCCAGATTTAAAACCTGAGGAAAGTGAATATTTGGCTTTTTCTATATCAAGCAAATCTTCTTTAGGAAAGATTTCGCTTACTGCGTCAAGAAAAGATTATGAAAATCTTATATTATGGCAACCAGATGAAAATTTTAAATATATTCCAATAAATGTATCATCAGCTGAACGAACTTCATATAATATTCAGTATTTAAAGGAGTTTTCAAATCTTCAAATGCAGTTATCATATAATGTGTATGAATCCTTAGATAAAGATATTGATAAAAAACTCTTATATGTTCCTGATAATTCAGCTAGCCTGTTATTGGTTTATAAACAAAATAACTTAACCCATTATTCACTCAATTATAAATTGACTGGAAATAGAATCTTGCAGTATGAGTCATCTTTTGCAGAACAGGTAAACGATGAATCATATGGATTACTTAGTTTTGGTGTTTCAAATCTTTTCAACTGGCAAGGAAGAAACGTAGTAGTATTTAACTTAACAGTAGATAACCTGTTGGATGAGGAATATATATCTACAATTGGATATCCTGAACCAGGAAGAAGTGTGAATTTTACTTTAGAGTATAAAATCTAATCATCAAATTCCCAGATAACACCAAATGTTAATAGACTACTTATTGGGTTAAAATATTCATGATTTCTTAATGAGTAGTCTTCGTCTGAAATAAACTTATTTAATGCATTTTGAAGTCTAACAGTAAGAATTACATCAGATATTAAAATATCAGCGTTTAAAGAAATATTGATATAATCATCAGAATTAATATTATTTCTTCTTTCTGGCATATTTTTAAAATAATTAAAACTCATTTCAGAATTATTTTTTGACATGTATTCTAAGCTCAACTTTCCATTAATCCCTAAGTTATTTTTGACAAATGATAAATTATATAAATAATCAAGTCTGAGATTATGCTTTCTATTTGAACTCATTAAGCTATCATAAAAATTATAAGAATGATTAAGATTTAATGATCCATATTTCATTGGAATTTTAAAGTTTGATTGAAGAGACGTCATATTGTCATCAATAAACTCATATCTATCAGATTCTGGGATGAACACCTCTCCCAAGTCAATAGGTACAATAATATTATCTGCCTCAACATACTTTAATGAGGCTGAAAAATCTATTTTGGTATTAAAATAATATGTAAGTGATAAGTTCTTCCATTCTTCAACTTTATTTCCCCTGAATCTTCCCTTACCGTCAAAATCGTAGACATCAAAAAGAACCATTGAATGCTGATTTCTTGTTTTAAAAACTACATCAAGATTTCCAAATATATTTTTATAGAAGATATTTGGCTTGACACTGTCTTCAATGAAGTCAATGCCATAAACAATTTCACCAACAGGATGGGAACTTCCTTTAGGCGTTGGAAAATTATTAATTTTTGCTGTGACGGTTAAAGCATTCAAAGAAAATCCATTTGAAGATCTTTCATCAAAATAATAACTATTATTTAGAATAACATTTAGAGCTAAGAAGTTATTTTTTTTTATTGAAGCTTTTAATCTATTTCTTTCTAAATCATATTTGTTATTAATGGCATATTCATTAAGAAGTAAGGATTCAAATTTACTTAAGTGATTAAATTGTAAATCAAAATTGTAATCATTTTTAATGAATTTATCTCCAATTGTAAGTGATAAAAAATCAGAAAATTCACTATTTAAAGACGAGTCAAACTCAGTAGAGTTAAAGTTGAATTGTGATTCTTCCCTAAAGTATCCAACAGAAGAATACATTTTATTTTTATCAAATTTTTTTGAATAATCAAATTGATAAAATAAACTTAATGGAGGATTTTCCGCATTTGAAAATTCTGAATACTGACCAAAATAACTTTTCTTTGATCCTGAAAATTGAAATGTCTCATTAGGAGAGTTCTTTTTTAATCCAACGCTCAATTTATCATATCCATAATCACCAAATTCATAAATGAATTTACTTTTTACATAAGATGAATCTTTAGGAAGTACTTCAAAGTTTAATTTATTAAATTTATTTTTAAAATTTCTAGTAGATCTATCAATCAATAAATTGTTAAATGATATATCAGAATTCCAAATAAGCTGATTGTTTTCCAAAGGGACTGCAAATTGTTTAGTGATATCAAAAGGGATACTTTCTTGTGTGAAAACAATGGAAGCTAGAAAAGAAAATAAAACATAAATTTTTTTATGATTCATCTCTTCTCATAAAATTAATTTTTGAATCAATAAAATTGATAGAATGTAATAATATTGCTTCAAGCGTTTGAGGCTCTACAGGACTTTGCCACTCTTTTCTTCCTTGATACGATAAAATTAAATGTTCTAAACTGAGCTTATCATCTTCTGGAAAATTTTTAACTTCAGAAATATATTTATTAACAATATCTCTTGAAAGGATAGCATTTCCAACTAAAGATTTATGATTCGATTTAGAGATTGAAGAACCAAGATTTATAGAATAAAGCTTACCAATCTGATGAAGGCAAACTCCAGATATTAATAAATCTATATCAATATTATAATGTGAACCAACTTGCTTTGCAATTTTTAAAAGTGATAATGTTTGCTCTATTAAACCATTTTGATAATTGTAATGATATGAGATGCTAGCAGGATAAACTTTAAACTTTTCCTTATGGTCTCTTAAGATATTTTTTGTGACTTTTTTCAAATGGTTCTTTGAAATTAAGTTTATTTCTTTAGTCAATTCTTTCCATAGTTCACTTGGATTTTTTTTAGAAGCTGGAATCAAGTCAGATGGTTCGAATCCATATTTTTTATATTTTTGCTCATTAGCACGAGAAATATTCTCAATTTTGATTAATACATTTTCTCCATATTGATATGTTACACCCTTTACAGCTACGGGATCTCCATTACTGAACTTTTTAGAAAGTTTTTGAACATTATCCCATATTCTTGCTCTAATTAAACCCGACTTATCTTGTAAAAGTAAATTTAGATAGGTCGAACCATCTTTTTTCTTCAGTGATTTTTTTTCCAAACATAAATAGAATCCTTGGAGCTTCATATCAGCAACCATATTTGAAATAAGAGTGGATTTCATCTTATTAGTTTTTTGAATTTGCGCAATTGCTATCTTTGCAAGTACCAGATAATTGATGTACGCGTTTTGTAAGGCTCATATTTAAGTCATCAGCAATTTTCTTTTCGATTGAGGGAATTTTATTATCATAAAATTCAAATATTTCTCCGCAATCTTCGCAGACAATATGATCATGATTTGGAGTAATTGTTTTTTTATTGTGCTCATAAAGAAATTTTCCGCTATCTAATGTTATTTTCTTTAAAAGATTATGTTTTACAAATACATCAATTGTTCTATATAAAGTGGCTCTTGAAACATTAATTTTCTTTTTTTTGAGATCGCTAAGAATGGTTTCAATGTCACGATGATTATCTGTAGAACAAAGCTCATCCCAAATGTTGAGCCTTTGTTTAGTAGCTCGCAACCCTTCACTTTTGAGAACGGCCTCAACTTCTACATGAAATCTACATGGTATTAAATTCTGCATACATCAAATTACACTAAATTGATTTTTTAATCTATTTTTTTTAAACGAGCGTACTTAACAATTAATTTTTTTCTTAAACCACCATCAAATTCAACACCAACTTTTTGATTTTCACCTGAACCGCTCAAAACAAGAATGGTGCCTATTCCAAAGAGATTATGTTGAACTTGATCTCCAATTTTAAAGTCATCAAACTCTGTAACTGTTCTTGAAATTTGAATTTTTTTCTGTTCTCCAGTACCAACAATTCTTCGAGTATAAACTGATTTATAAGATTTAACTTTTATAACATCCTCATCAATTTCATTTAAAAAATCTGATTGAACAAAAGATGTGGTATTCATAGCTCCAAATCTTCTTCTGTATTTTGCATTTAAAAGATATACTTGATCCATAGCTCTTGTTACTGCAACATAAAATAATCTTCTTTCTTCTTCCATTTGATCTGGTCCATCATCAATTCTAACTAGTGGAAAAAGTCCTTGTTCAAGTCCAGAGATAAATACGGTTGGAAATTCAAGACCTTTTGCTGCATGTACAGTCATTAGTGTAATAGAATTATCTTTATCATCCCATTCATCAATATCTGTAAACAGTGAAATTTCCTGAAGAAAGTCTCTTAAATTGCCACCAACTTGATCAGAAAATTTATCAACAGATGATTTAAGCTCTTGAATATTATCATATCGATCTTGTTCAACTGGATTATTTTTATAATAATTTTCAATATTAAACTCTTCTAATAGAGTTCTTAATAACTCTTTAGGATCAAGAGTTTCTAGTAAATTGCTAAATTTCTTAATTGAGGCATGAAAACTTTCAATTGAATCTTGTTGTTTTCCTCTTAATTTCAAATCTCTACAAAATTCAAGACTATCAAAAAGTGAAATTTTCTTTTTGGATGCTAACTCTACAAACATTTTTATTGATTTTTCTCCGATGCCTCTTACAGGAAAATTAATGATACGCCTAAGAGCTACATCATCATTACTATTTGCCACCAGAGTTAAATATGCTAAAACATCTTTAATCTCTTTCCTATCATAGAATTTCGTCCCACCTACAATATTATATGGAATTCCTTCTTTTACCATTGCTTGCTCTATTGATCTTGACTGTGCATTTGTTCTGTATAAAACTGCAAAATCTTTAAAAGTACTTTTATTAAGTTTTATTTCAGACTTAATTGCATCACATATAGCGTTTGATTCTTCTTCATCACTGCCAGTGGAAATCAGTGAAATCTTTTCTCCTTTTCCTCTTGTTGCTTCCAACTTCTTTTCAGCTCTGTTTTTATTATTTGAAACAACAGACCAAGCTCCATCAAGAATACGTTGAGTTGATCTATAATTTTTTTCAAGCTTAATCTCAATGTTTTTTGAGAATGTGTCCTGAAAGTTGGTAAGGATATTATCAATATTAGCTCCTCTCCAACCATAAATGGATTGGTCATCATCACCAACTACAGTAATATTTTGATGTTTTCCAGCTAGCAAAGATACAATTTCAAATTGTGGTGAATTGGTATCTTGAAATTCATCAACTAAGACATATTTCCATGTGCTTTGATAAAAATTTAAAATTTTAGCATTTTCTTTTAACAATCTAATTGGGAGCAGAATTAAATCATTAAAATCTAGTGCATTGTTTGATTTTAATTCTTCACAATATACCTTATAAACCTCAACAATTTTTTCATCCTCAAATGTTCGAGCTTTGGATTCTGCATCTTTAATTGAAAGATTATCATTTTTAAACTTATCAATTTGAACTTTCAAGAAACCAACATTGAGCTCTTTAAATTCAGAAAGATTCAAATTTTCAACAACCTCTTTGATAACGGATTTTTGATCGGAAGTATCGTAAATAGTAAAATTAGAATTATATCCTTCATCCAATGAAGAGATATGCATTCTTAACATGCGAGCACCTATAGAATGAAATGTTCCTACATTTACTCCATCACAAGATATGCTTTCTTGAATTCTTAATTTCATTTCTGCAGCTGCTTTATTGGTGAAAGTTAATGCTAATATTTCTTCTGGTTTAAAAAGCTTTTCTTTGATTAAATGCCAAACTTTATAAGTAAGTACTCTTGTTTTTCCGCTTCCTGCTCCTGCAAATACTAGAACAGGTTTATTTACTGTTTGGACTGCTTTTAGTTGTTGAGTATTTAAATCTTGTAGCTTCATCTATTCTTTCTTTTGTTAATTTTATAAATCTTTTTTGCCTCTTCATGTTCTTTTTCATTGGTTGTAAATGCATGTGATCCATCTCCTTGTGCAACAAAAAATAAGAAATTCGTATCTTCAGGATATAATGCTGCTTTAATTGATGCAATGCCTGGGTTGTTTATTGGCCCAGGAGGCAAACCATAATTCTGATAGGTATTGTAATCAGACTTAATTCTTAAATCTCTATTAGATAATGTTTTTGGAGGACCTGGTATTATATATTGTATCGTTGGGTCGGCTTGCAGTTTCATATTAATTTTTAATCTATTATGATATACTGAAGAAATTGTACTTCGCTCACTATCAAGCATCGCTTCTCCTTCAATAATCGACGCCAAAGTTACAACTTCATGTACCGAAAATCCTAATTGATTCGCTCTATCTTGTAAATTTTCATCAAATTTTTTCCAAAATTCTGACAACAAAATATTTATAATTTCTTCTGGAGATGAATCATGGTATAAATAATATGTATCTGGATAAAGATAACCTTCAAGAGATGAAGCATCCACTTTATATTGTTCTAAGATCTCTGTGGAATAAAAGTATTTATTAAAATCATAATCTGTTTTCAATAATGTATTAATATCTTTGAAGAGATTCTTTGATTGTGAACCTTCCGGTATTGTTAGTTTTAATTTTATTGGACCTTTATTAAAAATGAGATCAATTAATATAGCGTCTGATATCTTTCCATTAATTAAAAATCTTCCGGTTGGGATTTTTGATGCCAACCCTCTACTAATAACTTTTAGCTTAAATATATTTTGATTTACTATAATTTCATTTTCAAATAATAAATTAGAAACTGAATTTAATGACATTCCTTTTTCAATAGTTATGACAGATGAATTTACTTCACGATTATTTACCGAAAGTAAGCTTGTAACAAAAATAATAAGTATTGTTATTGTTATAGATAAGGTAGTATTTATTTCTTTCATCTGAGGGCTAGAAATTACCTTATTTCTTATTTCAAATCAATGGATGTAATAATATTTTTGCAAACAACAATTATCGCAACTAACTTTTCAATTATGGAAAACAAAAATAAAAAAACTATACAGTTTTCATGGCCATACAAAAGAAAAAATTATGTTTTGTTTGGTGTTGGAGTTTTCGTTATAATTGTGGGTTATTTGATAATGTATTCAGGAGAAGTAGATAGTTTTCAAAGCTTAGTTATTTCTCCACTACTTTTATTAGCTGGCTATTTGGTTATAATTCCAATGGCTTTGTTTAGAAAAAATTAATTTGGGGTAGTAGTTCAGTTGGTTAGAACGCCGGCCTGTCAAGCCGGAGGTCGCGGGTTCGAGTCCCGTCTATCCCGCAACTTTCAATGAAAAAAATTTTCCAAGTAGGTGCTGGTCTTGTAGGAAAAACAATGGCACTTGACTTATCTAAAAATTATGAACTTCATCTTGGTGACCCCAATCTAGATCTGTTAAATGAAATCAAAAATGAAGACCAATCAATACATATACAAAATATTGATATTCAAGATAAAAAAAATTTTCGCACATGGATAGCTGATGCTGATATCGTGCTTTTGGCTGTACCAGGATTTTTAGGATTTAAAGCTTTACGTTTAATTATAGAGTGTGGAAAAAATGTTGTTGATATATCTTTTTCTCCAGAGGATGTCCTTTCGCTTAACGATTTGGCAATAGAAAATGATGTTTGTGCCATTGTAGATGCAGGCGTAGCTCCAGGTATACCAAATTTTTTATTGGGATATTGGAATGAAAAAATTAAAGTGAATTCCTTTGATTATATGGTAGGAGGCTTACCAAAAAATCCATCTCCACCTTTTAATTATAAAGCTCCATTTTCTCCAATAGATGTTATTGAAGAATATATGCGACCTGCAAGAATGATGATTAATTCTAAAGTGGAAATAAAACCTGCATTATCAGAGATTGAAGAGCTAAAAATTGATGACGTTGGAATATTAGAAGCGTTCAATACAGACGGTCTTCGTTCATTATTAACTACAATGTCACACATACCAAATATGAAAGAAAAAACCTTAAGATACCCTGGACATGCTTTGTTAATACAATCGATGATTGATAAAAATTTATTTGATAAAAATAATTTTGACCATACAGTTGAAAAATTATTTACGGAATGGAAGCTCGAAAATCATGAACCTGAATTCACGGTACTAGATATCCATATTTATGGAGATGAGAAAGACATACATTATCATTTGTATGATGAAATGGATATGACTTCAAAGTCATCCTCAATGGCTCGAACAACAGGCTTTACAGCTGCTGCAACAATCAACATGATATTAAAAAATCTTTGGTCAAAAAAAGGTGTTTTTTCTCCTGAATTGGTTGGTTCCAATGATTCATGTATTAATTTTCTCTTTGAATACCTATCATCAAGAAATGTAAAAATAAAACAATCTTAAAACTTTATAGTTATTTTGATATAAGATATTTGTATCAAATTAATTTCGTTTGATACAAATCATGTAGCGTAAGTAAGCCAATACACTTTTTCTGATTATTTACAATGGGTAAAACTGATATTTTAGAGTGTCTATCTTCCATTATTTTCATAGCATCCAAAATTGAAGTTGAAGGAGTGATTGAAATAGGATGAGTATTTATAAAATGTTTTATAGAATCGTTTAAATCATTACTGGAAGCGATAGACTTTCGCAAATCACCTTCAGTCAATATTCCCTTTAATTGATTGCCCTCTAATTGTAAAGCTACTCCTAGTGGTTTCTCAGTCATTTTGGCTGCACAAGAACTTATAGAATCACTATCACTTATTTGAGCAACATCATCGATATCATGCATTACTCTCTCTACTCTAAGTGCCAATTGTTTTCCTAATTCTCCTCCAGGATGATTTCTTGCAAAATCTTCTTTTTCAAAACCTCTTTGAACCATCAAGACCGATGCTAAAGCATCTCCTATTGCCAAAGCTACTAGAGAGCTTGTTGTAGGAACAATACCTAGAGGGTCTATTTCTTTTTCTACTGTTCCATTTAAAACTATATTAGCGTTCTTTGCAATGAGTGAATCAATATTTCCAACAATTGCTATAATTGGGGATTTAAATTCTTTTAGTATAGGAATTAATCTTACTATTTCTTCTGTATTACCACTTTTAGAAATTAAAATAGTAGGATCTCCAGGATTATAAATGCCTAAGTCTCCATGAATTGCTTCAGCTGCGTGCATATAAACACTTTGGGTACCAGTACTACATAATGTTGCAACTATCTTTTGCCCTATTAAGCCTGATTTTCCTAAACCACAAACAACAAGCTTACCAGAATTATTAATAATCAACTCAGCTGCTGACTGAATATCCTGATCAATATTTTTGGATACTTGTAAAAGCTGAGAAGAATAACTCTCAAGAATTGATTGTGATAACCCATTTATTTCATTTTTTGCCATACACAAGATAATATAAATAGTTTTTATGGAATTGTGACTGATAAATTTGTAGTATTCCGTATGAATATTTATTTAACAGGTGCAACAAGTGGTTTGGGAGAACATCTTGCATATGAATATTCTAAAAGAGGTGCTTTTCTTGCTCTAAGTGGTAGGAGAAAAGATAAACTAGATTCTGTTGCTAGTAAATGTGAAAAACTCGGTGCAAAAGTTATTACATATTGCCTAGATGTTACTGATCAACATGCTACTAAAGAGTCCATTGATGATTTTCTATCAAAGATATCAAATATCGATCTTGTAATTGCAAATGCTGGATATGGTTTTGTTGATAAATTACACAAAGGAGATCCTACAGAACTCAATAAAGTTATTGATACCAATGTTAATGGAGTAATAAATACTGTTCTACCATTTATGCCATCTATGATTAAAAAAGATATGGGGCAAATTGCTATCATTGGTTCAGTTGCAAGTCACTTTGCCTGGCCTGGAGCTGGCGCATATGCAGCGTCAAAGCATGCCGTTAAGGCTCTAAGTGTAAGTTGGAGAAAAACCCTTCCTAAAAATGTGGATGTTACTCTAATTTGTCCAGGATTTGTAAAAAGCGAAATGACAGATTCAATGGGAACTTGGGCTCCTTTTATGATTGAGACTGAAGATGGTGTAAAACGAATTATAAGAGCGTTAGATAAAAAGAAAAAAATGTTTATTTTCCCATTAATTTGGAGATTAGTGATTGCTTTGGAAGGACCAATATCTTTTTTAATGTCTAAGTCTTTTAGAGAAAATCATAAAAAGAACAGAAATAAATTATAAAGCTTTTAAAGCGAAATAAAAACAAATCATTCCTGGAACAAAGGTTGTAGAATCAATTTGTTCTCCAAAAATAAAGTAAGAATTCAGAATTGCAATTGGAATAATAAGATTGTTCATTACTGCTAACTTGTCGTTAGTTACTTTCAGCGAACCTAGGTTCCAAAACAAAAAGCCTAGTCCAGTTGAAATTAATCCAAGAAATATCAACGCAAAAAGATTTTCAGATGAAAGTTGATTGTTACCACTTGCACTAAAGAGATAAAAAAGGGACGTAACAAATGTAGCCCCAAAAAACATTTGTGAAAAATTATGCAGTATATTTGTACCATCATTTTTTGTCTTCCATTGTTTAAAAAGTATCTGACCAGAAGCAAAAAAAGAGTTTGCGAGTTGTATTAATAAAAATCCAACCCAATAATCAAGCGGATTTACAAAGTTTATCCTAATTAAAAAAGATCCAATAATGACTAGTGAAATTGCATAAATACCATTCTTTGAAATTGATTGATGTGCAATATATTTTGAAGCAAGACCTACAAAAATTGGTGTAGTAATTGTAAATGTTGCTATTAAATAAGAAGGTAAATATGCATATGATTGGATATAAAAAATATACATTAAGCCAAATTGTAAAGCTCCAATCAATATTAGCTTAAAATCAAGAGCAAATTTTTTAATATTATATATTGAGATTGATGAAAAGAAAAGTAAGGCAATTAAACTTCTTATAAAGCTAATGTATGACGGATCTACTCCACTCAAGCCATATTTAATTATACCAAAGGAAAATGACCAAAGAATGGATACAATTATAAGATAAATCATTCAAATATTTAAATCATCGATAAGCTTTGCAAGCTTATAATCTTTTTCTGTAAGAGTACCAGCGTCATGAGTGGTTAAGGATATTGTAACTTTACAATACCCTACTGTTATATAAGGGTGATGATTTTCTTGCTCTGATAAGCTAGCAACTTCGTTAATAAAATCAATTCCATCTAAATAAGAACTGAATTCAAATGTTTTAGTTATAGTATTATCTTTTTCGTTCCACTGCATACTAGAATGGCCATATCATTGGTATCATTATAACTGAAACAATCCATAGAATCAATCCTAAAGGTAATCCTACCTTAATGTAATCGGAATATCTATAACCTCCTGGACCAAATACCATAAGATTAGTTTGATAACCTACTGGTGTAATAAATGACGCTGAAGCAGCATAACAAACCGCAAAAATGAATGGTTTTGGATCAAATCCAAAGTTTGCTGCTAATGATAAAGTAATTGGCGTCATGATAATAGCTGTAGCAGCATTTGAGGCTATTTCAGTCAAAATCATTGTTATAAAATAAATTAAAGCCAATAATAAATATGGAAGAATATCTGCAGGAAATAGATTTACAAAACTTGAGATTGTATCACTTATTATAACATCTAATCCTGTTCTTTGAATTGCAGCCCCCATGGGAAGAAATGCAGCAATAACTATAATAACTTGCCAATGAATTGAGCTATATGCCTCATTTGGAGTTATTACTTTTGAAAGCAATAATGCAATTACACCGATTATAACACCAACAACAATAGGAACAATATCAAAAATAGCCAATGTAACTGCTAACAATATAGATGTTAAACTAAGCCACCAAAAAGGATGTCCATCAAGCGATCCATCCACTTTACCCAAAACAATGAATCCTTCCTTATTAGCTAGCTGATTAATTCTATCTTTTGGGCCATAAACTAATAATGTATCGAAAGGCTTTAAAATGAAATGAGCCAGTTTTCTACGAATGATTTCTCCTTCTCTTCGGATTGCTAAAACAAAACTTCCGAAAGATCTTCTAAAATTAGCTTCTTGCAAAGAAAGACCTATTAATTCTGAATTGTCAGTAACTAGACATTCAGCTAATATATTATCCTCTTGTTCTAGTTCATCCTGTGTAAGTTTTTCATCAGCTAACATAACCAAATTTTCAATCTCTTTTAATCTTTGAAAATTATCAAATGAACCTTTAACAAAAAGTATATCATCTTCTTGGATAACCAAATTGCGAAGATTAGAATTGATGATTTCTCCATTCCTCAGTACGTCTAGTACTATCACATCATAGTTTTCGTTTATTTTTCTATCTAATAATGTTTTACCCGCAAGAGGTGAATTTTTAGAAACTTTAAATTCTGTTAAATAACCGTCCAATCTATAGTCTGCAATGCTTGATGATTTTGCTACTCTTATTGGCAAAAGCTTATATCCAATAGTAAAAATATATAGCAATCCAACTACAAATTTTATAATTCCAAACTTAGCAAACTCAAGCATACCTAGCGACACTTGACCATTAGAAGAATCAACTAAAATTGAATTAACAATTAAATTTGTGGATGTACCTACTAGTGTTAGAGTACCTCCTAAGATAGCTGCATAACTCAATGGAATAAGTACTTTAGATGGACTTATATTATATTTATCAGCAAGCCTTATTGTTACAGGCATAAAAATCGCTACAATAGCAGTATTATTGACTACTGCGGAGGCTACTCCAATGGCAAATAGATAAGCAATCATACCTAAAACTAGAGATTTATCTATCAAAGAATTGATGTTTATTATTAAATATTCAAGTACATGAGATTTTTGTAAAGCATGACTTAAAATAAATAAGCAAGCAATTGTAATGACTGCAGGATTAGAAAATCCTGCAAGACTTTCAGTAGGACTTACTAATCCCAGAATTAGTAACAATCCTAAAACTAATAATGCTGTTACATCTATTGGAAATAATTCAGTAACAAATAATACTAAAGCTACCAAAATTATTGCACCTAGGAATAAAATTTCCATAAGTACCGTGGAAAGGACTCGAACCTTCACATCTTACGATACTGGTTCCTAAGACCAGCGCGTCTACCAATTCCGCCACCACGGCATATTTATCGAAATATAAAGATAAAAAGTAAAAAAAGTTTACTTAATGATTGATAGCTAAATCAAGCTCAGAAATTAAATCTTCTACATCCTCAATACCAACAGAAAGCCTTAATAGATTTTTTGTAATTCCCAAATTTTCTTTTTCTTTTTTTGGAACAGATGCATGAGTCATAGAATAAGGACATGAAATTAAAGTCTTTACTCCACCCAAACTCTCAGCTAAAGTAATAAAGTTTAATTTCTTTGCAAATTTATTAACACTTACAGAGCTATCAAGTTCAAAAGAAATGATTCCACCGAATACTGATTTTCCTTCAGGGTTCTTCTGTTGTTTTTTTGCAATTGCATGTTGCGGATGATCTTTAAGTCCTGGATAAATCACTCTTGTAACTTTTTTATGATTTTTAAGCCAATTTGCAATTATCATCGCATTGCTAAAATGTCTTTCTACTCTCAGTGATAAAGTTTTAACAGAACGAAGGAGTAGCCAAGCATCAAAAGGGCTTGGCAAAGCTCCTGCAGTATTTTGAATTAGAGTAATTTTTTCTGCAGAACTCTTATCGTTAACCATTAGTGCTCCACTTAAAATATCAGAATGACCTCCAATATATTTTGTAGTACTATGCATTACAATATCAGCGCCCAGATTAAGTGGCTTCTGTCCACAAGGACTCATAAAAGTATTATCAACACTTACTAGAATATTTTTAGGTTTACATAGCTTACTAACTGAAGAAATGTCTGCAATTTCAAGTAATGGGTTACTCGGTGTTTCTAAGTGAATTAATTTTGTATTACCCCTTATTGAATCATTAATAATCTTTAAGTTTGTAGTATCGATAAATTCAAAATCAACTTCATTATCATTTAATACTTTTGTAACAAGCCTAAAGACACCGCCATATACATTTTGCGAAATTAAAACATGATCTCCTGGCTTAAACATTAAAAATATTGCTGACATAGCTGCCATGCCGGATGCGAAAGCAAAAGAAAACTTTGCATCTTCTAACATTGCAAAATTCTCTTCTAAGGCATCAATTGTTGGACCACCGGTTCTAGAATAAACAAATTGTTCAGAACTACTAAAACTTGGCTGTCTAAAAGTTGAGGTTAAATGAAGAGGAGTAACTGCAGCGCCAGTTTCATCAATTCTATTACCAGTATGAATAGATTTTGTTAAGAACTTTGTATTTTTTTTATTCTTAGCCACGAGTATATCCTTTAATTAAATACTGATCAATTTTTTTGAATTTTACTTTAACTCTTGCACCTGATGGAGCAATGAGCTCAACTTTATCATTTCTGCCAAGCTTTAATTCAGATTCATCTGACATATCTTTCTGCTGAGGAATATTTTTATGGATATCACTTGAATTACTATTTGCTGCTTCATCATGTTGAAGTTGAATATTTTTTTGTAATGGATTTTGTTGAGTCTGAATTTGATCGCTCACCTGAGCATGAAAAACTCTTTGAATAACAGTGCTTCTTAAGCTAATCATCAATTCTTGAAAAAAGTTATATGATTCAGATTTATATTCGATCAATGGATTTTTTTGCCCATAAGCTCTTAACCCTATCCCTTCTCTTAATTGATCCATTCCCAATAAATGATTTCTCCATTTTTCATCAATAGTTTTTAGTACAATAAATTTTTCTACTTTTCTTAATAACTCTGAAGGAATAACATCTTCTTTAAGTTGATAATATTTTAATGCTTCCTCATTTATGTAATCAATCAGCTCATCTAAAGATTGTAAAGATTCAATTTCATTAACATCAATATTGACAAGTAAATTACTATTTAGCTGTTGATTAATAGTTTGCCAATCCCAATCTTTTATTTGTTTAAAATCTAAATCTCCGACAGTATCAAAAATAAAATCTTCAATAAACTCATTTATAGTATCTTTGATCGATTCAGAAAGAAGTGCCTTGTTTCGTAAATCATATATTATTTCTCTTTGCTGATTTAATACATCATCATACTCTAACAGATGTTTTCTCATTGCAAAATTTCTTTCTTCAACTTTCTTTTGAGCATTACTAACACCTCTATTCAACATCCCTGCGCTTAGCTCTTGATCTTCATCCATTGAAAGTCGATCCATGTATGTTGCAAGTCTATCCATATTAAATAGTCTCATCAGGTCATCTTCTAAAGAAATATAAAATCTTGAAGACCCATTATCACCTTGCCTTCCAGATCTACCCATTAATTGCAAATCTATCCTTCTTGACTCATGTCTAGCTGTACCAATAATATGTAACCCTCCTAACTCTTCAACGCCAGGTCCTAACTTAATATCTGTTCCTCTACCTGCCATATTAGTAGCAATAGTAATTGATTTTTTTAAACCAGCTTGAGCTACAATTTGTGCTTCGCTTTGATGTTGTTTTGCATTTAGTACATTGTGAGGAATTCCTTTTTGTTTTAACATTTTTGAAAGTAACTCAGATACCTCAACAGAAACTGTTCCAATCAAAACTGGTTGGCCTTTTGAATAATACTCACTCACTTCTTTTATTACTGCCTTGTATTTAGCTTGCATTGATTTATAAATGACATCATTAAAATCATTTCTCTTAATAGGTCTATGAGTTGGGATTACAGTAACTCCAAGATTATAAATTTTTTCAAATTCAGCAGCTTCTGTATTAGCTGTACCTGTCATTCCGGATAATTTATCATACATTCTAAAATAATTTTGAATCGTTATTGATGCTAAAGTTTGTGTTTCTTTTTCAATTTTAACGTTTTCTTTTGCCTCCAATGCTTGATGAAGACCTCCGCTAAATCTTCTTCCTGGAAGAACTCTTCCTGTAAATTCATCAACGATTAACACTTGACCATTTTGAACGACATATTCAACATCCTTATCAAAAAGAGTATATGCTTTTAATAATTGACTAAGATAATGAATCTTACTACTTCTTTCAGAATGCAACTTATATAATTTTTCCTTTTGTAATTGTTTTTGTTCATCTGAAAGATTTTGATCATCAATATCTGAAAGTAATTCGCCTAAATCTGGAATAGTAAATGCATCTTTATTATCAGGAGATAATGCTTCTCTACCCTTATCTGATAAATCAACACTATTAGATTGTTCGTCAATCGAGAATAATAAATCTTCATCCAATAAGTAAGTTTTTTTCTCTGCAATATATTCTGATTCTACAGCATTCATCATCTTAATTGTTCCCTGCTGTTGGAATAAATCTTGTAGTTTTTGAAATTTTGGTAACCCTCTTTTAGCCTTTAGAAGAAGCAATCCAGCTTGTTGTTTCTCATTATCAGAAAGAGTTTCATTTTTTAATAATATTTGCGCCTCAGAAACAAGTGTACTAATTAGTTGAGTTTGTTTTACAACAAGAGATTGTACAGGTCGCTTTAAATCTACATAAGATTGATTGATTTTTGTCTCAACAGGACCAGAAATAATTAAAGGTGTTCTTGCCTCATCTATTAATACACTATCAACTTCATCAACAATTGCATAATTGTGCTTTCTTTGCACTAAAAATTCACTATCAATAGACATATTATCTCTTAAATAATCAAACCCAAATTCATTATTTGTTCCATACGTTATATCACAATTATATGATGATTTTCTTTGTTCAGGGTTCATGCTATTTAAAATAAATCCAACAGATAATCCAAGAGTTTCAAAAACTTTCCCCATCCATTCTGCATCTCTTTGCGCAAGATAGTCATTTACAGTAATCACATGAACACCTCTTCCTGAAAGAGCATTGAGGTAAATTGGAAAAGTAGCAACCAGTGTCTTACCCTCTCCAGTCTTCATTTCTGAAATCTTTCCCTGATGTAAAACTATCCCACCAATGATCTGCTCATCGTAAGGAATCATTTCCCACTTAATTTTTTGACCAACTACTTCCCATTCTTTGCCATACAAAAGTCTGCAGGCATGTTTTACTAGAGCAAAAGCTTCGATTAAATGTTGTTCTAAAACATTTTCTGCAATTTGAGATCTTATTTTTTTTAGCTCTTTAGATTCATCTATATTATTAAGCTTTTTACTTTCTTGCTCAGCTATGGATTTTTTGATTACGGTTTGTAATTCTTTTGTTCGATCTTGTAAATAAGATAAATCTTTTCCTTCGATAGTCGCATAGAATTCATTTACTTGCTTTACAATAGGTAAAATTTTCTTTATTTCTCTATCTGATTTTGTTCCAAATATTTTTGTTAAAATGCCCAACTATAACTCCTTGTAAATTGAGTCTAAGACACCATTAACGAATGAAGTACTATCTTCTGAACTAAATTTTTTAGCATTTTCTATAGCAGAACTAATAGTAACTTTATGAGAAATATCATATGACTTTAGATGAATCATTTCGCATAAAGACATTTGCATAATTAACCTATCAATAACATTTAATCTATCTATTGTCCAATTATCAAGACTACTTTCAATATGCTCGTCTAATTCATCAGAAAATTCTATTGTTGAATTAAAAAGTTCTTCTACAAATTTTTTAGTCATTTTGTCAAATTCATATCTTATCAAAATATCATGTAAGACTTTTTTTGCTTCCTCATTTGATAAATGTTTTGCATAAAGTGCTTGTAAAACGGCCTCTCTAGCTAACTTTCTTTGCTGTTTATCACTTTTTGCCATAAGATTGTTACTGATGATTCCATTTAATATAATCTTGAATTCTTCTCTCAGCTAAAAGATTTGCTGCCTCAAGTGTCGAAATATTATTATTTGCTGCGTAATCAAAAATTCTTGTCAGAATATAGTAAATACCTTCAACCTGATATTTTGCTTTTTCTTTATTGTAACCCTGAAGTTCATTTGCAACATTCATTAAGCCGCCAGCATTAATTACATAATCAGGGACATACATTATTTCTTTTTCCTCCAATAATTTTGAATCTCTTTCTTCTTCTTCTAACTGGTTATTAGCTGCACCAGCAATAACACTACACTTTAAGCTTTTAATTGTAGAGGGATTTATTACTGCACCCATCGCGCATGGAGAAAAAACATCTAAGTCCATTGACAATAGCTCATCATCACTAACGGGTTTAACATCAAATTCATTTTTAACTCTTTCAAGAGATTCTTCATTAATATCATGGCCATATATTTCTGCACCTTCTTCGTTTAAATGAGTACATAAATAATATCCTACCTTGCCAAAACCTTGGACACCTATTTTAAGTCCATTCAATGATTGAATATTTAATTTTTTTTTCAATGCGGCTTTCATTCCTACAAAAACTCCTAAAGCAGTAAGAATAGATGGATCACCGCTTCCACCCATTGCTCGTTGAATTCCAGTAACATGATCTGTTTCCATTCGTATAAATTCCATATCATGTACCGACATGCCGACATCTTCAGCTGTGATATACTTCCCTCCAAGACTTTGTACAAATTTTCCAAATGATCGTAAAAGCACTTCTGATTTATCTGAATTTGGATCTCCAATAATCACAGCTTTACCACCACCTAAATTTAAATTAGAAATAGAAGCTTTATATGTCATGCCTCTCGATAATCTTAGAACATCTACAAGTGCATCTTCTTCGCTCTTATATGGATACATTCTACATCCTCCTAAAGCAGGTCCTAAAACAGTATTATGCACTGCAATGATTGCTTTTAATCCAGAAGACGAGTCATTACAATAGACAACTTGTTCATGATTTTTATCAGATATTTTTTCAAAAATTTTTGTCATAATAATTTCCTATTTATTTTTGGATTTTGAATAAGCATCAATAATATGTTTTACAAGATGATGTCTTGCAATATCATGCTCACTTAGTTTTACAATCCCAATATCATTAATATTTTTTAATATTTTTAAAACATCAATCAATCCAGAATTGGACTTTGTTGGTAAATCAATCTGTGATTCGTCACCAGTTATTATCGCTCTTGATTCAATTCCTAATCTTGTTAGAAACATTTTCATTTGGATTGATGAAGCATTTTGAGCCTCATCAAGAATCATAGCTGAACGATTGATGGTTCTTCCTCTCATATATGCCAATGGTATTATCTCAATAATACCTCTATCTAAAAAATTTTGAATTTTATTTTTTGGCAATAATTCATGAAGTGCATCATACAATGGTGCAAGATATGGATCAATTTTATCTTTAAGGTCTCCTGGAAGAAATCCTAAATTTTCTCCAGCTTCAACTGCAGGTCTACAGAAAATAATTTTTTCAATTTCATGTTTTTCAAGTAATGATAATGCATATGCCACAGCGAGGAATGTTTTACCGGTTCCTGCAGGACCAACAGAAATAATAATATCGTTTTTGAAAAAAGATTGAACTAATTCTTTTTGACCATCAGTTCTAGGAAAAACTGGACCCTTTTTACCATAAAATATTACGTTCTCAATGGAGCCATTGGATTTAGATGATTTTTCAGATGCATTCAAAGCAACTAATTGTGATATATCTTTTTTTGATAAGGTATTACCTTTTTTAATTGAGTCAATCATTTGATTTAAAACTGAATCAAAATGATTTATATCTTTTTTTAAACCTTGGCAAAAAATATTGTTTCCTCTAACATTTAATTGAAGAGGAAGTTGTTTTTCTAAAAAAATAATATTTTTATCACCAACTCCATACAGACTTGTTAAATCTACACCTTTTATTTCAAACGTTTTTTTCATCATCTACAATCTTTATTCCAAGTTCATTTAATTGTTCTTCTGAAACAAGGTTTGGAGCTTCTTCCATCAAAGCAGATGCTGATGTTGTCTTTGGAAACGCAATAACGTCTCTAATATTTGTCACTCCTGCTAACAACATGACTAATCTATCTAACCCAAATGCAATACCACCGTGCGGAGGAGTACCATATTTAAGTGCATCTATAAAAAATCCAAATTTTTCTGAAATTTCCTTATCAGATAGATTCATTATTTTAAATATATCTTTTTGTAATTTATGGTCATGGATTCTTATTGAACCTCCAGCTACTTCATATCCATTAATTACTATATCATAGCCTTTAGAAATAATATCTTCAGGATTTGATAAGACATTTTCTATATCAGAGTCTTTTGGAGCAGTAAAAGGATGATTTACAGAATCAAATCTTTCAGTCTCGTCATTCCAATCAAATAAAGGAAAATCTACAATCCAAACAGGGGCAAAGATGCTATTATCCTTAAGATTTAATATATCGCCAAGCCTGCTTCTTACTTTTCCAAGAATTTTAAGTGAATTATTTAGATTATCACCAACCATTAAACATATTGAGTTATCTTTAATTCCAAAATTGCTAATGATTTTATTACGAAGTTCAGAATCAAAAAATTTAGAAATTCCACCCTCAAAATCACCATTATTCACTTTATACCACGCTAGTCCTTTAGCACCAATTGATTGAGCATAAGCATCCATTTCATCTATAACTTTTCTGGAGAATTTATCAGCTTCTTGAATGTGAATCATTCTTACAGCCTCACAAGAAGAAAATGCTTTAAAATCAGATTTGTCTGAAAAAGGTTTGAAATCATTGATAAGCATTTCAAATCTTAAGTCAGGCTTATCAGTACCATATTTTTCAATAGCTTCGTTATATGAAAGAACTGGAAAATCATTTATATCTACATTGATTATATCTTTAAATACTTTAACAATTAAATTTTGAACTAAATTTCTGACTTCATTTTCATCAACAAAACTCATTTCTAAATCAATTTGAGTGAACTCAGGTTGACGATCAGATCTTAAATCTTCATCCCTAAAACATTTTACGATTTGAAAATATCGGTCTAAGCCTGAAATCATAAATAGTTGTTTATACATTTGTGGAGATTGTGGTAACGCATAAAATTGACCGTTGTGAACTCTGCTTGGCACTAAATAATCTCTAGCACCTTCTGGAGTGGACTTCATCAACACTGGTGTTTCAATCTCCAGAAAATTATTTTCTGATAAGAAATTTCTTACTACCTGAGCTGTTTTATGTCTTATAATTAAATTATTTTGAAGAGAAGAATTTCTAAGCTCTAAATATCTATATTTTAATCTATGCTCTTCAGATGATGCTTCTCGATTTTGTATGGATAAAGGCATAGGTTCAGCAGTACTTAATAAATCAATTTTTTCAACTAAAACTTCAATTTCACCTGTTGATAAATCAGGATTTATTAAATCTTTTTCCCTTGCAGAAACTTTACCGGATACATGAATAACATCTTCATTTGACAAGGTTTTACCGATTTCAATTAATTCATCAGAACCTAATATGACCTGCGTTTTACCAAAACGATCACGAATATCTATAAATATAATCTGACCATGGGTTCTTATAGAGTTTACCCATCCTGAAAGCTGAACGGTCTTGTCAATATGATTATTATTCAGTTCACCACAATTATGTGTTCTAATAGTCATTTATAATAATCTAATAATTATTTATCTAATTCTTCTGCATTTTCAACAAGAAGGAGAACTTTGTCCTCAATATCATCAGAAGAATCAGAATTTATGTCGGCAATACCATAAGAGCATGAAAATTTGACTTCGCTCTTACCAGTTTTAACTGATATAGTGCCATCAGTTAAGTTTATGATTGAATTAGTATGGTTTTTCATTATCCCAAAGTATCCATCTACTCCAGGACATTTCACATAAGATACATTGTCAAAACTAAATGTCTTTATTGGAGTAACAATATCTAATTTGAAAAGCTTGCTCACTTTTTGCCTTTCTCAATAGCTTCGTCAATGGAACCAACATATGAAAAAGCATTTTCAGGCAAATCATCAACTTCACCATTTAATATTGCTTCAAAACCAGCAATTGAGTCTTCAAGTTTAACATATCTACCTTCAATTCCAGTAAACTGTTCAGCTACGAAGAATGGTTGAGACATAAATTTCTGCATTTTTCTTGCTCTTGAAACTACCAACTTATCTTCATCTGATAATTCATCCATACCTAAAATTGCAATGATATCTTGCAAATCTTTGTATTGCTGAAGAGTTGCCTGAACTGATCTAGCTACATTGTAGTGTCTATCTCCAATAACTCTTGGATCTAAGATTCTTGATGTTGATGTCAATGGATCAATAGCTGGATAAATACCAAGTTCAGCAATTTTTCTTTCTAAAACAGAAGTCGCATCTAAATGTGCAAATGCAGTTGCAGGTGCTGGATCTGTTAAATCATCTGCTGGAACATAAATAGCTTGAACAGATGTAATAGAACCTTTCTTTGTTGAAGTAATTCTTTCTTGCAAGTCACCCATTTCGGTGGATAATGTTGGTTGATAACCTACTGCTGATGGCATTCTTCCGAGAAGAGCTGAAACTTCTGATCCAGCTTGAGTAAATCTAAAAATATTGTCAACAAACAATAATACATCTCTTCCTTCATCATCTCTAAAATACTCTGCCATAGTTAAAGCGCTTAAACCAACACGCAGTCTAGCACCTGGAGGTTCATTCATTTGACCAAACACTAAAGCAGTTTTATCAATTACACCAGATTCCGTCATCTCTGCATATAAATCATTACCTTCTCTAGTTCTTTCACCTACACCAGCAAATACAGAAAATCCGCCGTGCTCTGTTGCAATATTTCTAATTAATTCTTGAATAAGAACTGTCTTCCCTACACCAGCACCTCCAAATAGTCCTGTTTTTCCACCTCTGGTATAAGGTTCCATTAAATCAACCACCTTAATCCCAGTTTCAAACATTTCAGAAGAAGTTGCTAAACTTTCTTGTGCGGGTGCTGATCTGTGGATTGGTGAAGTAGCTTTATTACCAACATTTCCTTTTTGATCGATTGGATTTCCCAAAACATCAAACATTCTTCCTAAAGTCTCTTGTCCAACCGGAACAGAAATTGGTTTGCCAGAATCGCTAACTTTTGCTCCTCTTACGAGACCATCTGTAGAATCCATAGCAATTGTTCTTACTACACCTTGACCTAAATGTTGGGCTGTTTCTAAAACTAAGTCTGTACCATCATCTCTTTTAATGCTTAATGCATTCATGATTTTAGGTAGATGACCTTCATCAAATTTTACATCAACTACCGCACCAGTTATTTGTAATATTTTACCTTCATTATTCATTTTATGTCCCCTTAATCGACTAATGCTTCTGCCCCACCAACAATTTCCAACATCTCAGTTGTAATTGCGGCCTGACGAGCTTTGTTAAATTCTAATTTTAATTCTTTAATTATTTCTTTTGCATTCTCTGTTGCATTATCCATGGCAATCATTCTCGCTGCTTCTTCACTGCTATAAGATTCTAGAAGTTGTTGCCACATTTGTACATTTATATGCTTTGGAATTAATGTAGAAACAATTTCTTTTTGACCAGGCTCATAATCATAATTATAATTGGTCGCATTATAATCTGCTGTAAAATCTACAGGTAGGACCTTTTCAATAATTAGATCTTGAGATGCAAGAGTTTTAAATCTATTGTAAATAACATGAACTTCATCAATTTCATTATTTTCGAATGAATTAATAAAAGATGTAGAAATATTCGAAGCTGTATCATAATTCATGTCTTTCCAAAAATCAAAGTAAGTTTCCTTAACATTAAAATCTCTTTTTGAAAAATATTCTGATGCCTTCTTACCCAGACAAAATAGCTGCACAGAGTCCTTACCTTTTTTTTCAATTTCTTTTTCTGCTAATCTGATAACACTTGAATTGAACGAGCCAGCAAACCCACGATCACTTGTTATGACAATTAAACCAGTATTTTTTACTTTTCTTTTTTCAACTAATGAAATATCAGATACGCTGATTTGTGGTAAAATTCTACAAATTAAATCTTGAGTACTCTTGGAATAAGGTCTAGAAATTTCCATTTTTTCTTGAGCTTTCTTTACTTTAGCAGCTGCTACCATTTTCATAGCTTTGGTTACTTGCTGAATGCTAGTTACTGATTTAATTCTCTCTGAAAGATTTTTTAAATTAGCCATATTAGAAGCTCTTCTTGAATTCCTCTATTGCCTTATTCATCTTTTCACCAAGATCGTCTGAAATATCTCCTGAACTAAGTATTTCTTTTAAGCATTCAGAATGTTTTGATTCAAAATGCTCAAGAAGACCTACTTCAAATTCCTTAACTGACTCTAATTCAATATCATCTAAATAACCCTGACTCGCAGCATAAATAATTGCAACCTGCTTTTCAGTTGTCATTGGTACATATTGATTCTGTTTTAGAATTTCAACCATTCTTCTTCCTCTTGTAATTTGAGCTGCAGTTGATTCATCCAAATCTGAAGCAAATTTTGCAAAAGCTTCCAATTCTCTAAATTGAGCTAAGTCTAACCTTAATTTTCCTGCAATTTTTTTCATAGCTTTAATCTGAGCACTACCACCAACTCTTGAAACAGATAATCCAACATCAACTGCAGGTCTAACTCCTCCGTTAAACAAGTTTGTATCTAAATAAATCTGTCCATCTGTAATTGATATTACGTTTGTTGGAATATATGCAGATACATCACCTTCTTGAGTTTCAATAACTGGAAGTGCTGTAAGCGAACCAGAACCTAAATCTTCTGAAAGCTTTGAAGCTCTTTCTAGCAATCTACTATGTAAGTAGAATACATCACCTGGGAATGCTTCTCTACCAGGAGGTCTTCTCAAAACAAGAGACATCTGCCTATATGCAGTAGCTTGTTTTGATAAATCATCATAGACAATTAAACCATGCATACCATTATCTCTATAATATTCTCCCATAGCACAACCTGAATAAGGAGCAATATATTGTAATGGAGCTGGATCAGAAGCATTTGCTACTACTACAGTTGTATACTCCATTGCTCCGTTGGCCTCAAGCTCGGCAACAAGCTTAGCAACTGTTGATGCCTTTTGACCAACAGCAACATAAACACAATATACTGGGCTATCTGAACTATGAGTGGATTTTTGATTAATAATAGTGTCAATTGCAATTGCTGATTTTCCAGTCTGCCTATCACCAATAATTAGCTCTCTTTGACCTCTACCAATTGGAATCATGCTGTCAATTGATTTTAATCCAGTTTGTAGGGGTTCTTTAACTGGAAATCTTTGCATAACTCCTAATGCTTTTCTTTCAATTGGTAAAGTTTCTTTAGCGTTTATAGGGCCCTTACCATCCATTGGCTGACCCAAAGGGTCAACGACACGACCTAAAAGTTCTTTACCCACTGGCACTTGTACAACTTTACCTGTTCTTTTAACGGTATCACCCTCTTTTACAAGACTACTATCACCAAAAAGTACTGCACCAACATTTTCTTCTTCTAAATTTAAAGCCATTCCAAATACATTATTTGGAAACTCAACGAGCTCAGAACTCATTACACTTCCAAGTCCGCTTGTTCTGGCAACACCATCGCCAATTTCTAAAACTTCGCCAACTTCATTAACATCAACACTTTCATTGATATTTTTAATCTGACTTCGTAGCAAATCACCGATTTCATTTGTCTTAATATCCATTTATACCCCTACTAATTTTGATTTTGCGTTTTCTAATTTTGTTTGCAGACTACTATCGTATAATGTATCGTCTACTTTAATTTTTAGCCCCCCAATTAAATTTTTATCAACACCAAAGTTGATATCAATTTTCTTATTGATAAGTTCACTCAAAGAATTAGTTATATCATCTTTTTGATCACTATTCATTTCATTTGAAGAAACCACTTCAACAAATGCAATATTTAGTTTTTGCTTTGATAGCAATGTAAAATTCTTGGCAACATCTTTTAATAGATTAATGTCATCATTTTCAATTACTACTTTTAAAACTTCTACCAAAATTACACTCATTGAGTTTGAAACAGCTTTCTCAAAAAGACTCATTTTTTCTACATTGTCGACAGTCTTCGATTTGAAAAAAGTATTAATTGACAAATCATCTTTTAAAGAAGAATTAAATTCATCCAATCCATTTTTAACGCCTATAAAGTCGTCAAATGAATCAACGGAATCATTCAATAAATTGGAATAAATATTTATCTTTTTAAGATTTTGCTTCATCTACTTTCACTGCTTCTAATGATGATTTAATAAACTTACTATTGTCATCATCCTTAACATTTCTTTGTAAAACTTTTGTAGCTAATTCTAGACTAAGATCTACAACTTCTTCCTTAATTTCTTTAATAGCTCTTTTCTTCTCAATCTCTATCTTTGACTTAGCGTCATCAAGAAATTCATTAGATTTTGCTTTTGCATCATTAAGTATTTTAGTTGCAGACTCTTCCGCTCTAAGCTTACTATCTCCAACAATTGCTTTACCTTCTTTTTTGGCCTCATTAAGTATTTTTTCAGACTCATCTTTAATTTTTTCAAGATCAGTCTTAGCGCTTTCTGCCATTTTAAGAGATTCTGCAATATCTTTTTCTCTTTCTTCTAAAAAGTCTAAAAGAGGATTCCATGCATACTTTCTTAAAACAAAAAGTACTGTCATAAAAATAACTAATGACCAGACATATGTGCCTAATTCTGGCGTTAATAATGGATTCATATTATTTCCTTATTTTGATTACAGAACTAGTGATAATAATCCAAGCAAAATTGCTGCACCTTCAACTAAAATAGCTAAAAGAAATGTTTGTGATCTTATTTCTCCAGCTGCTTCAGGCTGTCTTGCAATAGCTTGAGCTACTCCATAACCAATTAATCCGATACCAATTCCGGCACCAATTACTGCTAAACCTGCTCCCATAGTGAGACTCCTTTTTTTGTTAGTGATCTACGTGTATAGCCATTCCAATAAAAACGGCTGTTAATAATGCAAAAACATATGCCTGTATCACTGCAACTAACAGTTCAAGCATAGTTAATCCTAGTGCAAGCGAGATTGAAAAAGGTGCTATTCCGAAACCAGCTAAACCTCCCAATTCTGCAGTTGCACTAAAAATAAAAGTTATAAAAATTATTAAAGCAATATGCCCACCCATCATGTTTCCAGCTAACCTAAGCGTCAAAGCAAGTGGACGAATAAATAAACCCATGAATTCAATTGGCACAACTACAAAGTATAATGGCCAAGGCAACCCTGACGGTGCTAAATTTTTCCAATGTTGTACAAAACCATATTTTTGAATTCCAGCAGCAATGAATGCCACAAATGTAATAGTAGCTATTGCAAAAGTAACATTGACATTTGCCGTAACTGTATGTCCACCTTTTGATAATAAATATAATATATTTTCCTTACCTAACACGTCAGCTTTATATCCAATTTTGCCTATCAACCCTGTTAAATCAAAAATTGGTATAAGCCCTAAAACATTTCCAAAAAGAACAAAAAAGAAAATTGTATAAACTAGAGGAGCCCATGATCTATATTCTTTGTCTCCAATGAAATTCTTTAGAACATCGTCTTTTAAATAAATAACAAACATCTCAATAATACTCATAAACTTGTTGGGAATGTTTTTCTTATGAGAAATATAACCTTGAATAAGCGTAACAATTGTTGAAACAACTATTAAAGAAACAAAAAAAAGTAAAAAAACGTGCTTTGTAATTCCTAAATCAATATAGAATAAAGATTCACTAGATATACCAAAAAAATTAGAAATCTTATCGGAGAGAGAATTAAGAAATTCGAATTCAACGATATTTTTTTTGCTGTTTGCAACATGATCAATAGCATATTGAGGAGCTTGATCCATTGTCCATTCTTTTCCAACTTTTTCAGCAATAAACATCGACGAAATATAAATAGAAAGTTGCAAGGAAAAACAGAAAAAAAAGTGTAAATCTTAATTATTATTTTTTACATGCTGATATGCACGATAAGAAGCATGAAAAACTCCAAAAATAATTATAAAAATCTTCCAAAAATTATTAAACAAAAAATAAGCTATTAAAAGCCAAGATATAATAATTCCAATGAATTCAAAATAAACTGAATAGCTTTCAGCTAAAATCGAACTTAGTTTCTTGTTTTTACTCATCAACTATAATGTCACATCTTCCTGAAAATTGGGCTCCATCTTCAATTGTTAGAATTTTATATTTAAGATTCCCAACAAGCTCACAACCTTTCAGAAGTTCAGCTGGACCATTAATAAATGCATCTCCCTCGACATAGCCATTAATTTGAATCATTGAAGCTTCAACATCACCATAAATTTTTCCACTTTTGGCTAATTGAATTGCACCATCAGTTTTGACAGATCCTTTTATCTCGCCATAAATAGTTACATCACCATTCAAAACCATATTACCATCAATAGCTACATCTTCAGCAATGATTGTTTGGCTATTAGTTGCTTTGGATTGAATTTTCATTGAGATAATTTATCAGATTTTAACTTAAAATCTTCGAAAAAATTAATTGGATCTAAAGAATTTCCATCTTTCCAAAGTTCAAAATGTAAGTGAGGACCAGTGGACATACCAGTATTACCCAATTTAGCAATTACATCTCCCGCTTTAACTGTATCCCCCTTTTTGAAAAAATTTTCCTGATTATGATAATAATGTGAAAGATATCCATTTTGATGGTCTATTATAATAAAGTTTCCAAAATCATCTGAAAAATCGCTAAATACTATTTGTCCATTTGCTATTGCGAAAATAGGTGTTCCTTCAATATTTACAACATCTATTCCAAAATGTTTAGTTTCTGCATCATATGTTCTACTTATCAAGCCATCTGCAGGCTTTATTGAGGGAAGATTATTTGCCAATATGTATCTAACATTGTCTTCATTTAAATCATTTGTATTTTCTGTTCCAATAATTGTATCTATATAAGATTTCATTAATGCAATCTCTTCAATCGATTTATCAATGTTATTAATGATTTCTTGTTGTTGTTTGATTTCTTTATTTATCGTTGAAACTCTTAAGTATTCTTTAACAATTGGTGTTGAAAAATATAAAAGCATAATAGAGCCAATGATAGTTATTGATAATATTACAATCGATGAAATAAATGTTAGTCTATTAAATTCCATTTGCCATGATTTATCAGAAAATGGGGAAATAAATAAAATTTTATATTTACTTAATTTCATGAACTTAATCTGACTTAATGGATTGTAGCTTATCTAATACTCTATTAATTGTTTTTTCGCTAAAATTAATCTTAACAAAACCTTTTTTGGTTCTAGAATTATGATTAATTGCTACTTTTTCACCAATTAATCTTGAAAGCTTATCTTGAATATTTTGTAATTGAGGAGTAATCTTTCTATTTGAAGCTAGTTTTTCTGTTTTACGTACTGATATTTTCTCTGTTAATAATTTTTGCCAGAACTGAAGCATACCTTGAGTAGTTTTTCTCTGTAAAATTGCTCTTGCTTGTCCAGCATTTATTTCACCTTTTAAGATACTATCTTGGATTTGATTAGGAAGCTTTAATAGTCTTAAAGCATTGGAAACTGCAGGCCTTGATTTACCAACAGTTTTTGCTATTTCAGTAATTGAAGATTGTAAATTTTCTCGAAGGTATTTATATCCTTTTGCTTCCTCGATTGGGTTAAGATCTTCTCTTTGAATATTTTCAATTAAAGCCATATACATTATATCTTTAGTTGTATCTGCATCAATCACGTAGGCTAAAATTCTTTTTTTGTTTAATAGTTTGTGGGCCCTATATCTTCTTTCGCCAGCTACAATAATATATTTATTATCCGCCTTTTTGACAGTAATAGGACTAATTAAGCCTTTCTCATCAATAGATTGAGCTAGCTGCCTAAGAGATTTGTCTTCAAAATTTTTTCTAGGCTGATTAGGGTTTGGTATAATTTTACTTATAAGAATACTGCTTTGATTAAAATCTTCTAAATTATTCTTTGAAGGAGTTAAAAGAGCTCCAAGTCCTTGACCGAGCTGTTTATTTTTTTTCATTTATTATCTCCATTGCTAAATTCATATAATCTTGTGCGCCTGAACAATTTACATCATACATAATTGCAGGTTTTCCATCATCTGGCGCTTCTGCTAATCTTACATTTCGACTAATTTTAGTTTCAAATAATTTATTTTTAAAATTTGTTTTTAACAAACTCTCAACTTTTTTAGAAAGTCTTAATCTCTTCGTGTGCATTGTGATTAATAATCCAAGAATATTTAGATTACTATTTATATTTTCTTTAACAATTTTAATTGTTTCTTGAAGACTTTTTAAGCCTTCAAGCGCAAAAAATTCACTTTGAATAGGAATCAAAATATCTGTTGAAGCAGTTAAAGCATTTAATGTTAAAAGACCGAGTGAAGGAGGACAGTCAATAAGAATATAGTCATAATTTTTTTTTACCTTATTTATCAAGTTTAATAATCGCTTTTCTCTACCTGGTAAAGAAACAAACTCTACTTCACATCCTACTAAATTTGTGTCTGATTTTATAAAATCCATATATTCTAAAGACGTATTTGAAATAATATCTGCCATTTTTTTATTTTCAATAATTGCATCATAGATTGAAAAGTCATTATTAATGTCAAAATCATTTAATCCTGTTGTAGCATTAGCTTGAGGATCAAAATCAATCAATAAAGTTTTCTTTTCTAATATACCTAAACTAGCAGCTAGATTAATAGCAGTAGTAGTTTTACCTACTCCCCCTTTTTGATTTATTATGGAAATAATTTTTTTCATATGAATGAAAAATTTAATCGGTAAATAAGGGTAATACAAAGTTTTTAAAAAATCATTTTATCTAACTTAACTTTAAGCGTGAAAGAAACAATATTAATTACTGGATATAATGGCGAATTAGGTAGCAAGACACTTAAAAAATTAGTTAGCATGGGTAAATCAATTATTGCTTTGGATATAAATGACCCAATTGAAAAAATTCATTCTGTTTCATATATCAAAGATACAATAACTAATTATCAACTAATAAATTCGATATTTAAGGATTATCATATTACAAAAGTTTATCACTTTGCTGCACTTTTAAGCCAAACGGCTTCTCAAAACCCTGAATTGGCATTTGAAATAAACGAAAAAGCATCAAAAAACTTAATTGATTGTTCGTACACATTTGGAATAAAAAATAATTGTATAACAAGATTTTTTTTTCCTAGTTCAATAGCTGTTTATGGTCCAACAAAAATTGAAAATGCTTCAGAGCAAGATATTATAAAACCAACAACAGTTTATGGAAATAATAAACTGATCATTGAGGAATATGGAAGTAAATTGCATGAAAAAAGTCTATCTAAAAATGTTGGATTAGATTTTAGATCAATTAGGTTTCCAGGAGTAATAAGCTATGATACCGTTCCAACAGGAGGTACTACTGATTATGCCCCACAAATGATTAATAATGCAAAAAAAGGTAAAAAATTTGAGTGTAAGTTATCTCCGAATACAATTCTGCCATTTATAGGTATAGATAAAACAATTACATCTATTATTGATATAATGGGTTTAAAAACAATTGAATCTAAATTAAGAGTATTTAATGTACAAGAAGCTAGTTTTTCTATAAAAGAATTAAGTGATTTTCTACTACGAAAATTTCCTTCTTTTCAAATTACATATAATAAAGATAAAAATTTTCAATCAGTTGCAGATACATGGCCATCAAGTTTAAATTGTGAAAAAGCGAATAAATTTTGGAATTTTTCTACAGAAAAAAATTTTGAAGTGTTTATTAAAAAGATAATTAATAAATAAATATGAAAGAAATAGATATAATATTACAATCTCAATTAAATCATATTAAAGAGCAAGGTACGTATAAAAATGAAAGGTTAATTGAAACTGCTCAAGAATCAGAAATAAATGTAAACGGTAAAAAAGTACTAAACTTTTGTGCAAATAATTATTTAGGCCTTGCAAACAAAAGAGAAATTAAAGAAGCAGCTATGCAAGCTATTGAAGAGTGGGGTTTTGGCTTAGGTTCAGTCAGATTCATATGTGGTACTCAAACAATACATAAAGAATTAGAGCAATCAGTTAGCAGTTTTTTAAACAAAGATGATACAATCTTATACTCTTCTTGTTTTGATGCAAATGGTGGTTTGTTTGAAACAATTTTAGGTGAAGAAGACGCTGTTTTTTCTGATGAGTTAAATCATGCATCAATTATTGACGGAATCAGATTATGTAAAGCTCAAAAGTATAGATATAAAAATTGTGATATAAATGATTTGCAAGAAAAGTTAAGTAATTCAGATGCAAGGGTTAAGCTTATTGTTACAGATGGAGTATTTAGCATGGATGGAACAATCGCACCTTTAGACTTAATTGTTAAATTGGCCAAAAAATTTAATGCATTGGTTATGGTAGATGATTGTCATGCTACTGGTTTTATTGGTACAAATGGACAAGGAAGTGGAGAACATTGTGGAGTTTTAGATGAAGTTGATATTATCTCTTCAACTTTCGGAAAAGCTCTTGGAGGAGCATCCGGGGGGTTTATCTCTGCATCAAAAAATATTGTAAATATGCTTAGACAAAAATCAAGACCTTACCTTTTTTCAAATAGCTTAGCACCAGCGTTGGTTGTAGCATGTTTAAAAGCTCTTGAAATAATAAAAAATAACAAAAATCTTATATCAATGCTTCATGATAATACATTATATTTTAGGGAACGAATAGCAGAAATTGGCTATGAAGTAAAAGGAGATTCACATCCAATTGTTCCTATAATGATTTATGATGCAAAGCAAGCAGTTGCTTTATCAGAGATGTTATTAGAAAAAAATATTTATGTGATTCCTTTTTCATTTCCAGTTGTTCCTAAAAATCAAGCTAGAATTAGAGTGCAATTATCTTCCTCACACACTAAAGATCAATTAAATCATTCTATTAGTGCTTTTAAAGAATGCGGCAAAGCTCTAAATATTATTTAAAAAAATAGTGAAAAAATATCTTAATGTGTTAAATTCTCTCACTTATGGATAGTTCAATAAGAAATAGATTATTAACAATATTGTTTGTTTTTGGATTGGGAATATATGCTTTACTTCCGTCTCTTAGATATACTTTTATGGATGAAGAGAAAAAATCAAGCCTTTCTGATGATCAAATAGATTATTTTGAATCAAGAAGTATCAAACAAGGACTGGATTTAAAAGGCGGAATTTATATTGTACTTGAAGTTGATTTACCTCAATTAATTGATAATTTAGCTAAAAATAAGGATAGTAATTTTAATGAGTTTTTAGTTGATTTAAAAAGTGATTATAATAACTCTTCCAGCGATTTCTTTAATGTCTTTGAAAAATTAGCTGATGACAATGAATTAAAATTGCCTAGATACTTTATTAATTATGGAAAAACAAAAGACCAAATAATTTCCCAACTATCTTTACAATCTGAAGATTCTATTAAAAGAGTTATTGAAATTATACAAAATCGTGTTGACCAATTTGGTGTCGCTGAACCAACAATTCAAAAACAAGGTAACAATAGAGTTATTATTGAGTTAGCTGGAATTGAAGATCCTGAAAGAGCAAGAGATCTTCTTCAGAGCACAGCATTATTGGAATTAATGATTGTTAAAAATGTTGAAAGCACAAATGCAATTATCAGACAAATTGATAGTATTATGACAACAAATAATAGTAATGATGTAAATCAAAATGATGAAATTAATGAATTATTTGATTCAAACTTATCATCAGAATTAGAATTCTCTTCTTTGTTGATATCAGTTGAAGGAAATCTAGCAATTGCATCTAAAGATTTAAATGCTCTTAAAGATATTTTGTCTAAAGATGATGTAAAACAAATCTTAAAAGCAACAAGTAGTACTATTTTAACAAGCGACTCTTCAATTAAGCTTGTGAATGAAATTGGTGAAGAAGAAGAATTTTATACACTATTTCATTTATTTAATAATGCTGAGCTAACAGGAGGAGTAATAGAAGATGCTCAAATGAGATTAAGTCAATCAGGAGTAAATGCTGGGCAAGCTGTTGTTGAAGTTGAAATGAATAGTGAAGGTGCTAGAGAATGGGCAAGAATTACAGGTGCTAATATTAATAACAGAATTGCAATTGTTCTTGATAAAAAGGTTCATATGGCTCCTGTCATTAGAAGTCAAATTTTCGGCGGTGGAACTGTTATCGAAGGAATGGATTCAATTCAAGAAGCAGAAGATTTAGCTATTGTGTTAAGAGCAGGAGCATTACCTGTTCCTGTTACCATAGCTGAAGAAAGAACTGTTGGAGCATCTTTAGGAGCAGATTCAATTAGTAAAGGCACATTATCAATGGGAATTGGTCTCTTTCTTGTGATATGCTTCATTGTATTCTTCTATAAGATGTCAGGTTTGATTGCAAGCTTCTCCGTAATGTGGACTTTGATTTTACTACTAGGTGTCCTAGCGCTTTTAGAAGCTACATTAACTCTTCCTGGAATCGCAGGTCTAATATTAACAGTTGGTATGTCAGTTGATGCTAATGTTATTATTTTTGAAAGAATTAAAGAAGAACTGCGCAATGGTAAATCTGTAAGATCAGCCATTGATGCAGGCTATGAAAGAGCAATTAGAACAATTGTAGATGCCAATTTAACTACTGGTATCGCAGCAGCAGTTCTATATCAATATGGCAGTGGTCCAATAAAGGGTTTTGCCACTGTTCTTTTCTGGGGAATTATTGTAAGCATGTTTACTGCTATTATTGTCACAAGATTTGTGTTTGATTTTGTTACAACAAGAAAAAATATAGAAAGACTGAGTATATAATTATGAAATTCATGGAAAACACTCAAATCAATTTTATGAAGTTCAAGTCATTCGGATTTGGTCTTTCATCCGTGCTAGCATTTGGGTCAATTATACTTCTTTTAATGGGTGTTAATCTTGGCATTGATTTCAAAGGTGGAACAGCAATTGGAGTAAGCTTTACTGATGATGTATCTATTCAAGAAGTAAGGAGTACACTTAAATCAGTATCATTAAATGATAGCTTAGTAGATTTAAGTGGAGAAGAAATTAAATATTTTGGAAGTCAAAGCGATGTTATGATTAAAATAAAATCTCTTGATAATGAACCTGAAAACTTTGGTCAAATAGTTATTAATCATTTGTATGATTCTATGTCAGCTAAAGCACCAGAGAACAAAAATGATTTTATTCTTTCACTTGGTTCTGTTAGTCCTAAAGTAGGGTCTGAATTAAGCGGAAAAGCATTTTGGTCTGTTGTATCTGCTTTGGTCCTCATTCTATTTTACATATCTGTTAGGTTTGAGTTCAGATTTGCTTTAGGGGCTATTTTAGCTTTAGTCCACGATGTTATCATCACACTAGGAATTTTTTCTTTAACTGGTTTTGAGATTACACTAAGCACAGTTGCTGCTTTTTTAACTATTGTTGGATACTCCTTAAACGATACAATTGTTATTTTGGATAGAATTAGAGAAAATATGAAATCTTCTGGTACTGTAATGTTTGAATCAACTATCAATAGAAGCATTAATCAATCCCTAAGCAGAACTTTAATTACTTCTTTAACGACATTGTTTGTAATTATTGTATTACTTGTTTACGGCGGAGAAGTGATAAGACCTTTCTCTTTTACTATGTTAGTTGGAGTCATTGTGGGTACTTATTCTAGTATTTATATCGCTAGTGCATTGCTTGCAACTATCTACCAATCTTCCAATAAATAATGAATAATAAAATCTTATTTCCATTCATTGCATTATGCGTGATTTGGGGTTCAACATGGTATTTCATTAAAATTTCTTTAAACGCTGGAGTTCCACCTTTTTATGGAGTGGGATTAAGATTTCTTTTTTCTGGGATTATTTTTTACTTATATATTTATTACAAAAATTTATCTATACCATTTACACCTCAAGCAATAAAATTATATCTCTCATTTGGACTATTAAACTTCAGCCTATCTTATGGAATGACTTATTGGGCTACTCAATATATTTTTTCTAGTATTTCATCTATTCTATGGGGTCTTTTCCCACTCTTTACAAGTTTAATGGCTCATTTTATGATTAAAGATGATCCGAATGAAAGATTGAATAAAAGTAAAATTTCAGCGCTATTTACTGGTCTACTGGGAGTAATAATTATGAGTACTAATCAAGAGATTGATTTAGCTTCTCAATCGTTTTTGGCAATCCTTGTGTTAATTGCGGTAATTATAATAGCAGCATACCCTAGCGTTCTTTACAAAAAATACAGCGATGAAGTTGGTCCATATCAAATGAATGCTGTATGTCAGGTATTAACAGGCTTTGTAATGCTTTCAATGTCATTTATTGTAAAGGAGGATATTTCAGTTATAGTATGGACAAATGAGCTTATACTTTCAACATTGTATCTTATCTTTTTTGGGGGATTTATTTCTTGGGGGATTTATTTCTGGCTGTATCAATATCTTAATGTAACTCAAGTTACTTATGTAGCCATCTTCCCTCCAATAGTTGCTATTTTACTTGGTTGGGTGTTTTTAGGGGAAATACTTACAACAAAAGAAATTATTGGAACCTTATTTATTCTTGGAAGTTCCATACTTATATATAGGAAATAGAATCTATTTTATAATAAATTAAATTATGATTGATAAAATTAAATCAAACCTGCTCGCAGGTATAGCAACTATTGTACCACTAGCTCTAACTGTATATGTCATTCAGGTTACATTAGAAATAACTATTTGGCTTGGTGGAACAGTTGCAGAACCTTTAGAAAGATTTGTTAATGTTACTTTCCCAGGTTTTGGTTTAATCAGCTCATTAGTAGGTCTTTTAATTGTTTTATTAGCCCTTATCGTTTTCGGAGCTTTAGCAAGAAATGTTTTTGGTAAAAGAGTTGTTAATTGGTTTGAAGGAATTTTTAAGAAAATTCCTTTAATAGATACTATTTATGGTACAACCAAACAAATCATTGAAACAGTTTCGGGATCAAAAAATAATTCTTTTCAAAAAGTTGTATATGTTGAGTATCCAAGAAAAGGTACATGGACGTTAGGCTTTGTTACTAGTGAATCCACAAATGAAAGTAATGAAGAGTTTTATCACTTATTTGTTCCAACTACACCAAACCCAACATCAGGTTTTTTTCTAATTATTCCTAAAGAAGATACTACTCTTGCTGATGTTGATGTTGAAGAAGGATTTAGAATGATTGTTTCCAGTGGTATAGTCGGAAGTCACAAAAATTCTATAGTAAAATAAAAAAAGGAGCATTTTTATGCTCCTTTTTTTAATTAACACTAATAAGATAAAAGTTTATTAACCTCTACCTCTAGCCATAGGTGCGCGAGATACATCACCGTCTTTATCGATGAAGTATAGGTAACCACTTTCGCGTGTTACGCCTGCATCAGCAACTTTTTCAGCATTTCCGCCACCAGATCCGCCTCTTGACATTCCTGAGCGCCATACATTACCATCTTTACCTAAATAGTATAGATAACCTTTTTCTTTGCTAACACCACATGTTTTTACTTTTTCAGCCATTTTATTCTCCTTAAAAAGTTTAGTGAATAAGCTTATTTTAATATTCTACTACTAAACTTGATTTTTTGCAAGATATTTCTCGTCGGAGACTCCTCGGAAAGATTTTACAAAAATGCTTTAAAATTTTTATTAATTAGTTAAATTTGCGCATGCCCCGGTAGCTCAGCTGGATAGAGCAACGGATTTCTAATCCGTAGGTCACAGGTTCGAATCCTGTCCGGGGTACGACGACAAACTCCCCTTTTTACTCCTTTTTAAAACCTCAAAAAAAACAACAACAAAACAACAACAAAAATTATATAATATTTGTCTACGGAGCTGAATCCGTTGCTTGGAATTAACATTTATTTTAAGGTTGAATTAACCTATATTTTTTTATGAGAAAAATTTTATTTATAATCCCCTTCTTTTTATGGACTTGTTCTGAAGGACCTACTGAACCTAAAGCTCCATTAGCATATAATTTGTCCTTGACTACTAATGAAGACACTGCTTTAACATTTACATTTGAAGATATTTCTAATTCATCTGCCATATCTATATCAAGTAACACAAAAAACGGGGTACTTACTCTTTCAGGTTCCTCTGCTACGTATACTCCCAACGATAACTTTAATGGAATTGATACATTTTCATATATTGTAGTTAATAATGGATTAAACAGTAATACTGCTGACGCTGAAATAATTGTTTTACCAGTAAATGATGCTCCAACTGCATACGATAAAAATGGAATCAATGTTTATAATGAACAAACTATAGAAATTATTTTAGAAGCAGAGGATCTAGAAAATGATAACTTAAGTTTTGAAATTATTGATAACCCTGAAAACGGAAGTGTGTACATAAATGGTAATATTGCAGTATTGAGTGCTCAAACTATAGGAAACGATTCTTTCACCTTTAGAGCAAATGATGGTGCTGTCAATAGTAATATCGCAACAATAACTTATGAAATTCTTAAACCAAGAGTGCTTTTTGGTGAAAACTATAGAGTTTTAGGAATTAATTTAAAAGATGATAATTATGAAGTTATTGGAGGTAAAGATGGTAGTATTCTTAAAGTAATAATTGACTCCAATGGAGATATTTTAGAAAATAATTTTCTTTCAAGCTCTATTTCAAGTCCAGATTATCGAAGCTTTAAAAAAATAGATGGCAAATATGTCTTTCAACAAGATTATCCTCGAATCATTGAAAAGTTTGATAGTAATGGAGGCAGTGAATGGAATGACAAACCTTCTTCCTCGCATCACATTACATTATCTAAAGCATTTTCTGGTCATTACGCGTTTAATGGGACCATATATGCTGACAATGGAGTTCAAAAAAATGATTACTATTTTCACTGTGATGGAGAAAGTTCATATGGATGTGTACCTAGTACTTTTAATTCTACTAATATGAACAGAAATAGTGAAAATATTTTTATTGGAGATAATAATGGAAGTATATCATTTGTTGTAGGTTCTCGAAATGGCTATTTAAATGCTGCAAGAATAGAATTTGGTGCTATAAATACTAATAATGAAATGAGAGTAGGATTAGTTTGGGGGTTAACTTTATTTACCCCTGAAGATGTTGGTGTAACTCACACATATATAAATAAACGTGTAACTTACAATTCAGGTTATTTAAGAGTAATTGTAAAATTTCCTGATAGTGGTTTATATAAACAGTGGATAATGAATGATGATGGGGAAATCATTTTTGAGCAAAATCTTTATTCATCTAATGAACCTGGGCATACTGCGGATATGATAAATACTTTGGATTCAGGTTATATCATTTGTGGGAGATTGAGCATAGATCAACCTGCAGATGAAGAGGAAGCTTTTCAAATGTCAATGAATTTATTAAAATTTGATTCAAATGGTAATTTGGAGTGGTCAAAAGAATTTCCTGATATTTTAAATAATCTCCAGCTATCTACTGAACAAAGATTTTTTATTGTTCAAAATTCAAATGGAGAATTTATTATCGCCATGAATATCTTTGATATTGATGAAAAAAGTAAAATTCTTGTTATGAAAACTGATAATAATGGTAATTTAATTTTTTAGTAAAATATTCTTTAATTTTATTCTCAATAATACAATCAATTTCTAATCCGTAGGTCACAGGTTCGAATCCTGTCCGAGGTACAATAAATCCTTCCTTTATTTCATTAAAACAATACTTTATATTTATATAAACTAATTAGGAGAGTAATATGAAATTAGATATCAAGAGTTTTATAATCGGAATTTTAACAACGATTAACTTATTTTTACTAATGGGACTTGACGATCATGATGAAGAAAATCAAAATGGTAGATACCAAGTGATCATTGACAGCAAAGGTGATCAATATTGGTATGATACTCGTTATGGAGATAAAATTGCAATTGGTTCAAAATCTTATGGGTACATTTTACTTAAAGAAGAAGGTGGCATGAAAGAACGATTTGATAAAGAATTTGAACTAGTCGAAGCATTAAAAGAAATAGATTAAGATGAAGAAAATCTTATTAGTTCTTCCCTTGCTTTTGTGGGCTTGTAGTGGTGGTTCGGAAGAGCCAAAATTACCAACGGTACAAAATATCAACTTGACAACGCAAGAAGATACCCCAAAAACATTTGTGTTTTTAGGTACCGATCCTGAAAATCGTACGTTGAGTTATAGTATAAGCACTCCTCCTCAAAATGGATCAGTAGTCATTAATGGAGGTGCAGGAACTTACATCCCAAATGACAATTATTATGGAGATGATACCTTTCTATATGTCGCAGCTACATCAAAAGGAAATAGTAATATTGGAACGGTTCTAATATCAATTACTCCATCAGATGATAATCCAAATTCAAAGGATATGAATGTTATTTTAGATGAAGATATTATTACAGATATACAGCTCGACATTGATGAATACGATGGAGACCAGATTTCTGTTTCAATTATTGATCAACCACAAAATGGTAGTTTAGCACTTTCCGGATCAATTGCTACGTATACTCCAAATGAAAATTATTTTGGATCAGATAGCTTTACTTATGAAGCTGTCGATTCTAATGAAAAAAGAATTCAAAATGTTGCTACAGTCACTTTAACTATTAACCCAATAAATGATCCACCAGAAGTAAAAACAATTAATTCATTTGCCTTTGTAAACGTAGCTAGGGAGATATTTCCAAACTTGAGTGATCCTGAAGGTGATAACGTTTCACTTTCAATATCAACTCAACCTAATTATGGTAATGCTTCAGTAGCATCTGATAACTCAGGTAATTATTTTGTAATTTATGAAGCGACTAGCGGAGTTAATTTAGAAGATGAGCTAACAATTATAGCTGATGACGGATACTCAAGCTCAGAAAGCACCATAAACCTTGATTTATTTAATACTGGAAATGTCATTAATAACTCAACCGGTATGAATTTTGATTCATATATTGAATCAAAACAAAAGATTGATGGTAAACTTCAAACATCAATACTATCAGCTTCTTCAAATGGTGTTGGCGAAATAGGTTTGTTATCAACAGATTTACTAGATCATCAATCATCATCACAATCCTACGAAGCAGGTGTAGATTTCACTCCTTATCATTATTATCAAAGTGCATATTTAGTGCCCAATAATGGTGGAGCATACCGAATAGGATATTTTAAAATGGATAGCAGTAATAACAGTATGGATACATATGTATCTTATTTTGATAATAACGGTGATAAAATTTGGGAGCGTTACTTTAATGGCGAAGGGATGTATCTTGATTTATCTTACTATAACCCAAATGATAACGCTTCAAATCGATCAAAAACTGCTATTATTGATGATGATAATTCAATTATTGTAGCTGTAAATGAATTTGCAATTGTAAAACTAAATCAATCGGGCGATATAGTTTGGCAGTTAAATGAAGACGCAAGATTTGATGCATTTATTGAACACAGTGATGGAAATTATATTCTTGTTGATGCAGGCTATATTATTAAAATTGATTCTAGTGGTAATGTGATATCAAAGAATAATAGTGAATCATTTTATCTACCGGGTATTGGAGTAGATGTTGTAGAAATATCTAACGGTGACATTGCAATTTTAATTGAATCAAATTTAAGTGACAGTTCAGGTGAAACATATGATCAGCCTGCAATTATTATATTTAATAGTAATTTAGATTTTATTACCAAAAAAATCCTTTATCCAATTGATGAATCTGTGAATGAAGGTTATGTTAATTTTCAATATCACGGTGGTATTGCTCAATCAAGTGATGGTGGGTTGATTATTTCTGGTCAGTATGACATCGAACACAATAACAATAGAAGAGCATTTATTGTCAAACTTAATGCAAACTTTGATTATGAATGGGTTAGTACATTTGGTGGTGATCCTTACGCAAGTTTTAATGGTGGTTTGGATTATATTTATCCATTCTATGTCACGGAGCTAGATAATCAAAATATAAGAATTGGTAGTAAAGTTTGGGGTTGGACTGCAACTTATAGTTTCTTTTATTTTGATTTAGATAGTAATGGAAATCGAATTTTATCAAATTGATAAGAATCTATTTTGATAAAAATTCTTTTACGAGAGTTTGCATTAAAAATCCTCCCTTTTCATTTAGATGGATATGATCGCAAAGCAACTGTAGCTTATACTTTTCTCCGATCTTTGTCCAACTCCATCCAAAGATATAATAAAGCACAACTGCTCTAAGACCGCGTAATCTTCTCAGTTCAGAAGTAGTATAAGGTATGCTATCATTGCTATCTATTTGTTCTTTAAATTTTGAAAAGAGGTCTAGTATAAATAAATCATACTTTACGGCAATCGCTTTAATTATCTTATTATAACTCTTAATTACATTCATTATAGAAGCATCTTCTTGTTCCCCAAGCCAGGGAAGAGTTGTAATAGCAATCTTAGCACTGGTTTTTTCTTTAATTTCCTTCACAAAAATTTCAATCTGCTCTTCAAACCACTCGATTGAAGGAACTTTTGGAAGATTTTTTGTTTGAATATAATAATCCTGAATTAATTTTACAGGCTGACTACCTATTGCATCATTGGTTCCAATTAAAATGGTAACATAATCTGGATTATGCTTAATAATATCATCAATTCTCTGATTTAAATTCCAAGTTAGATCCGCATTAATACCTGCATTGATATAAATCTTGGAATCATCATTCTTCCTTAAGTTACCCACCCAGTCATATCCAATATGACCATGAGTAATACTATCACCACAGCAAACAACTACGGGCTTATCATTATTTACAAGATAAACATTGTGAGCATCCATATCAGGAAGTTGCCAGGACTTTCGAATAATTGGCAGTTTATATATATTCACTATTATTGTATTACGAAAAAAATATATCAGAGTAATCAATACGAAAAAAAATAATAGATACAAAAGCATCATTATCTAAGAATTGATTTCAGGTAATTCAAATGCAACAACTCTAGCATCATTATCCACTGCATATAAATACCATTTACCATGCATATAAGCTGTAGTAATCCCATCAGTATAAGAAACATCATCTAAGTACATTGTAGTCATATATTCTAACGTTTTGCGATCATACAAATGAAAACGGTTATCAGTTTTACTTTGCTCAGTACAAATCCAGTACCCACCATTATCTTTATTAGTTACTAAAGCAATGCCTTCGGGATCGTTTCCTCTATTAAAATTACCTAAATCTTCTTTTATAACTTCACCACTAACCAAATCTAAGACCATAACCTTATGGTACTCTTTCATTTCCTCTGCTACTAGCAAAGTTTGATAATGTTTATCTGCTTTAATACTTTCTACTTGATAAAGCGTTGGGTTTCCTAGTACTGTAGCTTTACCCGTATGAAATTCTCCATTTTTAATGGTAAAATCCCAACCAAGAATTCGGTCCTCTCTTGGATTGTTATATTCGTAGCTATCTGTAACCAAAACTTTATAGGAATTATTATCTTGCTGATAAAATGTAATACCATAAGGACTACGCAACTCATCATTTCCAAACGTTCCTAAAAACTCCATTGATGAATTAAATACAGCAACCTGTTTATTGTCTCTTTCTGTAACTAAAACAAATTGATCGTTTATTGTTGTGATTCCATTTGGAAATGCATTATCTCGTTTAATTGATTTTTTAAACTCTCCATTCATTGCATTATATATATGGATTTCATTTTTATCCTTGACTGTGACAACAATAACATGTTTACGCATAAGAAAACCAATGCTATCAATACCAGCCTCAGGAATTGAATCTGTTGCAAACATTTGGTTATACAAAATTATTTTATCAGGTTTTGTGCAACTAAAAAAAAGTAGAATAAAACTAGTAAATATAATTTGAAAAAATTTATTGGTCACTTTATCTACCATCATCATAGCCTTTATAATCATCCATCATATCATAAAGACCATAAAGACTACTTACTTTGATTAATAAGGAGCTTGGGAGCAAGGCTCTAAGCAAAACCACTTGGTTCATAATCCATGGAACTTTAGGAGAATGGAATCCGAGCTTTATTGCACGATTTACAATGACTTTAGCTACTGCATCATGGCTCTTTACCCCTGGAGCTAATAACTGACCTAGAAAATTAAGCTTAGTTCCTTCAAATAATCCTTTCTTTAAAAAGTTTGGATGGATGGAAGAAAATCTTACACCCGACTTGCCCATCTTTTGTACTTCAAGCCTTAAAGATTCAGTAAGTCCTGCTACAGCCCATTTAGTAGCAGCATATACTGCTAACTTAGGTGCTCCTGTCATTGATGATGCAGAAGAAATATTAATAATATGGCCAGAATTTTTATCGAGCATAGCTGGCATAAATGCTCTTATGGTATATATCATTGATGTAAAGTTTACATTAATAAGGTTTTCAAGCTCTTCATCACTTCTATCCAACATATATCCTGTATAAACGGTACCAGCATTATTAATTAGTATATCTAAACTACCAAACTTTTCTTTGATAATATTTGCATTGCTATATACTTGCTCTTTGTTTGTAACATCACATATCTGTGAGAAAACATCGAATCCTTGCTCTTTAAAATTGTTAACAGTTTTGTTAAGGTCATCTTCCTTGAAATCCCAAAGAATTACTTTTCCACCTTCATTTAGAATTCTTTGTGCAGTAGCTAAACCTATACCTTTAGCACCACCCGTAATAAGAGCAAGTTTATTTTTAAGATTCATATGTTAAAATAAAATATTATAGACTGGAATACCATTGAATTCCATACGCTAAAGAAACGCTAATCATTAAGCCAAGCATTAATCTTAAGAAATCCATATAAAGCATTGGGAAAATAGCTTTTTTGTGTCTGTCAGTATATGTCAATTTTCCATAACCAATTGATAGCCAAATACCTAGTTCTCTTCCGGCTAACATTCCCATAAATACAAAAGTTGTGCTCATAGGAATATTATTTACCTCTTTGAAATAATATAAAACAAAACAATAGACTAGATCAATTAGGGTAGCAGATCTAACATATCGAGTGTTCGTTTTAGATAAAACAATTTCTTGAATACGCCCACCTCGTTCATAAAACATAAATGCTAAACCTATTAACATTATTGAAACAACAAATAGCTGGAATTGAAACGACTGCACCATACTATATCTTGGTAAAAAAATCATAATATTGGCTAAATCATGCTTTAGCCATGTTGACCACAACCATCCAGTAGTTAACCACTGAGCAACTCTCCAATAATTATTGTATTTATTGTTACCTTTTTCCCCTTCATAAAGGAAATATTTACTGATGAGATACCATGAACCACATGCAAAAACAAATGAAACAGCGTAACCAACAAAACTTTTAATCAGCATTTGCTCCATTACTATTGAGGTAGCAAAAACGGAAAGTACTAAGAATGTGGTAGATACTGGAATTTTTAATCTGGTTAATGCCACTAAAACAAGCGGAGCTAATGCATGATACCATTGAATGGTAATTGGTTCAAATTTATCTAATCTTCCAAATGCTGGATCGTTTATTGAAAAGCCTTGAATCATAGTGAAAAGAAAAATGGAACCCATGTATCCAAACATCCAATACCACTTGATATCTCTATTTGATGAAATATACGTACCTAGAGTTTGAATACTATCATTTGCAGTTACAGCATACACCGCAAATAAAAAGCCCAATAAAGACCATAGTGTTAAAAAATCCATTTTATTTATTTCCTTTTATTGAGCTAGACATGAAAGCTCCGGAGGAGGGACTCGAACCCCCGACCTGGTGATTAACAGTCACTCGCTCTACCAACTGAGCTACTCCGGAAGATGGTAGAAATTTTTAATATTATTATCGAAAAAACAAGTATTATTACTTTTATTTTCGATTAGAATAATAATAACCAAATTTACAAATCAGCCTTTATACCGATTGTAAATTTTGTATTATAATATTCTTCTTGCATTAAATATCTACTACTTCCTTGATAATATCTCAATGGTTGATTAGTTAAATTATTAAAGTCAGCATAAAGAGAAATATTTTCTCTTATATTATAATTTGCATTTAAATCAATATAGCTTGATTTATCATACCATCTGTCTTCAGATTTGGAGTCACCAAATTCTTCAAGAAACTCTCCTTGATGATTAAGAGATAAACGTACGGTCATTGGCCCTCTTTCATATGATATAGAAAGATTGTAACTAAGCTCAGACGTACCTGGCATAGAATTATCTTTTACATCGGGTCTGTCTTCTTGAATCTTTGGATCTAAATTATCTATTTTTGAGTCTATAGCAGTAACATTGGCATATAAACCTAGTCCCGGTAATATTTGCCTTTGAAATGCAATTTCAACTCCTAATAAAGATGCATTTCCACCATTCAATGCTTTTTCTAATTGAAAGCCATTATAGTCTGGTAGATTGTCAGCTTGAGTTACATAGCCAGATGTATAAACAACGAAGTTATCTATATCTTTAGTAAACATTCCTGCTGAGAATAACCCAATATCATCAAAATACCTTTCGAAAGAAATATCAAAATTTGTTGAAATGGTAGGCTCTAGTTCAGGGTTACCAACCTTTATCTCTTCATCTTCCACTTTTACTTGTTGATATGGAACGGTATCAAAGTAATTAGGTCTTGCTAAAGACTTTGTTAAAGCAACCCTCATCTTTGATGCCCCATCTAAATCATATATCAAGTGCAATGAAGGTAATATATCAGTATAATCGTTATCAGCGGCTGTAATGATATTATTTTGATCATTATCTTCATCATAGCTTCTTGCTTCTAAATCATATAAGGATGTTCTTTCTAACCTTATACCACCTACAACTAGCAATTGGTCTGAATAATCATATGAAGCCATTCCATAGAATGAAGTGATGTCTTCAGAGGCTTTGAAGTTGCCAGCCAACTCTTCTTCAACAATAACTCTTTCAAAAAGTTCTGTATTTGATAAATCCAAATTTCCAAGAAATTCTCTACTTACATAAGATCCTGAATTATAAGAAGTACCATTCACATCATTTAACCATTCACTTTTATCTTGACTAACGATATTTGAAAATGCATCTGCTAAAAAAGCATCTTCATCTACTGGTTCAAATTCGTAGAACTCATTACGTCTTTCCTTTTTTCTTGAACTAATTTTCAATCCAGCCTCTAATTTTAGATTGTCATTGAAATTGTAATCAGCATCTACCTTAAAACTTTGTGCTTTTTCATTAGTATCTCTACGTTCTTCAATTAAGTTTCTAAAATCCCATGAATTATTTAAATCTGCAGCGATTGCATTTGAAAAAGTAAAGTTTGGTTTTTCAGTACTTTGATTCCAAACAGCAGTTTGATTTTTTAATCTTAAAGCAAGATATCTTTCGTTCGGTCTTAACTCTGAAGCCTCTGAAATTTTAAAAGAATAATCTAGTTTTAGCTTATCTAAAAGACTTGTTCCACCAAATTTATAGGAAAAAAGTTTTTGGTCTTCCAGTCTTCCATATTCATTACCTGGCAATCCTGCTTTAGTTTGTCTTCTAACCTCTTGGTTTCCTTCTCCCTCATCTAAATCCTTTATTCTTTGACGATATCTATTTTCGTAATCATTACGATCATTATAATTAAGATCTGTATATAATTCTGTATTATCCAAATTATAATCAAATCTCAATCCAAGACTCTTTCTCTCACGATGAACTAAATATTTTCTAATATCATGTTCAACAATATTTCCTTCATCATCCCATTCTGCTTCAATGTTATCAGTACCTGTCCAGTTATCATAAAAAGAAAAATTAAACATATATCCAAAATTGCTGTCTTCTGATCTATTGGAATGCATTCCAGATAACTGTACTATTTTACCGGCTTCATCCAAGGTATTCTCACCTCTTCCAACAGTAACTGATGTTCGTTTTCCTGCAGCTTTTCGTGTAATAAGATTAATAGACCCTCCTATTGCATCTGCATCCATATCTGGAGTAAGTGCTTTAATAACTTCTACGGTTTGAATCATATCAGCAGGGATTATATCCAACTGGTTACTTCTTGTTGTAGCCTCTGCGGAAGGCATTCTTTCGCCATTAATGGTTGCTGAATTAAAACTAGATGGAGTTCCACGAACATGTCCAAATCTAGCTTCGCCCATATCGTTGTATACAGCAATTCCAGGGACACGTTTTAACGCATCTCCAATATTTGAGTCTGGAAACTTGCCAACCTGATCTGATGAGACAACATTACTAATATTGGACTTATTTTTTTGATTATTTAACGCTCTAGCCTGACCCGATAAAGAATTACCAATTACATCAATATCGTTTCCAACTAATGTTCCAACTGATAATTCTATTGCAAAAGTATTCAAATTTTCTGCATCAATAGAAATATCTTTTTCTTGATTTTCATACCCAATGTACGAAACTACTAGCTTATAATTACCTGCTGGTAGATTTGAAAGATAAACCTTACCTCCGGAATCAGTTATTCCTCCAAAGTTAGTTCCCTCCAAATAAACATTGGCACCTGGTAATGGAAAGGAACCATTTGAATCTGAAACTGTTCCTAATAAATTACCGGTCTGTGAAAATAGATGTGATGTGACAAGACATACGGATAATATGATTGTTTTTAATCGCATGGCCTAATCTCCTTTTAATAAAATTAGCTTCAACTTTTAAAAACGCCCCCTAAGACTTTTTTAATCGCATGGCCAGATATGTTTTCTCATCCATACCTGCTTCAACTCTTAAAAAGTAATAAAACTCTTTTTAAGTGCATGGCCAGATCAATTTTTTCATTAAGATCTGCTTCAACATCTTAAAAAGCGATTTTAACTGCGTGATTTTAAGTAAAGAAAAAAATATTTGTCAATTTTTTTTTGGAATTTATAATTCTAATTCGATAAATAATTTTTTTGAAAGGTCAAATTGACCATGATTCTGGACATTTTTAGAGATTTCAATTTTATTACTTGATGACATTTTTCCAATGTACGCATGAGTAGATTTGATTCCACCTAAGTACCACCTTGTATCAGATATATATGCAAAATCTCCTTCTTTTGCACCGAGATCTTTCATTAGGTCTGCTGGTAAATATATTTTATTATCTGTGTCATCCACGACTTTAATCATATCACCATTAAAGGTAATTTTACTGCCTGCATTTTCATTAACCTTTGAACCTTTAAAAAATTGTGGACCATCTTTAATTGTCCAAAGAGTTAATCCTTTAATTTGTTCGTAGTGAGACTGATTTGGTTTTGAAGTAAGTAAAGTTACTATGATTCCAATGGATGTACATGCTACTACATTGTATAATGCCCTGATATATGACCATGGTTTTGCTTCGATATATTCTATCCCATGTGAGAATGGTTGAACAAAAATTTGAGGGTACTCGATACCAAGGAAGATAAATGCTGCACCTAGGACAAACGTTAATACAGCTGCTCTTGATGAAAAGCGCTGCCAGAAAATACCAAGGAAAATAACCGTAACCATTGGTGGAGTCACCACGCTATGAAATGCACCATGAGCCTCATAAATTGTTCCATATTGTGCAAATAAGAATGCTGCTTGAATACCGACAAAAGTAACAAGTAAAGAAGTAAACATGGAAACTCTTAAACGTGTTTTTTCAGAAGGATTTTTACTTAGTGGCGTATATACATCATTAACTGCCACTGCTGCTGATGCATTAATTTGTGAATCCAAGCTGGACATTAAAGCAGCAACTACTGCTGCCACTAAAAATGCAAAAATTGCTTCTGAATTAGCTACTAGGGAGGCAACAACAGTAAATACACCATTTGCACTTCCATTTGGTAATAAATCAGTTATAACACCAGGGGTCATATTTTCCATAGCTCTAGCTAGCCAACCAGAATTTGAAACTGCAACAGTACCTATTGGCAAGAAAACCAATACGTTCATCATAGTTGCTCTTCTTGCATGAATAACAGATCGAGATGCTAAAAATCTCATAATTACTGCCTGGTTCATAAATGCAAATCCAACTGAACCAACTACTCCGTCTTGCCAGAAAATTCCAACAAAGTTAAAATCAGGTGGGGAGTTAAAATCTGCTAATGGTAATTTATTTGTAGCTGACAAATTGCTCCAGAAGAAATCAAATCCCCCTAAATAAGCAATACCCAAACCAAAAATTAGTAACCCAGCAAATAGCAGAATGACACCTTGTAAGAAGTCAGTAAATATAATTGCAGTTTGACCCCCCAAAGAAACATAAGTACCAGATATAATAGCTACCACTATGATTATAGTATTGATTTCCCATCCTAAAATTGGCTGTAATAATGATCCTAAAGCCAATAATCCAATACCTATGTATCCTATAAGGTATAGTAGCATGGTTATAGTAGATAAATTTCTTACAGTAGAATTAAATCTACGTTCAAAATATTCAGGGATGGAATTGACCTGCATATAATATATAATTGGAATCCAACCAAACAGTAATAATGGCATAAAAAACCAATCATTCATATAAGTCATTGTGGATGAAAACCCATATTCAAAACCCTTAGATGCATATTTAGCAAAACTATGTGATCCAACACCAGTTGCCAACATTGACATTCCAATTAACCACCATGAAAATCTTCTTCCACCAAAAAAGAAGTCTTCGGTTGATTGATTATTTCTTGCAAAAAATAATCCCGCACCTAATACAAAGAAAACATAGCCAGCTAAAATAACCCAAAATAATTCTGAAGTAGCAATGGTATTCATGTAATTTTCCTAGTCAATAAAAAGACATTAAATATATATAAGGATAAAATTACTAGATATAACTGAGGGTAATCATTAAGTGCTGAAACAGTCATTAATAAGTGAATTGAAGAAACGTAAATGAATCCCCAAATCAAAATCTGAATCCATATCTTATATTGATTCCAAAACTCTTTACCGCCATAAGCTTTGAAAACTGCAAAAAGCCCTCCGCCAAAAATCAATAAACCAAAACCATATTGGTACATAAATGGAAGCCAGGAATGAGAAAATAAATCCATTATAGTTCTTCCTTAAATAATTTTAATAATTGCTCATAAGTATCGTCTAACGTTTGAGGCATCACTTTTGTATTTCCAATAACAGGCATAAAAGATGTGTCGCTTTTCCAGCGAGGGACTATATGAAAATGTAAATGAGATTCAATAGAAGCACCTGAGCCTTCACCTATGTTAGCTCCAAAATTAAACCCATCACAATAAAAACTATTTCTTAATATCTTCATAACTTTTTTGGAAATAGACATAATCTCAGATAAAACTTCATCTTCAAGTTCTTCAAATTTATCAACTTCTTTATAAGGAATAACCATCAAATGTCCGTTATTATAAGGATAATAATTCATTATTACATAACAATGTTTTGCACGATGAAGGATAAGATGTTCTTTATCATTATCTTCATCTATAAAATCAGAAAAAATTTTTTGAGAGTCTTGTTTTTTATTTTTAAGGTAATCCATTTTCCATGGAGCCCATAAATGTTTTTGATTACTCATTTATAATCTGTTTTGGCTTGGTTAATTAAATCTCTTAGCATTGGTTTAATATAAACATTATCAAGATTAATTTGACTAAAACACTTTGCTAACACATACAATCTCTGCTCAAGTGGTTTGTGCTTATTGATTACAATAGTTTCATTTGAAAATAATAAACAGTTATCGCCATTGAAATTCCCCTTATCATGTATTATCTTTATGTTACATTTTTCTCCAAGTTCTAGAAAATCTTCTAATAATTGTGTTTTCTTTTTATCAGGTTTTTTTTTCATTTACCAATTCCAGTTAAATCGCTGCTGCTTCTTATCTTATTACCCAAACCATCGACCATTTTAATCTTATATTTTTCCATAACTACAGTTTCAGGAATTTCATCTAAAGATCTATCTCCACCATTAGCAAAAATACTAGGTTTTATGAATTCTAAACTTTTACATACGCTATTGTCTTTATCTATACTTAAAAATACTTCATCAACAGGTCTTAAAGCCGCAACAATTTCCATTCTATCTTTTTCATCCATAAAAAAACTGCCCTTCTTCATTTCTGCTTGATGATTATTATTCACAATTACAATCAACTTACTACCTAAGTCTTTTGCTAGTTGAAAAAATTCAATATGTCCAACATGCAAAGGGTCAAAATAACCACTCACTGCGACAATTACTTGATTATTCATTATCTAAATTCCAATCTTCTATTTCTAATTCCCAATTTGTTCTTAATATTAATGAGTCTGGATAAACATAGAATTTTTCTGAATAATTATCATCTTTAAAATTTCCGGTATCAATGATCTTATTATTATTTCGATCTTGATAAGCAAATAATTGATACGTTCCTCCAATTACATTATCAATTTTGAATTTTCCATCAAAAGATAATTCTGTTTTAAAACTATTATCTTTATTTCTTAATTCAATAACAACCGGGAGAATATAATTGCCATTAATACTACCTACAATTTTTGAAAATTGCTCTATATCCTCTTTTACATTCAAAGAGTCTGATTCAACTTCAACTTCTTCAGCATTAAAAAAGAAATTTAAATCTGGAGTATTATCTTTTTTCAAATCAATAAAGCTTTCTGAAAAAAAAGATATTTTATTTTTTTCTAATGATAGTTTTGAATTATATAAGTCAACAGCCAAGACAGTGTATTTATCATATGCTAAATAACCAAAACTAAATTTATCGGAAGATGAAATTATATAATCAGGTTTTTTTGAAAGTAATTCATTCTTATCAATCATTCCTTTCCATAATAAGATTGAGGGTTTGCTATATGATCCAAATATTTTTCCTTTAATTGCTGCTTGATTGATTGCATTTGAAAGACTTATTGGAATAACAATGTTTTTATTTAACTTAACATTGTGCTCATCAGATAAATTAGAATTCAATGATATAACATATGTTTTGTCCTTATCAAGATTGGAGGGTAACGTAATTATTACTTCTTTTCCATAATATTCAAAATTAATTTGTTGATTTACGGTTGGAAAAAGTTCGATTGCGTTTTTAAGAGACTCTTCTTTAATAAACTCATTAAAAGATAAGGTGATTTGTTGCCCCTGATTTAGATTTGTTAAAATTGCTGGAGTAGTTGACTTTAACTTTGGTGGATCAGAATCTAAAGGTCCTCCTTGAGGCGCTTTAACAGATGCACATGAAAATAGAACTAGCAAACATAGAGCTAAGAGTATCTTATTTAATTGATTCAAGAACATCAGATGCATGTGTTGCAGTTTTTACTTTACTATAAGCTTGTTCAATCATTCCATTTTCATCTATTAAATAAGATATCCTAAGAATACCCTCATATTCTCTTCCATACATTTTTTTAAGCCCCCATGCTTTATATTTTTTTAGGATACTTAATTCCGTATCTGATAAAATATCAAATTTAAATTCATTTTTTGTGCAAAAGTTTTTTTGAGCTTTGACTGAATCTTTACTAACACCTAAGATAGAAATGTTTTGTTTGTTAAAATTTTTGATGAGCTCATTGAACCCTATTCCTTCTTTAGTACAACCACTTGTACTTGCCTTGGGGAAAAACCATATAAGCAGCTTTTGACCTTTAAAATCTTTTAAAGATATAAAGGTATTATCCTGATTTGGCAATGAAAACTCTGGAGCTTTTTGACCAATTTTTAACATAATTTAATTCTCATACATTTTTAAATATTTATCAGACCATTTTACAAAAGTATTATTATTAATTTCATTTTTTATTTCATTTACCAAATCCAAATAATATGCTATGTTGATTAAGGTTGCAATCCTCAGTCCAAACATCTCATTCACTTTAAAAAGGTGTCTTAAATATGACTTTGAAAAAGTTTTTGCATACTCTATTGAACTATGTTTATCTATTGGTGATGTATCATTTGAATAAGCACTATTCATAATGTTTATAACACCATCATGTGTGAATATCTGACCATTTCTGGCATTCCTGGCGGGCAGCACACAATCAAACATATCTACCCCTCGTAAAATTGCTTTAACTAAATCTATAGGCTTACCAACTCCCATCAAATATCTCGGTTGATCTACGGGCATATTTTTTCCTAATAACTTAACAATATCAAGCATTGGTTCTTTTTTTTCTCCAACTGAAAGTCCTCCAATCGCTATTCCACATGTAGCATATGGAAGCATTTGATTCAAACATTTTAATCTTTCTTCTGGATTAATACCCCCTTGAATTATTGGGAAAAGCGTTTGATTATGACCATAAATGCTTGTTTTATCGTTTAAATATTCAAAAGCTTGCTGGGTCCATCTTTCGGTTAAAGTTGATGCTCTTCTAAGCTCTTTTTCAGAGCAATCTGCTGGAGGGCAATAATCAAAAGCCATAATTATGTCAGAACCTAACTGTCTTTGAACTTCCATGGATTTTTGGGGAGTAAAAAAATGTTCACTTCCATCTAAATGCGATCTAAAATTTACACCATCGCTAGTTATTTCGTTCATGTTGCTTAAAGAGAATACTTGATATCCACCACTATCAGTTAGAATGCTTTTATCCCAATTTAAAAATTTATGCAACCCTTTATTTTCATTTATAATCTCGGTTCCCGGCCTTAAATATAAATGATAGGTATTTGAAAGCATTATTTGAACGCTCATAGCATTTAAGTCATCTGGAGATAGCGTTTTTACAACACCATGGGTTCCTACTGGCATAAAAACTGGAGTTTCTATTTTGGAATGATCTGTTTCAATCAAGCCTGTTCTAGCTAGAGAATTATTATCTTCAGATAAAACTGAGAATTTCAAAACATTTACCAGTCGTAACCGAAAGATATTATATATTGAGGTTTTGAATAACCTCCGCTTGGGTATTTATCCCATGCTGTATCAATTCTAATTAAAGCAAATGGAGTGAAGATTTTTGTTCCGATACCAAAGGTAGTCAAAATTGGAGATGCTTCAGGATCAGTAAGCCCATATTTATTTCTAACTAAATCACTATTATTAAATTCATCAGAAGAGTCCCAAGCTGCTCCAATATCTAAAAATAAATGTCCAAAAATATTTCCAAATCTTATCCTTGCAGGAAAACTTACATCAACATAGTTAACAAATGGAAATCTAAATTCAAAGTTAGCTACAGCTACGTTTTCTCCAACTCTTTCTCTATATCTAGCACCTCTCAAGGGAAAGACATATTCACTAAAATAAACATCCTCTAGAATACTTGTATTGTCATAATCCAGAACTCGCTGAGCATAAAACCCAGAATCATCTCTTCCTTCCGTTTGAGTATCAGAGAAAATCATCATTTGTGAATTCCCACCTAAGAAGAACTTTTGAGGTCTATCTCCAACACTTTTACCCAACATTAATCTTGCTGCTAAACTATAATTTCTGTTAATCTTATAATATTTGCGCATATCAAATTTTAAAGTTTGAAATGGGATAGAATTTGAACCTATATCAGGACTAAATTGAAATGTAAGATATTGCTTGAATCCATCTACTGGACCAGTATAACCATTAGTAGAATTATCAAATACAAAACTTGTAATTGGAACCACTGCTTTTAAATTTTCTTTATAATTTGTAGAAGTTTGAAATGTAAAAATGTCAAATTGCTTAACTTCATAATCTACATTTCTTAGCGTAGCTCCAAAATCTAATCTCATAAATTTAGAAAAAGGGTATTGTCCGTAAAATCCAATACCGTAATCTCTAAGTTGGCCAATGAAGTCATAATTCATATTATATCCTAAAGAAAATGTATTAGCCTGTTGAAATAATGTAGTATAATAATTTGTTCTATTTTTTAGATATGCATACTGAACTACTAAATCGCTATTATTTAAATCAAAAACTAAATTGGTACCAATGTTGATTCTATGATCACCCATTACGTCGCTCCACGATAAGTTTGCGACACCACGCGTTCCAAAAAGATTATCAATGGTTGCTGTAGTGGCGATATAATCTACAGAAAAATCTGTTTGATATTTTCTTGCTAAATAATCATCCTGAAAACGCAAAGAATCAACTTCTACTTCTTCATTATTATCTTTCTTATCATTTCTGTACTGATAATTTCTGGCAAAAATATATTTGGAATAATCTTCTGGACTTAATGTGACTTTTTTGCTTGTAAAAGTTCTTAAATCTTCAAAATCAGTACTACGGTTTTTATTTGCATAAAATTTTGTAGGCTTAATTTCCTTTTCTGAAAAAGAATTAGAATTATTCATTGTATATAAATCCCAACCTCGTTTCTTAAATCCTGAAAAAACCAAATTATCACTACTATCTAAATCTATCTGCTGAACACCAGTAACAACATTAGTAATTGGAAAAGCTTCATTGTTACTAAGATTATGTTTAAAAATATTTGTAATACCATTATAGTCTGCAGTATAAAATAAATTTCCATCTGAACTGGCAACTGGATAATTTTCATTATATTCAGTATTAGTTATTTGTGAAACTGTGTTAGTTTGATAACTGTATTGAAATATATCAGTTTGAGAAAAATCAACATCATACATACTGTTAGCGCTAGTATTCTGACCTCTATCTGAAGTAAAATAAATTATTTCACCATTTAAAGACCAGCTTGGAGAAGATTCTGAAAAAATATCTTTGGTAATGTTTGTAACCTCTTTTGTTGTTAAATCAATAACATAAATGTCACTTGAATCATCCTTGTGACCCATAAATGCAATCTTATTTTCACTTGGGTGCCATGAAGTAGTAAAAACTCCATCAAGATCTATAGGAATCTTTTTATATTTTCCAGATTCAATATCTACAATGATAATTGAATCTTGCTCTCCACTCTTAGAAGCAAATGATATTGATTTCCCATCTGGTGACCAAGAAATTCCAGGTTGCAACCATTTTAATTCCTCAAAATCTGGAGTAGTATTTCCTCTAATTAGGCGCCTTTTTTGCTTTTCAGAATCAACCTCATATAAAATTAAATCCATATAGCCATCTTGGTCAGAAAAGTAAGCAATAGTATTACCATCTGGCGAAAATGAAGGGCTAACATTATAAAAATTTCTTGTTTCAGTTCTATCAGTTATTTTTGTTGAAAAGTCATCAAAATTTTCCCTATTTACTAGGTCAGGCCAATATTCCCTTTTAACAAAATCATGCCAATCTTCAGTAAGTTTTTCATAATCAACTCCCAAAGCGCTTTCAAAACCGCGCTCATCATTCTGCGCTCTTTTCATTTGCTGAAAAATTTCACCAACTTTCTCTCTGCCATATTTTTGAGTAATGTATTGCCAAACAGACTGTCCTCCTTTATATGCTAAAATAGAATAATTAAGTTCAGGTATTGAAGGCAGTCTGTCTTCTATTGCTAGATCTCTTAATACCATATCTGAATTAGTATCCCAGTCAACAGATAAAAATTCAGCTAAACCTTCATTGGCCCACAGCGGAACTTGTACACGGATTCTTCCACTTATCAAACCTTGTGCATTCCCTCCATACACCAGCTCATTTATCGCTGCATGAACGAGCTCATGATGAATTACATGTTCAAACTGTTCATAGGAACCTTCAAAAGGAATAACAATTCTATTTTTATATAATTCCGTTACTCCTCCAACACCCTCTGACATATATACATTTACAACGTTTGTTTGCTGGAAATCGTTATGAGATGTATAAACAATAATTTTAATTGGCTTATTACTTCTCCATCTTAAATGTTTACCAATTTGTTCGATGGATCTTTCTGCTACTTTAGATGTAAAAATAGCTAAGTCTTTGTTATCTCCGTAGTAATAAATATTGGTATTTGGACTTACAATGTATTCCCAATCAAAGGATTCATATTGAACCTTATTTTGCCCAAAACTTTGTGGATATAAAAGATTAGTTAATAATAATATAGTAAGTATAATGCGCATATGATTTTATAAGTTAAAAAATTGATAAAGTTTCAAATAATTTATTTATTCAAAATATTTTCATTATCAAAGATAGTATAATTTAAGACAAAAATTTTAAATTATTAATTCATTGATGCAATTTTTATAAAAGATTAAGTTTTTTAATGCAATTACCAATCTATTTTTTTGGAGATAATCACTTTTCTCCAACTCCTTCATTATCTAATGAACATAAAATCAAGAAAATGGAAGAGTTTATCCGTGAAATTGAAAAGTCTAAAGGAAGTATCTTTATTATGGGGGATTTTTTTGATTATTACTTCGAATACAACAAAAATAATCCAAATTATTTTGAAAAGATTTTTTTATTACTAGAAAAAATAAAAAGCAAAGGAATTGAAATATATTTTATAGCGGGGAATCATGATTTTTGGATAGGAAAAGAATTTGAATCACTAACAACAAAATCTTTTTTAAATGATCAAATTTTATTTGCAGGAAATAAAAGAATTTATGTCACTCATGGAGACGGTATCCTATCTTGGGATAAAGGATATCGATTATTAAAGATTATTTTAAGAAGTAAAATTTTTCGTTTTTTATACTCTTTATTACCAAAAAGTATTGCGTTTAAAGTTGCAGAAAAAATTTCATATGAAAGAAAAGATTCACACAAAATTGATAATAAAAAGTTAGATAAAATTCACTCGGAGTTGATTGAATTTGCTAGATCAAAATGGAATAAAGATTGTGACATTGTAATCATGGGACACTATCATCATTCATTTAATTTTAATGAAAATCAAAAACAATTAATTATACTTGATGATTGCTGTGATCAACAATTTAATTATGCCAAATATGATGGCAATTCAATTATTATAAAAAGTTTATAACTAAACTTTATTTGCTAGAGTTACCATAATAGCATTTTGGGTATGTAGTCTATTCTCAGCTTGCTCAAATACTATGGAATTTTGAGAATCAATTACTTGATTGGTAACTTCTCTGCCTCTTTCAGCTGGCAAGCAATGCATAAACATATAATCATTTTTTGCATGTTGTATCAAATCATTATTTACCTGCAAAGGAGAAAATATTTTTACCCTTTCATCCACTTCTTCTTTTTGACCCATTGATGCCCAAACATCTGTATAAATAACATCAGCATCTTTTACTCCCTGAATTGGGTCATGAAGAATATTTATTGAAGAAATATTTTTAGAATTGGCATATGAAATTGTTCCTGCGTCAGGTTCATACCCTTTAGGACAAACGCAATTGAATTCAAAGGGTAATACTGAAGCTAATCTTATCCATGAGTTAACAATATTATTTCCATCACCAACATATACAATCTTTAAATCACTTAAATTATCTTTTTTTTGCTCCCAAATTGTAAACATATCAGTAAGAATTTGGCATGGATGGTTATAATCAGTTAAACCATTCACAACTGGAACAGTAGCATGTTTTTCAAATTCCAACATATCATTATGACTATATACTCTTGCCATAATCATATCATTATATCTACTGAAAAGTTGAGCTAAATCACCTGCACTCTCACGAGTTCCTAAGCCGATGTCTTGGGGAGCTAAATAAATTGCATGCCCTCCCATCCAAGCAAAACCTGTTTCAAATGAAACTCTGGTTCGCGCAGAAGGTTTTGCAAATATCATAGCCATGGAGTGGTCTTTGAAGGGTTGATAACTTTCTTTATTTCTATATTTAAACTTTAATTCAGCAGCCAATTCAAATAAATCTAAAATCTCATTTTTACTAAAGTCATCTACTCTTATACAATGTTTTACGCTCATTTTTCTATCCTTTGATTTACATTTTTAATATCTAATAGCTTCCTATACTTAGCAACCGTTCTTCTTGCTATTAGAAAATCTTTTTCATTTAATTTCTCTACAATATCTGAATCAGATAATGGAGATTTCTTATCCTCGGCATCTATTATTTCAAGCATCACTTTTTTAAGCTCATTAGTAGATGCAGTTTTACCAGATTTTTTAGTTAATGCGTTTGAAAATAAACTTTTTAAACTAATTAATCCAATTGGTGTATCAATATATTTATTTTTGACCACTCTACTAATACTTGAAATATCTTTATCAATTTTATTTGCAATATCTTCTAATTTTAATGGATTTAAAAATTCACTTTTATTGCTTAAAAAATTTCCCTGCACTAATAAAATCTGCTCAATAACATCCTTTAGTGTATTAGATCTATAATTCAATGTATCTAAGATATTCTGTGCATCACTAATATGGTTTTTTAAGAAAGTTTTTTCTTCTTTTGAAGAATTTGAATTCATTGCTGCATCAAGATAGTCTTGCGAAATTTGATACTTATTTAATAGTCTATCATTTATAAGAATCAACCACTTATCTTCTTTTTCCTTTACTATAGCATCTGGTAAAACATTTTCGATGCCTAAATCATTATCAAGAATGGGAGAAAAATTTTGATCTGAAATGAATGAAAAGGCTTCATCAATTTCTTTGTCCGTACAATTTATATGTTGTTTTATTTTATCTTTATCCTGATTTAGAAAATCATCAAAATAATTTTCAACTATTTTGTTTGATAGTGTATTAGAATCTCCAATTTGAAAAGTTAAATACTCTTTCAAATCTTTGCTTCCCACACCCTCTGGATTAAGCTCCATTACTTCTTTTCTGATTTGTTCTATTTCTTCAACATCAACGTTATGATTATCTGCTATTAACTCTAACTCAATATCTAAAAATCCATTCTTATCTAAATTAAATACTATTTCTTTTCCAATTAATTTTGATTTCTCATCAAGATTTGATGTATCAATTTGAATTATTAAATCATCAGTGATGTCCTTGCTTTCTGGAACATTCGCTAAGAATAGTTCATAGCTACTTTGATCTTGAAATGAATCTACCTGATCATTGGATCTTGATTCTTCAATGCTTTTTTCTTCAATTACAGGGTTTACTTGTATTTCATTTTCCAAATCTTTTTCAAGCTCATCAATAGATAACTCTAATAGTCTAGATTTTATAATTTGCTGAGGAACTATAGATTGTTTTTGTCTAAGCTTGGTAGAAAGTTTGTTCATTGATCCAATTTAAAATTTTTACCTAAGTATATTCTTCTAACTTCCTCATCATTTGCTAAGGTTTGGGCATCTCCTGATTTTAAGATCTTTCCTCCGTACAGAAGGTATGACCTATCTGTAATTGAAAGTGTCTCTCTAACATTATGATCAGTAATTAGCACTCCAATATTTTGCTGTTTTAAAGAAATTATCATCTGTTGAATATCTTCAACCGCAATCGGATCAACACCTGCAAATGGTTCATCTAACAATACAAAGTCAGGTTTTAAAGCTAAAGTACGACATATTTCAACTCTACGTCTTTCTCCGCCTGATAATCCAGCTCCAATATTATTTCTTATGTGAGAAATATTAAATTCGTTTAGTAGTTTATCAATTAGTTGGTTTTGTTCTTCTTTGTTGGGAATAATTGTTTCAAGCACAATTTTCAAATTATCTTCGACACTTAATTTCCCAAAAATTGATGGTTCTTGAGCTAAATATCCAATCCCCATTCTAGCTCTTTTGTACATTGGAGACTTTGTTATATCTTCATCTCCAAAAATTATTTTACCTGAAGAAGGCCTTATCATACCAGTAATCATATAAAATGTTGTGGTCTTTCCTGCCCCGTTCGGCCCTAAAAGACCTACGACTTCACCTTTATTTAAATTTAAATCAATGTCATTAACGGCATAAAAATCTGCATATTTTTTAACAAGATTTTCTGCTCTTAATACTTTAGTCATTATTTATTCTTCCTCTTGGTTGCAAAATATTCCAATCAGTTAGGTCTATATTAGATTTAAATCCAGTTCCATAAAGTGTATCCGTATCTGAAGTAACAAATGTAAGATTTGCATCAGTATAAATTTTATCAGAATTATTATCCCATGTTAAAGAGTCTGTCATAAGTATTTTCCCGTCATTAGAAATGACCATAACAGTTCCGTAAGCTTTGATTCTATTTTCTTTTTCATTTACCATTGCAGATTGTGATTTAATTAAAGATTTATGCTGAAGATCTTCATCAAATAAATCAACATTAACGTTATCATATAGCTCTAATTGTAATGATTGATTATTCTTTTTTAAGATTTCGGATTTGATTTTTGCAGTAATATTACCTTTTTTTGTTAATGTAATTTCGACATTTGTTGATAATTGATCATGTACGTCTTTTTCAGCATTATTGATGACTTCATTTTTCGAACATGAAACAAAAAAAAGCATTAAAAAGATTGTTAATTTCTTGTTTAAATCTAATATCATCTTAGCTCTCTAAGTAATTTATCTAATTGTTCAGTAAAATCACCTCTAGATTCAATAAGTAGGTCGATTACCTCTCTTACTGCGCCTTTACCCCCTTCAAGTAAAGTGGTATAGTGCGAATAATTAGATATATACTTTGGAGCATTTGGTACTGTAACAGCAAATCCAACTTTTTCTAAAATAGGTATATCAATAATGTCATCTCCAATGAAACAAACTTCATTATCTAATACCCCATATTTCTTTTTTAATTCATCGTATGCATCAATTTTACGAATTACTCCATTATATACGTCATCAATCTGAAGCTCTTCTCCTCTTTGAATAGTTGTAAGAGATTCTCTTCCAGTAATCCATGCAGTTTTAATATTAAGATTCAATAATCTAAGCATTACAAAACCAACACCATCAAGAGCATTAAAAGATCTCAACTCATCTCCAGATGTACTTTTAATAAATGATCCATCTGTGAGTACGCCATCGATATCACAAATCAATAATTTTATTTTAGAAAGTGAATCTTGTAATTTTTTATCCATGACTTAAATATGTTTCTCTAAAAGCAATAATAGATGTTAATATTTTTTCAAGTTTATCAATAGGCCATTGTGTGCTAGCATCACTTAGTGCATGATCTACATCATCATGCACTTCCATAAATATTCCATTTGCACCTGATGAAACAGCAGCAAATGTTTGGGAAGGAATAAATTGTCTATTTCCACCTGTTTTTGATTCATGATTTCCAGGTATTTGTGCACTATGTGTGGCATCAAAAATAACAGGATAACCAAATGACTGCATTATAGGAATCGATTTTAAGTCTGTAACTAAACTATCAAAACCAAAAGTATTACCTCTCTCTGTTATTAAGATATCTTTATTACCACTTTCTTCTAATTTATTAATGATATTTTCTACCTTATAAGGAGATAAAAATTGTCCTTTTTTAACGTTCACTACTTTACCAGTTTGCGCTGCTGCAACTAATAAATCAGTTTGCCTACAAAGAAATGCTGGGATTTGAATAATATCTACAACATTGCTAACTGCATTGGCATGTTCAGGTAAATGAATATCCGTAGTGACCGGAATATTAAAGTTATTTTTTATTTCTTCTAAAATCTTTAATCCAGTATCTAAACCATCTCCTCTAAATGATGAAATAGATGTCCTGTTAGCCTTATCAAAAGAACTCTTAAAGACAAATGGGATATTTAGCTTAGATGTAATTTCAGTTATTTTTTCAGCAATGCCGAAACAGTGATCTCTGCTTTCAATAACACATGGACCTCCAATGAAAGGTATAGCCCTATCTCCAAAAATAATGTTATCTAGCTTTACTTTATTCATATTTAATTCTTGCTATTCTTTAGCGAAGCTTTAACAAACTCTCTAAAAAGAGGATGTGCTTTATCAACTCTACTTTTTAATTCTGGGTGAAATTGACATCCAACAAACCATGGATGGTCTTTTAGCTCAATTATTTCTACTACTCCTAATTTTTTATTCAAACCAGAGAAAATTAACCCATTTTTCTCCATTTTGGAGACAAATTTATTATTTACTTCAAATCTATGTCTGTGTCTTTCACTAATAGTTTTTTTACGATAAATAGAATATGCTTTTGTACCTGTTTGAATTTCACATTCATAAGAACCTAATCTCATGGTACCTCCCTTTAACTTAATGGCTTTTTGAGATTCCATTAAATCAATCACTTTATTCTTAGATTTTGGTTGAAATTCTGCGCTGTTAGCATCTTCTATATTGCAAACATTTCGTGCATAATCTATAACTGCACATTGCAACCCTAAACATATTCCAAGAAATGGGACATTATTTTCTCTAGCAAATTTTGAAGTAAGAATTTTTCCTTCTGCTCCTCTTGATCCAAAGCCACCAGGTAATAAAATACCATCAATACCCATGAATGCTTTGGAGGCATCTTTATCATTTTTAATTTTTTCTGTATTAACCCATATCACTTCAACTTTTGCATTATTTTCTACTCCTGCATGTATAAAAGATTCAGTAATACTTTTATATGCATCATGTAGTTCTGTATACTTACCACACATAGCAATTTTTATTTTACTATCAGGATTTTTATAAGTCTTTATAAAGTTTTGCAGCTTCTTAATTAATGGTTTATTCTTAAGGTTAAGACGATCACAAATCATTTTTGTTATATTTTGATTTTCTAAAAGTAAAGGAACTTCATAGATACTCGAGACATCTTTATTTTCTATAACATGCTCAGGTCTTACATTGCAGAATAGAGCTAATTTTTCCCTAATATCTTGGCTTATTTCATTTTTGGTTCTACAAAAAATAAAGTCAGGTGATAAACCAATCTCTCTTAACTTCATAACTGAATGCTGTGTTGGTTTTGTCTTAATCTCTCCACTTGCATCAATAAATGGCAATAAAGTTAAATGAATAATTAGAGAATTATGATACCCAACCTCTAAGGAAAGTTGACGGATTGCCTCTAAAAAAGGTAAGCTTTCAATATCACCAACAGTTCCACCTACCTCACATATAACTATGTCATATTTTTTAGAGTCAGACAAAAAATTCATTCTTTTCTTAATTTCATCAGTTACATGAGGAATAACTTGTACTGTCTCTCCCAAATAACTACCTGAACGCTCCTTATCTAAAACTGTGCTATAAATTTGTCCAGCAGTAGCATTATTATTGCTAGACATATTTTCGTCAATAAATCTTTCATAATGGCCCAAATCTAAATCTGTTTCTGAACCATCATCTAGCACAAAGACTTCACCATGCTGGTATGGATTCATAGTCCCGGGATCAATATTCAAATATGGGTCAAGTTTTAAAATGTTAACTTTTAATCCAGCACTTTTTAAAAGATAACCAATTGAAGAGGCAGAAATCCCTTTTCCTAAACCGGACATTACACCCCCGAGAACAAATATGAATTTAGTTTTCATAGTTTTTTAAGTCTTCTTTTGTGTCGATACTTCTATGATTAAAATCACTAATTAATAGTTTAATTGCAATATTATTATCTAACGCTCTTAATTGCTCTAAACTATGTACTTTTTCGTTTTCAGACTGATTAAGAGAAGTAAAAAAATTTAATGTTTTTTTTCTGTAAGCATATATACCGATATGTCTAAAATAGGTTTGATTAGAATCAATATTATTTCTAACAAACGAAATTGCATTGTTATCATTATCTAAATTAACTTTTACAACATTATCATTTGAGAAATCGCTTTCATGCAAATCAGTGGAAGCAACGGAAGCCATTTCTACCTTTGGGTCATCAAAAAGTTTTATAAGCTGATCAATTAAATTCGGATCTATACCTGGTTCATCGCCTTGGATATTAACAACAATATCACAATTATAATTTTTGGACACCTCTGCTACTCGATCTGTACCAGACTGATGTTTGTTTGAAGTCATTTCAATATTAGAGCAATTAATTAATTTTTGTGTTTTTTCAGAATCAATAGCCACAACTACTTTACTAAGAAGTTTCGATTGAATAGCTTTTTCATAAACATGTTCAATAATCGGCTTTCCATTTAGAGGGAAGATAATTTTACTAGGGAAACGAGTGGAGTTTAATCGTGCAGGAATAACGCCAAGAATCACTGGCTTTCCTTCTTTACAGTTAATGGAACTTCAATGTAATCATCATTTGAACTGGGACTATTCTTTAAAACATCTTTTTTTTCTAAAGATTGTTCAAAAGTGTCATCTCTCAATGAATTACTCATATCATTAACATTATATAATTCTTTCACATTATCAGTATCAATTTCATTTAATGTATCCATATAATTGATAATATTGTTCATATCTTCGGTACGTTTTTTTAGTTCATCACTTGATAAAGATAATCTAGATAGTTCAGCAATTTTTCTTACTTCTTGCTCTGCAATTTTATTTTTCTTTGACATAAATTATTTTTGACAATTTAGAGGATTAGAAAGACTACAGCAAGTAAAAGGCCACTAAATTTAGTCGTATCTCATTGAGTCAATTGGATTCAATTTTGAAGCTTTTATTGCTGGATATAATCCAAATACTATTCCCATAGAAGCACAAATTTGTAAACTATATAACACCCACTCATAAGGAATCACTGGATCTTGCTCTAAGAATGTTGCTACTACATTACCAAAAGATAATCCTAAGATAATTCCGACAACTCCACCAATAATAGAAATTAATACTGCTTCAATTAAAAACTGTAAAAAAATATCTACTCTTCTAGCACCTAAAGCCTTTCTTATGCCAATCTCTTTAATTCTTTCTGTTAAAGAGACTAGCATAATATTAGCAATTCCAATACCAGCAACAATTAAAGAAATTCCTGCAACTAGACCTACAAAAATTTTTATAGACGACGTAAAGCTTCCAAAAGTATCCATCAATTGATCATTAGTTGCAATGTAAAAATTATTTGGCTCCCCTGGAGGAATTTTTCTAATAGCTCTAAATACCCCAATAGCCTCATCTGTTGCATCTTGTAAAGTATCCATTGATTCCGCTTCTAAAATAAGTTGAAGATCAGGTCTTCCTCTCCATCCTTTTCCTCCGTAATATTTAATATATGTACTTATAGGAATACCTATCATACTATCCATATTCTGGCCTAATAATTCACCTTTGGGCTCAGTTAAAGCAATGATTTCAAAAGGAATATTATCAATTTCTATATTTTGCCCAACGGGATTTGAGTATGGAAAAAGCTGCTCTTTAATATAATATCCTACTATAGCAACTCTACTTGCATTTTCAATATCAACATCCTGTATATTTCTCCCATCAAGAATGTCATATTTAGAAACAGATAATATATCGCCATCAGAACCCCAAAAACTTGCAAGCCTACTTTTAAGCTCTTCTTTGCCTACTGATATTGTTCTATCGCTAGGTTCTTCAGCAGTAGTTGCAGCCATGTTTGTTGTTAAAGTAAGATTTCTTTTTAATTGTTCATATTCATCCCAAGTAATTCTTGGAATTTTTTGCTTACCCCATCCAGCATCATTACCAAATGTTATTTGAATGGGATTATCTTTCGTAATATAAAAAATATTGGTTTTCATATCAGAAACAACAGCATCTGTAGATTGTTCAAAGGTCTCCAAAACTGTCATAATTGCAATAATTGAGGATACACCAACCGTTATACCCATAAGAGTCAAAGCAGTTCTTAATTTTGTTTGTCCAAAATAAAAAAGAACTCCACCTACAGTATCAATTAAATAATTAATTATTCTATTCATCTCTTAATGCATCAATAGGATTTAAATTTGCTGCTGCTCTTGCAGGAATTAACCCTGCCAAAATACCAATAATAACACAAATGGCGAATGTGTAAAATACAAGAATTAGGTCAAAACTTATGGGAAGTGTTGCGCCATTAAAGTTTGGAATAGGGAATGAAGCAAGTCCAAAAACGGTTAATCGAATTAGAACAATTCCAACTGATCCCCCAATAATGGCTATTGCAACTGCTTCACTTAGAAATTGAGTTAAAATATTAAAATTGGTTGCACCCATGGCTTTTCTTAAACCTATTTCTCTTGTTCTTTCTCTGACTGAAACAAACATTACATTCATAATACCAATTGCAGATACTACTAGAGAAATTCCTGTAACAAGAAATCCCATACCTGCTATTGAATTCTTCAAAAAATTAAAGTCTTCCATATATGCATCAGCTGAATTAACTGCGAAATTATCGTCAATACCTGGAGGAATTTTTCTGGCAACACGCATAATCATGCCAACCTCTTCCTTCGCTAAAGGAATATCTTCTGGTCTTGTTTGTAAGACCAACTCATCAAATCCCCATCTTGTAAGTATTCTTTCAAATGTTGTTGAAGGCATAATTACCAAATTATCTAATGAACCGCCAGGAACCATTCCTATACCTTGCTTTTTAAGTTCGCCAATTATTTCAAAAGTCACATTATTAAGTCTTATTTTTTTCCCAATTGGATTCTTACCTTGAAAAAAACCATCCCGAACTGAAGCTCCAACAATAATCACCCTTCTTTGAAGATTCCATTCATTCTGAGAGAAAAATCTTCCATTTACAATCTTTGTTCCACTTAACATATCTTGATAGCTTGGATATACTCCATTTAATTGTAACCATGAAGCCTTATTACCATAAGTAGCTTTAGTCCAAGAGTTTTTCTTAATACTGACATCGGTGACGTATTCACTGTACTGAGTTATATATTCAAGAGAAGATTCTTCAATTTTTGGACGATTTCTGTACTTCCACCAATCAAAATCAAAAGACCACGGCCATGTACCTACATACACTTTATCATTCCCATAATAATCCATTGATCTAGCAAACTCTTTATCGATACTTGAAACTGCAGCAGAGACAATACTTACAGTAAAAATTCCTATTGTTAATCCAGAAGCAGTTAAAATAACACGAGTGAGATTTGATCTAACTGAAAATAAACCAATGATAATATTCTTAAAAAAATTATTCATCTCTGGCAATTTTTCCATCAAAAATATCAATTCGTCTTTTAGAAAGCTTTGCTACAGACTCCTCATGAGTAACCATAATGATTGTATTACCATCTTTATGTAGTTTTGAAAAAAATTTCAAAATCTCATTACCACTTTTTGAATCTAAATTACCAGTTGGCTCATCTGCTAAAATAATTGATGGCTTATTAACAAGAGCTCTTGCAATAGCAACTCTTTGCCTTTGACCACCAGATAATTCATTTGGTTTGTGATTCATCCTATCTTGTAATCCAACAATATATAATGCTTCTTCTGCTCTTTTCAGTCTTTCTTTTCTTCCAAGCGAAGAATAAATCAACGGAACTTCAACATTTTGCATCGCATTAAGTTTTGGTAGAAGATTGAAGGTTTGAAAAACAAATCCAATTTTTTCGTTTCTGATATTAGCAAGCTGATTATCATCCATCTCTGAAATCAACTCATTCTTAAATTTATATTTTCCCTTGGAAGGGACATCTAAGCATCCAATAATATTCATCAAAGTTGATTTGCCAGATCCTGAAGGGCCCATAATGGAAATATAATCATTATCATATATGCTCAATGATACGTTATCTAAAGCCTTCACAACAGTTTCACCTAAGTTGTAAATCTTAGATACTGATTGAATAGATATAATTTCTTTTTTGGACTTAGCCACGTTTACGATTTGGTCTAGAATTCTCTTTTACCTTAACAACTGCTCCATCATATAGTTCTCTACTAATAGCAATAAAACTACCTGTAACAATTGTCTCATCTACCTCTAAGCCTGAAATAATTTCATAATCTCTATCTCCAACAATACCTGCTTTAACAACACGCTGTTCAACTGTATTATCATCTTTTAAAATAAAAACTACAGTTGATTGACTTTTCTTACTTCCAAATTGTTGCTTATTAGACCACTGAGATTCTCCATTAACGCTAACTTCTGCTGAAAATCCTGATTTTTTTTCAAAGCTTTTTGATGGCCTAGGCGTAGTCAGTGCTTGAATAGGAATTGCAATTGCACCCAATCTCTCTTCTGTAATAATATCTACAGTAGCGCTCATACCCGGCCTCATACCAGCTACAACTTCCAACATTTGTACCTTAACTTGGAAATTAGTCACTTGTTGTGATGAACCTCCGCTTGAGGTTGAAGCAGCAAATGCCACTTCTTTTACCAAACCTTTAAATTTCCTATTCTGATATGCGTCAACTTGAATTAATGCTGTATCATTTATTGATATATCAGCAATATCATTTTCATTAACATTAACATATACTTCCATCTTAGATAAATCAGATAATTTTAGTAAAACACTTGGATTAAACATACCCCCTTGAGCTAAATCGCCTACCTCACCATCAATAAAAGTAATGGTTCCATCTTGAGGGGCAATTAATCTTAATTTTGATAAAGCATCTTCATCCTGAATTAATCTAGATTGAGCACCATTGTAAGCACTTAGTGCAGATGCGTACGAAGAATTTGTGGTCTCCATTTCTTGATCAGATATAAGTCCCTGAGAATAAAGTTTTGACTGTCTTTTTTGCTGAGCCTTTCTTTGTTCAAGTTGAACTTTGGCTGCTTCCAGGCTTGCTCTTGAAGCCTCAGTTGCTGCTTTTTGTTGACGATCATCTAAAGACATTAAAAAGTCGCCTTTCTTTACGAAATCTCCCTCTTTTACTGCAATCTCAGTAATATATGTAGTGTTGTTTGCACTAAGTTTGACTTCTGTTTCAGGAGTTAAAACTCCATCTGCTACCACTTTACTGTAAAGATCTTTTGTGGTTACTTTTTGAACAGAAACTTCAAGTGTAGAATCATCCGCATTTCCACCAAATATTGAAAATGCTAAAACAATGATTACAAAACCTATGATCTTGATTTTGTGTTCCATAATTTTTTCAAATAAATTTTTCACAAATACTCCTTATTTATATTTTTTATCTAATGTCCCAATGAGATTATCAAGAGTGGCAAGCTGAATAGCTGCATCATATTTTGTTGTAACTAATGACGAACTCGCTTGGATTACAGCTAGTTGAGCATCTAATAGCTCAAGAATAGCTGCAGAACCAAGTTCATATTTTTGCTGAGCCAATTTTAAATCCTCTTCTGCTGATAATAGTACTTCCTCCTGAATAGGAATTAATTCTTCATAATTATTTAAACGATTAAGCAATGAGTAAAGGCTTACTTCAGCATCCTTTGTAGCAGAACTGTAAGATGCCTGCTGATTAGATAGTTGTAATTTAGAAATCTTAATATCATTTCTTTTTCTAAAACCATTAAAGAGAGGTATGCTTAAAGTTAAATTTGCACTTTGAATATAATTATCCTCAAAATATTGTTTTGTAATTTGGTCGCTTGAAGTAGCATTATACCCAAGATTCAAACTTAAACTTGGTAAACTTGATGCCCATGATTGCTTTACGCTAATTTTTGCTGACGTAACTCTTCTATCTAAAATATTTAAACTTGGACTATTTGAAAGCATTAACTGATATGCTTCATCAAAGGAAGGAATGATTAAATTTATCTCTACCTTTTTTGGAAGACTAATTATTGTATCTGTTCCAATAAGTCCCATGCTATTTCTAAGATCTTTAAATGAGTTGTTAAAACTCAATTCTCTATTAAGGAGTGTAGATCTAGCAGTTCCATATCTTACTGTAGCTTTTAAATAATCGGTTTTACTAACAGCGCCAAGATCAAACTGCTGTTTTACTAAGTCTAGTTGTCTTTTTGATAACTGTAAATCTTCTTTGGCAATTTCATATAGCTCTGAATCTTTTAAATATTGGTAATAATATGTGTAAACATTTAAAATTATTTGAGAGGTTGTTTGTCTCTCTTGAATTCTAGAAATCTGATAGGAATTATCACTTTGTCTAACTGAATTTATCTTACTTCCAAAATTAAATAAGCTTTGAGACAGATTAACACCACCTGAGTATGATTCTCCACCAGTTAATACAGAATTTCCATAAGTTGTTTCCCTATAAGAATTACTGGCGCTTATTGATGGTAATAATAATGCAGCTGATGAATTTCTATTCAATTTAGCTATTCGTACATCTCTTTCAGCATTTGTTATAGCTGCTTTATTTTCTAAAGCAATTCTAACTGCCTCATCAACACTAAGCGATTGTGCACTAACAATACTTAAAAGTATTATTAAAAGTATTTTTGTCTTCATTTTTCTCCTACGTACTTCTTAGACTAAATTTACATCTAAAAGTTTCGTTTTTTTCATTACAATAAAAAATATTATTAAGGACATGTAAAGTAAAGTTTACATATTTGAAAGCAAAGTTATTTTTTTTGATGTTTTATTTGATCTAAAAATGAGATTGCAGAGGAATAATCATTCTTGATTTCACCATTAATAATAGCATCTTCAACCATAGTTTTTATCTTTCCAACTTCTTTTCCAGGAGGAAGATCAAACATTTTCATTATCTCATCTCCTCTTACTGGAGATTGGAATGCTTTAAGCTTATCTATCTCAATTACCTCATTCATTCTTTTTTCTACTCTATCGAAATTACCAAGATACTTTGTAATATTTTTTGGATTTTTTGTAGTAATATCAGCTCTACATAATTTCATAAGGTCATCAATTTCTTCACCAGCATCAACTATCAGTCTTCTGATTGCTGAGTCCGTAACATTTTTCTTCGCTAAACTTATGGGTCTCAAATGTAGAGCCGTTAATTTTACAATATAGTCTCTTGTAGAGCTTGAAAATTTCATGCTTTTAGATATATCTTTTAGCATCCTTGCCCCAACATCATCATGTCCATAAAATGTATATCCTTTAGACTTACTTAATCTTCTAGTTTTAGGCTTTGCAATATCATGAACCAATGCAGCTAATCTTAAATCAAGCTTTTCTGATAACTTTGCAGCATTGTCTACAACTTCCAAAGTATGGTAAAAAATATCTTTATGATGATACTCGTTTGATTGATCAAGACCGTACATAACTGAAATCTCTGGAAAAATAAAAGTCATTAAACCTGATTGCTGTAAAATATCTAATCCGATAGAAGGTTTTTTTGTACCTAAAATTTTAAATAGTTCATTTGTTATTCTTTCTTGTGAGACAATGCTAATTCTCTCCGCATTATTTTTAATTGAATCCAAGCAAGCCTTATCAATACCTAAAGAAAGTTTTGATGCAAAATATGAAGCTCGCATCATTCTTAAAGGATCATCTGAAAAAGTTGTGTCGGGATCAAGGGGTGTTTTCAAAATTTTATTCTTTAAATCTTCCATTCCATTAAAAGGATCAAAGAATTCTCCAAAGTTTTGTTCGTTTAATGAAATAGCCATTGCATTAATTGTAAAATCTCTTCTCAATAAATCATCCTGAATATTTGACATTATTACCTTAGAAGGACTTCTAGATGACTTGTCATATGTTTCAAGTCTCGCAGATGCTATTTCTATTTCAAACTCGTTGTATGGAATTTTTACAGTCGCAAATTTTTTAAATGGAACGATTTTATTGACATTAATTTTTTGCGCTAGCATTTCAGCAAAAGCAATGCCATCACCTTCAACCATAATATCAACATCAATTGCATCTTCTGTGGGGTTTAACATTAGATCACGAACACATCCTCCAACTAAATAAGCTTCTATCTGTGTTTCTTTACTAAGCTCAGATATAATTTTAGAAATGTTAGATAATCTCTTATTTTGGTTAATTATGTCTTTAATTAATGTCATTTTGTAAATTAAAAAATATATAGGTCTATTATGCTAAGAAAACTAATTAAATTTACTTTCCTAATGAAATTCTTTAAATACGCAATTATCTTAATACTGTTTTCTGGATTAAACGCCCAATTTAAGGAAGCTACTGTTACTTTTGATGATAGATTGCTTAGAGATGATGAAAAATCTTCTCTATTTAACCTAAAAAACTCTATGCAAAAATTTTATGTTGATACAGTTTGGAATGATGAGTACCGCGACCTAGAACTTAAACTAAATATTCAAATTATTTTTGAAGGAAGCGCCAATACTGGAAGCTCTGAATCATTTTTAATTCAATCTCTTTTTAGCAATGATATGGATTTACATTTTTTTGATAAAGGATCACAATTTTCTCTAAGCCAAAATTCATCTTTATATTATGATAGTATATATTTTGATCCACTATCCAGTCTTCTAGGATTTTATGGAAATATTATTTTAGGTGCTGAATTAGATACATGGAGTTCTTTAGGTGGATCTCAACATTATGAAAAAGCACGAAGTATAGCTGTTCGTGCAACTGCATCAAATTTTTCTAGAGGATGGGAGCAAAGGTTATTATTAATTAATCTTCTGACAGACAATACAGGTTTAAGAAAACTTCGATTTTCAACTTACTTATCGTATGAACTCTTTGATAATGGTAATATTGATGAATGTCTTTTAGCTCTAAAAGAGGTAATTAAAAATCTAGATGAGATATTTAATAATTATTCTCAAGAAAATTATACCAATATGTTCATGAAATATCATGGACCTAAAATTGGTGAGATTATGGAAAAATTAGGTCAAAAAGAAATGATCTTGGAACTTCAAGATTTAGACCCGCAAAGAATGGATATTTATAAAGATTTCTATTCAAATATTTGATTGAAATATTTTTTGCGTTTAAAAAAATAGTCCATTGCTATACTACCATTATAAATTAAATCTAAACTTTGGTACCTAAGCTTATTCTTATTTCTTATAGATAGTAAAACTCTAAAATTATAAATCAACCATAAATGAGAGAAAAGAATAGCTAGCAACCTATTAAAATCTAATGTCAGAATTGAATAAACAGCTGCCATTTGATCTAAGATAAATCTCTTAATAATTAAAGCTCCTTTTTCAAAAAATGCAGAATTTTTCAAAAATAAAATCCATGAATTTCTATGATTTAGATAATGTGACTTAAATGAATTTTCTTTAATGGTTTGTTTCCCGTAATGATAAACTACTGAAGAAGGTACATTCCAAATTCCCCAGCCTAGAGCTTGAAGCCTCCAGCATAAATCAATTTCCTCCATATAGGCAAAATAAATATTATCAAAATATTCAAGTTCTTTTAATAATTCATTTCTTATGATAAATGCTGCACCCGAAGCCCAAAAAATTTTTTTTGCATTATCATACTGTTTTAAATCTTTTTCTAGGGTATTAAATAGTCTACCTCTTACAAAGGGAAAACAATATTTGTCGATATAACCACCAGCTCCTCCAGCGTAATCAAAAGTATCTTTATTAATTGCATTTAAGATTTTTGGCTGAGCCGCGCCAGCATGAGGATTATTATCAAGAAAATTAACTAACTCTTCAATCCATTTTTTTGTATGTAAAGTATCATTATTTAAAAAAATTACATATTCACCGGCTGCATTCTTTGCACCTAAATTACAACCACCACTATAGCCAAGATTTTTTTCTGATTTTAATAATATAATTGATGGAAAATTACTCTTTGCTTCATCTGCTGAGTTATCAGTTGATAAATTGTCGACTACTATTATCTCAAAATTATCGATTGAAATATTGTCATAGATAGATTGTAAGCAATCATGAAGAAGTTTTTTACCATTATGATGAGGAATGATAATGGATAATTTCATTATGAAGGCTCAAGTTGCAATATTTCATCTAGCAATTCTTTAGCATTATCATCAGCAGGATTCTTCTTTATCCAGTCTGTTAATAATATTTTAGCTTCATCATACATCTCGAGATTCTTATAACTTAAAAAAAGTAAGTATATAATTTCTGGAAGTGACTTTTGCCAATCTTGCCACTCTTTTTCAGAAATTTTTGTTGCTGTAAATCCTCTTCTAATAATTGATTGCTCTATAAATGTATAATTCTGATATATGGTTTCAAAAATTAATTTTGATTCCTCATAATCTTCTAATAATTGAATAAAGGTCTTACCATAGAGTATATAGTCCTCAAGCTCTAGATCATTTCTTTGAACTAGTTCTTTCATATGATATTTCATTTGGTCTTGATTACCTACACCATTATAAACTTGAGCAATTTGATATTGAAGTTGTTTAGATGGTATAGGAATGATGTTGCTTGGCATAATTTCTTCCATTTTTAATAATGCGGATTCTGCCTTCTGAAAATCCTTATCTAAATAATGTGATATTGATAATCTTACAAAACCAGTACGATAATTTTGAACTAATCTTCCTAATTGTGGATCAACATAAACATCTTCGTTTGCAAGATTTCTAAAAATATATCCTCTTTGATAATTTTTAGATATAGATGTTTTGACTTCATTATATTTATTTGAATCATAATCATTAAACCAAGATTTTTCTCCAATAAATGATAGCAAATTATCAGATATTTTGTTTTGATTGATTACTTCATTCGAATTATTAACTAACCTGTATGCTAAGCCTTCCATCTGAAGATAATTATCTAAATTTAACATACTTGTAGGTGCAACAGTTACGCCAAAATAAATCGGTCTATTCCAATTATTATCATTAATAATTCTTAGCACCATTAGATCTTGAGTTCTTAACGCAACACCTAGATAAGTTGGATTTAGTTCCCATTCAATTTTTCCAATTTCATTATTCTTATCTTTAGGGGCATTAATAGAGATTTTTTTAGATTCCCATCTTTTAAAATCAAGATTTCTAATTTCATTATCATTCATTTTAATGAAAGGGTTTTCCTTATATCGTTCTCTCAGCTGTTCAATATACCATGTTGTATTTAGCAAACTAAGATTAGCAACCACAACATCAGTTCTTATCTTCTCTACTTCTTGTAAATACCATAATGGAAAAGTATCGTTATCTCCATTTGTAAAAAGAATTGAGTTTGGTTCGCAGGTTTGTAACATATTATATGCCATATCCCATGCAATATAATTTCCTGTCCTATCATGTTCGTGATAGTTTGCTATTAACATTCTAGTGGGCATAAATAGAATGAATAAAGCTACCATGAAGTAAGATGATTTTAACTTAATTGACTTTTCTAATAAAGAGTCAGTAATAAAGTTGATAAAAGCATATACACCTAAACCTATCCAAATTGAAAAAGTCATAAAACTGGCAACATAGGCATAGTCACGTTCTCGCGGCTGTGGAGCATCTTGATTTAAATAAAAGATAATTGCAACTCCGGTCATTAAAAATAATATTAATAGAGAAAATGCATCATGCTTATTTTTTCTAAAATGATAGCCTAATCCAATTAAACCCATAATTAATGCAATTGGTAGTCCAAATTGTCTCCAATCTACTCCATCTTCATTCGATGATGCGCCTACACTTGCTACAAAAGGATCACCACTATCACCTTTACCAGCAAATTGCCATAGAAAATATCTTATATACATCTTTTTGATTTGATAATTCCATAAAAAATTTGCTTGGGAAGGAATATCATGAAACATGTAATCTATTTCTTGGTCAAATGAAAACTGTTTACTTTCAATTTCTGGGGATCCCACTATAGAAATCTTTGAAGGAAGATTATTAAATTTTCTAGGTAGAATTGTCATCTGACCATATTGATCTCTATTCAAATAAGAAATTGCCTCAGCAATAGTTTCAGGGTTGTTTTCATCAATGTTAGGATCTTGGCCAGATCTTATAAAGATGGAAAAGTAAGTCGAGTAACCAATTATAATTAAAAGAATAGAAGATAAAAAAATTGATAAAAAAGCTTTACTTGATTTGATAGAATATATTGTGAAAAAAATCAATGAAATAATTAATAACATTAAACCTATTAAACCTATTGATGCTGTGACTTGAGGTAACCCTTTAATAATAAAACTTTGAATTCCAAAAAAAGAAACTAAAGATAATGTGATTGTAATAATTAAATTTTTTGTACTTAATTTTCCAATCGAAAAATATATAATCAGTCCAATAAATGGGATAGTTAACAAGTTTAGCAAATGAAGACCTGTTGCTAATCCGATTATATAGCTTATACATATTAAATAAATAACATGATTTGAATTATGAATTTTCTCTGACCAACGCATAATTAAATAAATTACAAGAGCAGTCATAAAACCACTAAAAGCATACACTTCCGTTTCGACAGCATTGAACCAATGGCTATGAGTAAATGCAAAAGTCAAAGAAGCAGTTAAGGAAGACCACATCTTAAAAAATTTATTATCATCCTTAGGTTTTACTCTATCAATAAACTGATTACAAATGAGAAATAGAAGGCTGATGGTTAATGCACTTATAATTGGTGAAAAAATATTAACTCTAAATGCTATATCACTACTAATTGGTATTAGACTAAAAAATTTACCGACCAATAGAAATAATGGGCTACCGGGTGGATGAGGTACACCTAAAATATGTGAAGTTGCTATAAACTCTCCGGTATCCCAAAAAGATACGGTGGGAGCCATAGTTGAAAAGTAAACTGCAAAAGTTATTAGAAAAATAACTACAGCAATTAAATTTTCTAGTTTTTTGCTATAAGTAGTGAAAAAGCTCAATGCTATTCTTCATTTTTTTCTTTGTTTTCTTCTTCTAAACTTTCTTGGTTTTCTTCATTTTTTTCAACTTCAAGATAATTCATTTTTGCTTCAGCTAAAACCTTATCAATATACTCTCTTTCCTCATCAGTTAGACTAGCATGCATTTTATTGTTTATCATATCTAACATATCTATTTGAATAGATGCTTGAGTAAGATCAATAGAAGTTTCTCCACTTACAGGGTTCTGTAGTTTACCTAATGACACCCAAATCCCATATGCAGTTTGAGAAATTAAAGCATCGAATAATTGTTTTTCTGTTGGTTTTTCTTTCATTTGGTCCTCAGTTTACTGTTGTTTTTAAAAATAATTGTAAATATTCATCATCAAACTTTTGTTTTATCATCGAATGATTAACTTGGGTCAAATTTGCATCATTCTTTATAATTTCAAAAGCATTCATTCGAGCATCTCTAATTATTGGTCCGTCTGTAATTAAATCTGCTATTTTAAATTTTACAAATCCACTTTGTTTTTCACCAAAAAATTCTCCTGGTCCTCTTAATTTTAAATCTTCATCAGCAATATCAAATCCATTTCTTGAATTCACAATAATATTTAGTCTTTCTTTTGTTTTAGGTGATTCACTATCACTGCATAAAAGGCAATAACTTTCTAATGTTCCTCTACCAACTCTTCCACGCAACTGATGTAACTGACTTAATCCAAATCTCTCTGAGTTGTTTATCAAAATTACGTTTACATTAGGATTATCTATTCCTACTTCTACTACAGTGGTTGAAACTAAAATATCTATATCACCTTTCATGAATTTATTCATTCGATTATTTTTACTCTCTTCCTCTAATTTTCCATGCATTAATCCAACCTTCAGATCGGGAAAAATATTATCACGTAAATACTCAAATGACTCAACTGCTGCTGATAAATCTTGTTTCTCACTTTCATTAATTAATGGGTAAACAATAATTGTTTGCCCACCCAATTCTACTTTTTCCCTTATAAAATTAAAGGCGGTTGATAAGTTATCATTTTCAATATAAGAGGTGTGAATATCAGGCCTATTCTTCGGCAATTCATCAATGATTGATAAATCCATATCACCATTATATGTTATTGCTAATGTTCTAGGTATTGGAGTAGCAGTCATAGCCATTAGATTTGGATTAGTTGATTTTGATAAAAGCTTTTGTCTTTGGTTAACACCAAATCTGTGCTGCTCATCTATTACAACAAACCCTAAATTATTAAACTTAACATCTTTTTGAAATAATGCATGAGTTCCAATAACTATATTTGATGATCCAGACTTTATGTCATCTAAAACTTTTATTTTTTCTTTTTGCTTTAAACTTCCAACTAATAAAGTGCATTTTATTCCAATAGATTCAAAGTGAGATTTAAAGTTTCTATATAATTGCTTTGATAATAAATCTGTTGGAGCCATAATTCCAACCTGATAATTATTATCAACTACAATAGATGATGCAAGTATTGATACGATGGTCTTTCCACATCCTACATCTCCTTGAATCATTCTATTCATTGGATTTTCAGATAAAAAATCATCAACAATTTCTCTTAAAGATAATTGCTGACTTCCAGTAAGCTCAAAATCTAAATTTTTTAAAATTTTGTTGTAAGTATTTGTCTTAAATTTTATCGAATCATGCTTATTTTCTTTGATACTGCTTTTTCTCTTAGCTAATAATAATTGTAAGAAAAAATGTTCATCATATTTTAAACGATAAATTGATTTATCTAATGATTCAAAATTTTTTGGATAATGAATATTTCTTAATGAATTATCTAAATTATCAACTTCAAACTTATTTCGTAAATCTTGATTTAAGTGATCATCAATATTTTCAACGGACTCTAAAGCTAAATAAATTATTTTTCTCAAATTTCTATTATCAAGTCCCGATTTCTTTAAATCTTCAGTTAACGGGTATACAGGAATAATAAACCCCGTTGTTAATGAAATTTCATTAGCATTTAATTTATCATACTCAGGATGTACTATCTGTGGACTGCCTTTATATGCTGCAACTTTTCCATGCATTGCTAGTAAGTCACCAACTTTAAGAGACTGGTGAATATAATCTGCTGCATTAAACCACATTAGTCTAATCGAACCAGTATGATCAGCTACATTAGCAGTAACAAAATTGCCTTTTTTCATTCTTCTTAGATTAACAGACTTTACTCTACCAACAAGATTTACCTCTTCTCCTTCATTGATTGATCCTATTGTTGAAAGCGAGGTTCTATCTAAATATTTTCTTGGGAAGTAGTATAATAAATCTTTGATAGTAAAAATATTTAATGATTCAAGCACTTTAGCTCTTTTAGGACCTACGCCCTTAATAAATTGAATTGGGGTATCTAACGAATTAGAATTTTGTAAGGCTTCGCTCAAAAGACATTACTTCCATTCTTTTTTATAAGTGTAGGTAATAAGCTCAGATTGTCCAGGTTCAATTTCTAAAGGAAAATATATTGTTGATGCATCTTCTTTAATGTACATAGAAGAAGACTCTTTAATTACCCAGTCTCCAAAAATCTTTTCAACTGCTTTCACTTTAATTGATTTATCACTTGTATTAAGTATTTGAAGAGATATTGTAGATTCTTCACTTTTTGACTGTCTGTCAAAGTTTAGAATTCTTCTTTTTCCGATAATATCAAATGCTTTTCCACCATCTAATATTGCAACGCTACCTTTATAAAGCTGTTTAAGTGAATTTCTTCCAATAAATCTCATTGAATTAAATTCATCTTTTTCATAAAGGAATAATATGCCAGACGGTAATGGAAGTTCTAGATTATTAGAAGCTGAGTTTTCAAATGAAACTTCAATGCTTAAAGGTTCATCTCCTTGATCTCTTTCAGAATTTTCAAATACATACTTTTTATCATAGGTAATCTGTCTAGACTCCATCAATGGTAATTGAATTGATTGCATAGAATCAAGTTTAAGATTTGAACCAATATCAAAAATATAAAAATCTCCTAATGAACTTCTAGTATCCATAGCACTTCTAGATTCCATCATTTGATATGAAGCTTTTTTAGATGGAGAATTTAAAGGTACATTACCTTCAACAACACTTAAACTTGTGGCAAAAAGACTGATATTTGAGTTGTTTGATACTTCTGCTTTTACAGATAATAAAGCAGAAGAATCATCACCATTAATTGTTAATGTATAAATTGGCTTCCAAGAGAATCCTGAAGAAATATATGTTAATTCAGCGTTAACAGATTTCTCTTCCGTTGAAATTATTTCCCATACTATTTCGGGAGTAAACTTATCCTGAACACTATTTGATTTTAATGTAATTGAAAGCAATTGTGATCGTTGAAATATAACAAGACCTTTACTGGTTTTTACAGATATACTTGAACTATTAATATCCATCAACAAACCTTCGGTTCTACTTCCACTAGTTGGTATAATTTCAACTGGTGAACCTATACTATTTTTCAAAAAACTATCAGTGGATGAAAAATTTTTATTTAATGTCTGTGATAAAACTTGAACCCCTTCAATGTTTAAAGCAGGTGAATCAAATAACAAGTTTTTTGAAATATTGGAAAAAGAAGTAGTATTGCTACCGGATTTCAAATTCCATATTATTGGCTCCTTAATCACAGCGAAATTATCTTTATAAATCGTTAGAGATCTACTAGAAGATTCTTGTTGAGAAAACACCAAACCAAATAATAAAAGTATAAAAATTAATTTTTTCATTTTAATACCTCAATATTAGAAAGAATTTTTGTTCTTTCAACAAGAAAATCGTTTAGTTTATTTTTTTCACCTTTAACGATATTTTCAGGAGCTTTACTTATAAATTCTTCATTAGATAACTTACCTTCTATTGATGAAATGAGTATATCTAGTTCGTTCAATCTTTTATTGAGCTTTTGAAGTTCTTCTTCCTTGTTTACTAAATCGCCTAATGGAATATATAATTCTATTGATTTACATACAGCTACCGCAGAGTTTTCTGGCTTTTCTTTTTTTGAACTCAAATTAAAATTTTCAGTATTTGACAAAGATTTAATTAAGTCAATTTGAGGCTTTAATTTTCTCTCAATTGATTCATTTTTTGCATGAGCTATCACATCAATTTTTTTTGATGGTGGAACATTTAATTCAGAGCGAATAGTTCTAATTGAAGTAACAATTTCTTTAAAATCTAATATTTCATCTTTGTTATGACTTATATCACTATTCTTACCTTTAGGCCAAGATGATATAATAATATCTTTTTCATTATCATCTTTCAAGTGATTCCAAATTTCTTCAGATATAAATGGTGCGATTGGGTGCAATAATAATACGACTTTCTTAATTATTTTTTTTGAAATATTAAACGAGTTACTTTTTGTAATAATATCACCGTCTCTAAATCTGTGTTTTACAATTTCTATATACCAATTACAAAACTCATTCCATGTAAAATCATAAATCTTTTTAATTGCTTCATTAAACTGATATTTATCAAAGTATTTATTGACTTCATTGACTGTTTCGTCAAGTGAATCAAGAATCCATATATCAAAATTATCTAATTTTTTAACATTGATTTCATCTGAAAATGAATCTTCATGATTAAGCATAATAAATCTACTAGCATTCCAAATCTTGGTCATAAAATTTCTTCCAACTTCAATTCCATTCTCTGAAAAATATACATCAGAACCCTGTGGTGACATCAACATTATAGAAAATCTAGTTGCATCAGTACCATATTTTTCAAATAATGTTATTGGGTCAGGAGAGTTTCCTAAGGACTTACTTA
>CACNWW010000004.1 GCA_902624275.1 uncultured Fidelibacterota bacterium
GACAGGTGAAGTTGCTGAAATGCATTTAACTGAAAAAACTCGTTTTGAAATTAAACAAATATTGCAAGATCCTTCATTAGCAATTGCTAGTACTTGGGCTGACGAAAAGAGACCAAATCCCGATTTTCAAAAGTATAGTTCATGGCATTATGCAAATATGCCTCTGAATAAAAAATATTCTGAGCATCCTCAATCAAAAAAAGGAGATATTGTCCAGGCAATCAAGATATGTAAACTAAAGCTTAAAGATTCTAATGCTTCTAAAGAGGAAAAAGCTTTTCATTTAAGATTTTTAGTTCATTTAGTTGGAGATATTCATCAACCACTTCATGTTGGAAAAGGTGAAGATAGAGGTGGTAACGATATTAAAGTTAAATGGTTTGGTAAAGATACAAACCTTCATAGAGTATGGGACACTGAAATGATAAACACGTATATGATGAGTTACACAGAATTTACTGCTCATCTTAATGAAAATTTTGATAGTAGTAAGATTAAAGTGAAGTCTGAAGACCAATGGGTAGATGAAACGCAAAAACTAGTTATTGATGTTTATGCTAATGTTAAAAATGGCGATTCATTAGGATATGATTATGTTTATGAAAACTTTGATATTGTCAAATCTCAACTTTTCATCGCTGGAGTTAGACTCGCACAAACTTTAAACGAGATTTTTGATGAATAAGTTAGCAATTCACTGGTTTAGAAGAGATCTTAGGTTAGCAGACAACCCATCCTTGCATTTTGCAGCTCAAAATGGCGATGTAACGCCTATATTTATTCTTGATACAGTAAATAACACTCAAAAAGAATTTAATCTTGGAGAAGCTAGTGCCTGGTGGCTTCATCATTCTTTGAATTCTCTAAATGAATCATTGGGTAATAAAATAAATTGTTTTTCCGGAGATCCCTTAGAAATCATTGAAGAATTGATTAAAAACCATGAAATAGAATCATTTTCATGGAATAGATGTTATAGTCCGTGGGAAATTAAGAGAGATACAAAAATTAAATCACTTTTAAAAGAAAATGATGTAGAGGTTAAAACTTTTAATGGATCACTTCTATGGGAGCCATGGGAGATTTTAAAAGATGATAATACTCCCTATAAAGTTTTTTCACCATTTTATAGAAAAGGTTGTTTAAAAAGGCATGCTGGGCCAAGAGAAGTAATTACAATAAATGACTATAGTTTTAACGATAAGTTAGAGTCTTCAGGAGATATTGCCTCGCTTAATCTGCTTCCTAAACATCATTGGAAAGATAAATTTGACCAATATTGGAATATTGGAGAAGAATTTGCTATGAAAAAATACATTCATTTCAGAGAAAATGGTTTAAATGGATATAAGGAAGGAAGAAATTTTCCTGCCCAAAAAAACGTTTCGGTTTTATCTCCTCATTTACATTTTGGTGAAATCTCACCTCATCAAATATGGTTTGATGATAAAAGTACTTGTCCAGATAAGGACGTTGCTCATTTTCATAGTGAACTAGGATGGAGAGAATTTTCTTATTATTTGATTTACCATTTTCCATTTATGTGTACAGAAAATTTGAATAAAAGATTTGATAAATTTCCTTGGAACGATAATCAAGATTTCCTTTCAGCATGGCAAAAGGGTAAAACGGGTTATCCAATTGTCGATGCTGGAATGAGACAATTATGGGAAACAGGATATATGCATAATCGTGTTAGGATGATTGTTGCGTCATTCTTAGTCAAAAATCTTTTAATTGATTGGAGAGTAGGGATGGAATGGTTTAATGATTGCTTGTGCGATGCAGATTTGGCAAATAACACTGCTAGCTGGCAATGGACTGCAGGTAGTGGAGCTGATGCTGCGCCATATTTTAGAATATTTAACCCTATTTTACAGGGGAAGAAATTTGATCCTGATGGTGAATATACAAAACACTTTGTACCTGAATTGAAGAATCTTCCTTCTAAATTCTTATTTGCACCATGGGAAGCGGATGATTCTGTTTTTGAGGAAGCAGGAATCATTTATGGTAAAGATTATCCAAAACCATTAGTATCTATTGAAGAATCAAGAGAGATAGCTTTAAAAGCCTACGATCAAATTAAAGGATAAATTGAATTTTTAGATTTTAATATATAGATTTATTTTGGTAGCCAACTAAACTAGGAGAAAAAATGTATCTTGAAAAATTAAATCAACAATTAGATGAGTTTCATTTATTAAAACATCCATTTTATGTTGCATGGAACAATGGAGAGCTTAACCAAGAAATATTAAAAGATTATGCAGAACAGTATTATCAGCACATTAAGGCGTTTCCGCGTTATATAAGCGCTACCCATTCAATTTGTGAAGATATCGATAATAGAAAAATTCTTCTTGATAATCTAAGCGATGAAGAAGATTTCATAAAAGATCATCCAATGCTATGGAAAAATTTTGCTTTAGCAGTTGGAGCAGATGAAAATACAGTAGAAACAGTTGATCATGAGAATTTTACTAAAAAGATGATAGATAATTTCTTCAGGCTTTCAAGGTCTTCTTATGCCGAAGGTTTAGGAGCATTATATGCCTATGAAAGACAAGTACCTGAAATAGCAGATACTAAAATTAAAGGATTGGTAGATCATTATGATGTATCATCAGATGAGGGATTAGAATATTTTGTCGTTCATAAAGATGCCGATGTTGAACACAGAGAACAAAGTGCTGAACTGATGAATAAATTATCTGAAGAAGAGAAGATCTTAGCTAAAGAGGCTGGTTTATCTACGGTTAAAGTGCTTTGGGGTTTTCTATCTGGTCTTTGTGAAAAACACAATATTCAGGCATAGTAAATTCTGTCTTTATTATTTATTTGAATTCATATTATAAATCCGTATTATGCGCGCAATAAATATGAAAATAGAACAAATAAAAGAAACAATAACAATCGTTGAAGATTATCCTATTAAAGGAATAGTATTTAAAGATATAACTACACTTTTAGAAAATCCAGAAGCTTTCAAATCTACTGTGGATATAATGGTAGATAAAGTAAAAGACTTAGATTTTAATAGAATTGTTGGAGTTGAGTCTAGAGGTTTTTTCTGGTCTGGACCAATTGCTTATGCTTTATCAAAATCATTTGTGCTAGCAAGAAAGCCTGGGAAATTACCTAGAAAAGCTGCTGAAAAGTTTTTTTCCTTAGAATATGGAACTAATACAGTACATATTCATGAAGATGCAATTTCAAAAGGAGATAAAGTGTTGGTAGTAGATGATTTGATTGCAACTGGTGGTACTGCTAAAGCAACTGCAGAACTTTGTCAGGAACTAGGTGCATCTGAAGTACATATAATTGCCTTAATTGACTTACCTAAATTGGGTGGATCAAAAAAATTAGCTGAAAAGTTTGGCGAAGTAATAACTCTTATAAACTATTAATCATTAATGAAAAGAGCGGAGAATTGAAGAAATTTGATCGATTCTCCATCGATTCTAAGTTTGCCAGATGCAATGGCTTGAGCAGCACTTTCCGTTTTTAAAATAATTCCTTTCCATGTGTCTGAATCAACAGAAACAATTACATCATAATCACCATTGTAAAAGTTTGATATTTCAGCAATTTGGTTTCGAATAACTACACCAAATGTTTCATTTGAATCTGTAATTTTAAAACCCACCTTTATATTTTTACCTTTTGCTTTAATTGGATCAAGTCGAGGTCCCATAGCATCAAAAAAGGTAGCTAGAGGAATATTCTTCGCTTGTTCAGCAGAAATTGAATATTCTAATAGTGGAGTTATTTTACCTGATAATTCGTACGCTTCTGATAAATAGTAGTTTCGTGCAATAGGATTTTTCTCGATCTTTGATAGATTTTCAAGTGATTTACTGTAAAATTTTTTGATTTCTTTATCATTTGGAAAGTTAAATAATCCTATATCGCATAATTCTGCTGCCCATTGGTAGTTTAAAGAATTATTAGCTTTATTAATTTCTTTTATTAACTGTTCTTTAGAACCAATAAGTTCAAAAATATATGTTGCTCTTTTTTTATCTGATAAAGGTTCTAAGTTCACTGCTCTTCCATCAAAGAAACCTAAATATCCATTGTATACGTTTCTAATGCTCCATGATACTTTTCCATATTTTTCTTGTAAATCATAGTTCTCTAAGAAAAATGAAGGATATTCAAATTCTTCAACCAATTCATCTGGTGTTTTACCAGCATTGGCTCCTCTAACTGCATAATCGTGAATAAATTGAATGGCATCCCTGTAAATCGATAATCGTTCTTCAATAACATCTTTGCCTGATAGAAAAGGGCCATGACAACTAATTAGGTAATGAGGTTGATATGATCGCATAGTATCAACAGATTTATACCAACTCTTTGAATCTCGGTAAGATGTTCCTCTAATAGTATAAAGGTTAGGAAATCTCATATAATAATTATCAGCACTTATAACTACGTTTTTTTCAGGGTAATAAATAATGATTTGATCATCTGTTTCACCTGGCGTATGTTGAATTTCAAGATCAACACCACCAACAGAAATTTTATTTGTTTGTAGTTCAAAAAAATGTGTTGGATAAATTACTGGAGGTTGTTCAAAGTCAAAGTTCAGTGTGAAGCCCAACCCATGACCTCTTTTTAAACTATCAGGCAAAAAATGACCAAATTGTTTCATTCCTCGTTCTGTAAGTATTGGTCGAAGTAAATTGTTTTGATCAAAAAATCCTTTTTGAAATGTAGAATGAGCATAGACTTTTGTATTATCTTCATAAAACCCTGGAGCACCTCTCCAATGATCTACATGTGAATGAGTATAGATAATAGCCTCATTTGGTAGATTAGAGATTTTTTTAAATTCCTTATTAATTTGTTTTCCCAACTCAGGATCTTCTGTTGTATCTATTATAACATTGCCTGTTTCGCCAATAATAAGTACTGAATTTGCTAAACCATAACCAATTGCAACATACACATTATCTACAACTTGATAGATTCCCTTTTTAAAATAAAAATCATCATCAATATGAATATGTTCAGAAAATGGAGCTGAATTATCAGTATTGCTTTGTGCATTATCATTGCAAGAAATAATTAGAGCCAAATATAGATAAAGTAATATTTTCATATTTTAAAATATAAGTCATATTACGATATATTTTAAATAAATTAGATTGTTATAATAATCGGAACAAAAAAACAAAAAATCATATACATAAAACAATGAGTTTGATATCATTTTCTAGAGACAAATTTATTCCTTCGGATGAGGTCAGTCTTACAATTAGAGGGAATTATTTAAGTGTAACTCGCGGTTATCAGGTTTTTACATTTTTTAAAACTATTAATAATGGAGTACCTGTTTTCCTTAGTGATCATATCGATAGAATAGTGGGAAATGCTCAAGCAATGAAAATGAATTTATCTTTTACAAAAGAGGATATAAAAGGCTTAGTTTATAAAACGTTAGAAAAAAATGATTTTTCAAATGGCGATTGTAATGTTATGATAATTTTTGCTGGCAAGGCACCTGATGACATTTCCGGTTTAATTTCATCGCAAGAAGTTGATTTATTCATTGTTACATCTCCAATAAAAAAATATCCTAAAGAGTGTTATCAAAATGGAATTTCATTAGGTTTATATGAGTTTGAAAGAATTGATGCTGAGGTTAAGACACCATATACATATTATGGTGGAATGAAAGCACATAGGTCTCTTGTACATGAAGGACCTTTTGATGAGGTACTTTATACAAGCAAAGATGAAATCTTAGAAGGAACTACTTTTTCATTTTTTATTGTTAAAAATGAATCTGTAATCACTTCAAGGCTTGATGGAAGAATATTAGGAAGTGTTACAAGAAAAAATCTGTTAAGAATTATGGATAACCAAAAAATTAAAAATAAAGAATCTGCAATTTTAGTAAATGATTTAAAAAGCTCTAGCGAAGCATTTATAGCTTCTGCAAATAGAGATTTAATTCCTGTAGTTTCAGTTAATAGTATTCAAATTGGTGATGGTAAAATTGGACCAGTTTATCAAAAGTTGATGAGTTTATATCAACAGGAAATATTAAAAATTAAAGTATAAAATAAGTAATTAATTGCTTATACTGGGAACAAGATGATTATTTTTAATGTATAAATTAGAAATAAAAAAATAGAGAGGAAAAAATGAAAAATCTAACTTTTGTATTATTTTTATCATTTATATTAACTGGATGTGCAATGCAAGCTCCTACAGCTCCTGCTGAATCAAATGATTTCACTTTAGGTAAAGTTCAGTCACAGTTAAAAGAAGGAATGAGTTCATCTCAAGTAGTATCTTTACTTGGTTCTCCAAATTTAGTGACAAGCACTAAAGATGGTGGAGAGGCTTGGACCTATGATAAAATTTCACAAGAATCTGAATCATCTAGTGTTTCTGGAGCTGGCGCAGGTTCAAGCGGTAATTTTTTCGGTATTTTTGGTGGTGGTCGTTCGAAATCATCAAATTCTAGTAAAAACCTTACTTTAATTGTAAAATTAAATGCAGAAGGTATTGTCACAGACTTTAAATACCAAAGCATTAAATACTAGAAAAATGAACAAAAATTTACTTTTAGCCTTATCATTAGGCATTGTACTTAGTGGATGTGCATCAATGATGCCAGAACGTACAACAGCTGTAAAAAGAGCAACTGAAACTAAAGAGTACGAAGTTTCAACTAAAGACCTAATAACTGCTTCTATCGGAACATTTCAAGATCTTGGTTATACCATTGATGTTCTTAATGCTGAGTTTGGTTTAATTACAGCAAGTAAAAAACAAGGAACAACTGCAACTAGAACTAATCTTGAAGAAGATCCTTTTGAAGCTTTCTGGCGTGCACTAACTGGGATTGAAAATAAAGATGATGTTATTATAGCTCCGTTGACTTTGTCTGCTACAATTACTGTAAAAGAAATTTCAACTGATCCATTGCTATCGTCTTTACGAGTAAACTTTGAAGGCGGAGATCGTAAATTCTCTGATTTATTTTTTAAAAGCTTTTTTGCAGCGCTAGATAAATCATTGTTTTTAGATCAATCGATTGAATAAGTATGTTTAAAAAAAATGCAATTCACTCTTTTCTAATAACATTTTTATTAATTAGTTGCGCCTCTACAGGTGGCTCAACAAAAAAATCTACTGCAGCTCAAAGAGCAGTTGAAACAAGAGAATATGATGTAAGCTCAAAAGATCTAATGCAGTCCACCATTGGAGCTTTTCAAGATTTAGGCTTTACTATTGATACTCTTAGCGAGGAATTTGGTTTAATTACTGCTAGTAAAATTGAAAAACCTAAAAAAGAAGAACCTTCAGATACTCAAAAAGTGCTAGGAGCTATTGTTGCTGTTGCAGCAATTGCATGGTTGATAGCCTCAGACTGGGACGGTGATTCACCCGGCGGTGGAGGAGGAAGTGATGGAGAAACTGTAATAATTAAAGACTACAAGCTATCTGCTACTGCAACAATAAAATCTATTAAAGATACCGATACATATGTGTCATCATTAAGAGTAAATTTTGGTGGAGCTGAAAGAAAAAGATCCATGAAATTTTTCAGGGAATTTTTCATTGCAATTGATAAGTCTTTATTTCTTGAAACCTCTCTTTAGGATTTTTCAATTTTTATTATTAGTTTAATTTTTCAAAAATGAAAAAAACAATATCTATTATAATTTTAAACGTTCTTGTTTTTGCTTCAACTAGTAACAGCGTTGGTGGAGCTAAAAGCCATTCTATTGAATTATTACACTGGGGTAGACATACTCCAATTTCCTTAAATGATGATATTTTAATTACTGCTAAATCTTTTGTCACATCAAAAAGCAGAGAAGTTCAAGCTTATCAAATTCAAAATGATGGATCTCCTTTATTGGTGCAAAATATTTCATCTCCCTCTCCATCTTTAGGAGATGATTTCGGTTTTAGCATAGATCATGATGAAAACTATTTAGTAATTGGTTCTCCTGGTTTTGATGAAGGTAGAGGAGCCGCATATCTTTATAAAAAAATTGAAAATAATTGGGTTTTAGATAAAACTTTTATTAATCCTTCAGCTCAAAATAATGGAAAACCACACAAGTTTGGATATAGTGTATCATTAAATAATACTTATGTTTCAATTTCTTCTCCATTTAACAAAGATGGTATTGTTTATATTTATTCAATTGATGATATTGAAAATAAAGGTTCTTTAACTCCAAATTTTAAATTAGATGTTCAAGAAATCGATGGTGTTGCTGGTTGCTATTCAGAGGGTCCAGACAGATTTGGATTTGGACTAATTACTTCAATGAATAATAACTATTTATTACTTGGGTCACTCAAAGATTTTGCTTATTTAGTTACATTTGAAGATGAAAAAATAATTGGAGAATCTTTCACATTTCCAGAAAATCAACTTAGCAGAGATGATGACATAAACGAAAAACTTAGATTTGGTGAAAATGTTTTTTTAGGTTCAGAGAGTGTATATATATCATCATTAGGTTTCGATCATGATGCAGGAGCAGTATTGAAGTATGATAAGTTTCAAAATAGTAATAGATGGTTTTTGTCAGATTTTATTCAACCTTCAATTGATCACTCTCATAAAATATCCAAAACTGATAATTTTGAAAATAATTACTTTGGTTTTAGAATAGCTGAAACAAACGATCATGTATTTATTTCATCATTTAATGATCCAAAAATTCATCAATATTCAAAAAATAGTTATGACCTAGTTTTTGATAAACATTTAATCGCTGATGTTAATGAAGACGATAAATACACAGGAAGAAATATTAAAGCCAATGAAAATATTTTAGTATCAGATGCATACTATTCTGAAAAACTTTATATCCAAAATTTTTCATTATCTCAAGATAGAAATAGTATACACGAGATTTCAACTTCAGAAAATAGAAGCTCTATTTTTTCTAAAGTAAAATGTGAAAATGGATACGCGGGTGATTATGAATGTAATGATGTAGATTTGATGTCATACCTCGATAAGACAGCAATGCTTCATTATTATAATGGTAATCCTAATTCAGCTATTTTAAATGATATTTGGGGATGGACAGATCCATTGACTCAAAAAGAATATGCATTGGTTGGTATGAGTCCTGGAACCGCCTTTGTAGATATTTCAAACCCTGAAGTTCCTGTTTACGTTGGTAGTCTTCCAACACATACTTATACGAGTACTTGGAGAGATTTAAAAGTATATCAAAATCATGTATATATTGTTTCTGAAGCGAGCAGTCATGGAATGCAGGTTTTTGATTTGACTGAGCTAAGAAACTATTCTGGATCTCCCATAACATTTTCTAATACTGCACATTATAATGGATTTGGTAATGCTCATAATATTTTTATTAATGAAGATACTGGATTTGCTTATGCAATAGGTACCTCAACATGTGGAGGGGGACTTCATATTGTTGATATCGGAGATCCTTATAATCCTCAATATTCTGCTTGTATTCGAGATCCTAATACAGGAAGAAGTGGTACAGGTTATGTTCATGATGTCCAGTGTGTAATATATAATGGTCCAGACACAGCTTATGTTGGAAAAGAGATATGTTTTGGTTCAAATGAGACCGCAGTATGGATTACCGATGTTTCATCAAAAACTAATGACAATTCTGGAAGTAAGACAATTGCTCTTGGATCTTATGATGACTATTATACTCATCAAGGATGGTTGACTGAAGATCATAAGTATTTGATAGTTAATGATGAACTTGATGAAAGTAGTTCATCCAGTATAAATCGTACAAGAACTTTAATATGGGATGTGCAAGATTTAAATAATCCTACATTGGAAACAGAATATTACGGTCCAAATCCATCTATTGACCATAATAATTACATAGTTGGCGATGAAGCTTTTATGTCACATTATTCAAGCGGTTTGAGAATTCTTGACATATCAGATATTAATAATCCATTTGAAAAAGCCTTTTTTGATGTACATCCTTCAAATAACAATACAAACTTTGATGGCTCGTGGAGTAATTATCCATTTTTTGATAGCAAGAATATTATAGTTACTGCTATTGATGATGGATTGTTCGTTTTAAAGCAGTCTATTAATTTAAGTGCTCCTGAAATAGCTATTTCAGTTCCCGAAAATGGCTCTGTATTACTTGAAATGAATTTGCAAGATACCAACATTGATAAGATAAGGTTATATCGTTCTGGAGTTCAGTCATTTACACCCTCCACTGCAAACTTAATTGCTGAAATAAATTATCCAAATACAACCTATTTAGATACAAATTTAGACATTGATACGATATATTATTATAGAGCAATAGCAGTTTCAGGCACGGATGAGAGTAATTATTCTGATGAAGTTCAAGTAATGCCTGTAATTCTCCCTAATGCTCAACCAACTATTGATTTTATACCAGATTTAATTATAGATGAGGATAATGAAACTTCTATTACATTAACTGGAATTAGTTATGGTAATGATTTAAACTCTCAACAAGTAAATGTTAGTGCTACTGCAGGAAATGCTAATCTTATTGAAGACTTAATAATTAATGTTAATCCCTCTGACGATTCTGAATATAATTTAAAGATAATACCAAAAGATAATAAATTTGGTCAGACAATAATTGTTGTAGTTGTTAGTGATAATGGAGGTACTCAAGATGGAGGAATTGATCACATTGAAGTCTATTTTAATCTTACGATTAATTCTGTAAATGATGCACCGCCGGCTGCTATTCAAATTGGTGAATTAATTGTAAGCTCAAATGAATATTTGCTTTATGACGGTATCGATGGATTAAATAGATATTTATCAATTGACAAAGATAATGTATCTGATTCACTCCGATTTGAATGGAGCGAAGTTACCGATGTCGACGGAGATGAAGTAAAATACAAATTAGTTGGTTATGAAGAATTAAGCTTTTTAAGTATGGAAGAATTCTCTACAGATAATTTTAAAGCCTGGGCTTTTAAAGATATTATTAATCAATTTTCAAATCCGCTTCAAATATATTCAGGTTATTGGAGAGTAATTTCAACAGATGGACAACTTAGTACAATTTCTAATCCTTTAAATGGAAAATTATTTGTCGACGGTATTGGTTTAATTCCTGATGAATGGGGAATTAATCAAAGTTATCCTAATCCTTTTAGATCATTTACAACAATTGAATATGAAGTTCCATCGCAATCAAATATTGTAATAAATGTTTTCAATATTAAAGGACAAATAATTAAAACCTTGGTTGACCAAGAGGTGAGCGCTGGCTATCAAACCGTTATTTGGGATGGTACAAATGATAATGACGAGCCAGTAAGCTCTGGAGTATATTTTTGTCAAATTTTTACTAAAAATTCTACTTCTAAAAAGTTTAAGAAAGCTATTAAACTTGTAAAATTGCGTTAATGTCTCCATTAAAGAATCTCTATAGATGGATTTTATCCTGGGCAGAAAGCACCTATGGTACTTTAATACTTTTTTTAGTAGCATTTGCTGAATCTTCATTTTTTCCAGTTCCTGCTGATCCACTTTTGATGGCACTATGTCTTGGAAAAGTTAAAAAGTCTATGTACTACGTCTTCATGTGTACTCTTGGTTCAGTATTAGGTGGTATATTTGGCTTTATAATAGGATATTTCTTATGGTATACTCCAGGCGGCGAGTTAACAGGAATAGCAAACTTCTTTTTTCGTGTAATTCCAGGTTTTTCTCCTGAAGTTTTTGATAACGTTGGTGCACAGTATGATGCACATAATTTCTTAGTAATATTTACAGCAGCATTTACACCAATTCCATACAAAGTCTTTTCAATTACAGCAGGTGTATTTCAAATTAATCTTCCAGTTTTTATAATTGCATCTATTTTAGGCAGAGGTGGTAGATTTATTATCATTGGTTTGTTAATAAGATTTTTTGGTGAACCAGTAAAAGCAATGATGGATAAGCATTTTAATACTTTTATAATAGTATTAACTATTATTTTTGCACTAAGTTATGTCTTAGTCGCATATTTATTTTAATGAAAGGATATAATATGAAAAAATTGATAATTTTAACTTTATTTTTAGTTGGATGTTCTTCTACTTCTTCAAATTTTCTAGATTTTAAAGCTACGAAAAAAACTCAATCTGATACTTCTGTTGAAGATTTTAAATCACGTTTAGGTTATTTGGCATCTGATAAGCTAGGAGGTAGAAGCGCTGGAAGTAAAGGTGATATTCTTGCAAGAGATTATATGGTTGATTTATTTAAAAAATCTACATCATTGGTTACTGTTCAAGAATTTGAAGTTATAACTAATAGAAGAACCAAAGATACTGCAATTACATACAATATTATTGGAGTATTACCTGGAAATGATCCTTTATTAAAAGATGAATTTGTAATTGTAGGCGGTCATTATGACACGACACCAAATCCACCAAAAGCTAGAAGATTATTTTTTGATAATATTAATAATGGTGCTGATGATAATGCTTCAGGAACAGCTATGGTTTTAGAATTGTTTGAGAAATATGCATCTACAAATAATCACAAGAGAACTTTAGTATTTATTCTTTTTGGTGGAGAAGAATTAGGTTTATTGGGATCAAAGCATTATGCAGAGAATCCAACAATAAAACTTGATAAGGTTCAATTAATGGTTAATCTAGATATGGTTGGAAGGTTAGATGAGAACAAAAATGTTTATTTAGGCGGAGTTCCAACAGCTTATGGCTTTATTGAGACTTTAAAGCCATTCTTTGAGCAAAGTGAATTGAATGTTACTAGTTATGAACATACAGCTAGCGGAGTAAGAAGTTTATTTTCTCGTTCTGATCATTATAATTTTTACAGAAAAGATGTTCCATCATTATTCTTTTTTACGGGAATTCATAAAGATTACCATACTCCAAGAGACGAGGCGGACTTAATTAACTATAATGGTTTAAAACTAATTTCCGATCTAGCTGAAAAAGTCATTGATAATGCAGCTAATAGAAGTGACAGGTTAGAATTTAGAGCCTTACCAAAGCTTGAGGAGGAATCTGAAAGAACTCCAGCAAGAATGAAAGTTTCATTTGGAGTTATGCCAGATTACGCTCATCAAGGTTCAGGTTTAAAAATTGATGCTGTCTTAGATAATAGACCTGCTAAAAATTCAGGGATGAAGGACGGAGATATAATCATTAAAATTCAAGATATAGTAGTTGATGATATTTATAAATATATGGAAATACTATCAAAAATTGAACCTGGATCAAAAGCACAGGCTACAGTATTAAGAAATGATGAAGAATTAACAATTGATGTACAATTTTAGACTTTTAATATCTTTACTATTTATTTTTGGATGTCAAGAATCCAAAAGCTATCATCTTCAAAATGTAACACAACTTTCTTTTCTGGGAGATAATGGAGAGGCATACTTTAATGCCGATAATTCAAAAGTTGTATTTCAGTCTAAGAGAAACAATAATGAATGTGATAAACTTTATATTGTTGATATTGATGGCAAAAATTTTTCTGAATTTCCACTAAAAGATGGTGCTTTTACTTGTGCTTATTATTCACTTAACGACTCATATATATTTTTTTCATCAACGATGCATTTAGGAAAAGATTGTCCTGAAATTTATAAAGATCCAAACCCCAGAAAATATATTTGGCCTCTTAGAAATTATGAGATTTACAGGTTTGACGGTGAGGAAGCAATCCAATTAACTGATTATCCTGGATATAATGCTGAAACTACAATTCATCCAACAGAAGAAAAGGTAATTTTCACATCTTTAAGGGAAGGTGATATAAATCTTTATGAAATGGATTATAATGGAGATAATGTAATTCAAATTACAACAGAATATGGCTACGATGGAGGTGCATTTTACTCTCCTGAGGGCGATAGAATTGTTTGGAGAGCTTGGTATCCATCTACAGAAGAAGAAAAGGAGCAATGGAAAAATAATTTATCTAAGAAGTTTATTGAATCAGTGCCATTAGATATTTATGTAGCTGATAGAGATGGAAGCAATAAACAACGCTTAACAAAGAATGGTGCAACTAATTGGTCACCATCATGGCATCCTGATGGAAAACATATTGTTTTTTCTTCAAATATGGATGACTGGAGAGAAGATTACAACGCTTATGGAAGCAATTTTGAAATATATATGATTAATATAAAAACAAAAAAATTAGTTAGACTAACTAACAACAAGACATTTGATTCATTCCCTGTCTTTTCAAAAGACGGAAAAAAAATAGTATTCTCTTCAAATAGAGATGCTTTAAATCCGAGAAATACAAATATTTTCATTGCTGATGTCGTCGATAAATAGTTATTATTGAGATTTAATCTCAATAATACTTGTTTTTCATTTTTTTTGACTTTAATATTGCGGCATAATCTCAAAAAAAGAGGAGTAAAAATGAGAAAACTGATTGTATTTTTATTTTTAATAAATATATCATATGCACAAAATGTTGTTGCTGAATCAGATTCTACCAAACCAATTGCACTTGACGCCGTTGAGGTATTAGCAGAGTCAAGAAGTATTACTACAGGATTATTCCTTCGTGATGCTGCTCCAAGCGATGTTGTTAGTAAAACTGAGTTAGAACAATTTAATCATACTGATATACATAGAATCGTCGGAAGAATTCCAGGAGTTTATATTTCTGAAGAAGATGGTTTAGGATTAAGACCTAATATTGGTATAAGAGGTACAGGATCTTCAAGAATGGAGAAATTGAATGTAATGGAAGACGGTGTATTGATAGCACCAGCTCCTTATGCATCTCCTGCTGCCTACTATTCACCAACCGCAGGTAGAATGGAATCTATTGAAATTAGAAAAGGTTCTACTCAAATTAAACATGGTCCTTTTACTACTGGAGGTTCTTTGAATTATATTTCTTCTGCAATACCTTCAGAGCAAATGAGTTCTGTATCACTTGATTTAGGTAGCTTTGGCAAAACACTTTTGCATGCTAAATCTGGCGGAACAAATGGAAAGCTTGGTTATCTTGTAGAGTTATTTTCTGATAATACTGATGGTTTTAAAGAACTTGATGGCGGGGGAAGCACAGGTTACGGAAAAACCGACTTTATGACTAAACTAAGATATAGCTTTAGTGATGCTCATGCAATTGAGTTTAAATACTCAATGACTGATGAAATTTCAGATGAAACATATTTGGGTCTTACAGACACAGATTATTCATCCAATCCATTAAGAAGATATAGAGCTACAGCTCTTGACGAAATGGATGCTGATCATACTCAGTTAATGCTATCATACGCTGCAAAGCTTTCTGATAATATGACATTAGCTGTAGTAGGTTATAGTAATGATTTCGCAAGAAATTGGTATAAATTGAATAAAGTAAATGGTGCAAAACTAAGCACAATTGCAAATGATCCTACAAGTGATGGCTTCAGTGATTTCTACGAACTCATGGATGCCATGGATAGTGTTGATGATGCATACAGAATTAAAGCAAATAATAGAGAATATTATTCATCTGGTGTTCAAGCAGCATTAAATCTTGTATTAGGTGGACACGACCTTCAAGTTGGAATGAGAGTTCATAGCGATGAAATGGATAGATTTCAATGGGAAGATAGGTATAAAATGGCAGGCGGAGAGCTTGTTATGACAACTGAAGCAATTAAAGGATCAGATTCAAATAGAATTGATTCAGCTGAAGCAACTTCTTTCTATATTGAAGATAGATTTCAAACTAATCTTCTTACCATTACAGCAGGTATGAGATATGAGGATATTACAGTCATGAGAGATGACTGGGGTAAGACAGATCCTGATAGATCATTAGATCCAACTCAAAGAGAACACAATATGAGTATTGTTGTTCCGGGTGTTTCTTTTGAATATGCATTAAATGATAATCAAAATTTATCTTTAAGTATGCATAAAGGATTTGCTCCTCCAGGTCCAGGTACTAGCGGAGTAACAGATGAAGCTGTTGATCCTGAAACTAGTATGAATACTGAATTAGGTTATGAAAAATGGAATGGTTACGATGGAGTTAAATTAGTATACTTTATGAACGCTTATGATAACTTGCTTGGTGCAGATACAGCTGCAGCAGGAGCAGGAACAGATGCACTATACAATGGTGGTGCAATTGATATATCAGGTTTTGAAGTATATCACAGAAGACTTTTAGTTGATAATGGTTCATTACAAATGCCGTTAGAGCTATCATGGACAAGAACATCATCAGAATTTGCAGAGTCATTTGATAGTGATTTCTGGGGCGATGTAAGCAAAGGTGATGAATTACCATATTTACCTGAAAATATGTTTGCAGTAAATCTAGGTGTGAATGTTGATAAAATCTCAGCAAATTTAAGTCTTAAACACACCTCAGAAATGCGTACAACAGCTGGTTCAGGTTCATTAGTAACTGGATCCAAAACTGATGCAACTACAATTATTGACTTAGGTCTTAGATATGATTTACAGTCAAATATTAAATTATCTCTTGGTGTTAACAATTTAATGGATGATGACGGTATTGTAGCTAGACGTCCTTATGGCGCAAGACCAACAATGCCACGTAGTTTCTCATTAGGAGTCGATTATACTTTTTAAGGTTGTCTTCATTGCATTTTACTCTTAGGCCTTTTAAAGTATCTGAACGCCCGATCTTCTGTCAATCGGGCGTTCTTTTTTAAGGAACTTCCTTTAATTTCTTAAGTCGAATAATTAGTATATTTTTTATACTTTTTTTTACTTATAATTACAAGCTTAATGAAAAAATATTTAATTACTGTATTCCTCATTTCATCACTTTTTGGGCAATCCTTTAAGGATTTAACTGAACGACCAACTTATAATCCAATTAAAATTGTTCAACCTATAACATTTGATGGTGTTGTTGACGATCAAGAATGGTCAAGAGCTCAAGTTGCAACAAATTTTAATGGCTCTGGTACTTTTCAAGGACAACCATCAGATCTTAGAACAGAAGCGAGGCTATTTTACGACGAGAAAAACATTTACGTTAGTTTTAAGGCTTTTGTCGATCAAGAAGATTTAAGATATACTATTACAAAACGAGACAATCTTGATGATAAAGATGATAGAGTATGGATCAATATTGATGCTTTTGATGATGAATCTCTTACATACGGTATCGGTGTTAGTGCAGGTGGAGCTCAAATAGATGGTAGAGCAACTTATGGTTTCGATCAGTCATTAGACCTTATTTATGAATCTAAAGTATCTATTTTCGAAGATAGATATGAAGTTGAACTAGTTATTCCATTTTCAAGCTTACGTTATTCGCTTGCTTCAATTCAAACATGGAGAATTGATTTTGGTAGAGGTTATACACTTGCTGACGAAATTAGAAGAAATGTTTACTGGACATCTAGATTGGCAGGAATTGAATGTCAAACTTGTCAATTAGCATTTCTCAAGGATATACAACCTCCAAAGCAACAGAAAGGTGATATTGAATTTATTCCATCAGTTGTTGCTGGATTTTCAGACGATTTTATTACAGATATATCTTCTTCATCAGATGAAGCATCGCTATTTATGAAGCTTCCAATCTCATCTGTAGATTTATTAGAGCTAGCATTAAATCCTGACTTTAGTCAAATTGAGTCTGATGATATCAAAAACGATATAAATACCGTAAATGCACTATATTTTGAAGAAAGACGACCATTTTTTAGTCAGGGCGCTGAGCTTTTTCAGTTTTCACCTCAAAGAGGATATATAAATTTATTTTATTCTAGGACAATAAATGATCCATCTATAGCAGGAAAATATACCGGTAAGATCGGTCAAACATCTTATGGTATTATAAGTGCTCGCGATGAATCATCTTTATTATTACTACCATTTGAAGAAACTAGTACAATTGTTAATATGGGTAAGAGTACCTCTAATATAGTCCGTGCAAAAAGAATGATTGGCGGTAATGGAGGATCTATTGGAGCTATTTTAACAAATAGAGTATTTGATAATGCAGGTGATATGACAACGGGAGGGATAGATATACATTATCATCCAGGCGATAATTATCATTTAACCCTTCATGTTACTGCATCTATTCATAATGAATCCGATAATTTTGAATATGTTTACGAACCAAATGATATTGATAGCGAAATGACATTTGATAGTGGAAGATATACTAAAAATTTTGACGGAGAAAAAGTAATTGGTAATGCGTTAGGTTTTAGCATTAACAGGAGAGATAGAACTGATAATTTTGGGCTTGTTCTAAGACTTCGTTCTCCTGGTTTTAGAACAAGTAATGGTTTTGAAACAAATAATGCGACAAAGTGGCTCAAAGTAAATAGGGGAAAAACTGTCTATTATGATCAACATCCAACTCTGCTTAAAACAGATTATGGTATTTCTGCTATTTATAAAACAAATTATACTGGTCTTATAAAAAAGCAAGATTTATCATTATCTACAAGTTCAGATTTCAAAAACGGAGATTTTTTTAAAGTTAGCGCAGAGTTTGAAACAGAAAATTTCAGAGGATATCAATTTGAAAACTTGTATGAATTTGAGTTTGGATATCGAAATCAATTGAATTCTAATTTTAAGCTTTATAATGAGTTACAATCAAGAAATATTATTGTAAGAAATTTAGATATTCCTAAAAAGTCAGCTTATTATCAAGTTAAGAGCTATGTCGAATATAGATTATCTGAAAAATCGAATTTTGGAGTTGGGATCTCTTATCAGAAAGCTGAAGATTATTATGACGGTATTATGCTTAGAGCTAATATAAATAATTCATTTAATTCAAGGTTAACGATGAGAACTAAAATTCAATACAGTGATTTTTCAAATTCTTGGTTTATTGAGCCTATGTTAACTTATCAACCCAATGCTTTTAGCGCCTTATATTTTGGTGTAAATGATTTACTTGAAACAGAAGACAACATAATTTCAAGTTTAACAGAAAGCAAAAGACAAATATTTATTAAATTTCAGTATTTATTTTAGGGAGAATATAAAATATGAAAAAACTAGTAATAATCTTTTTGACTTTAGCAGTCTACAGTTGTATTGTTCCTTTAACAATTGGAAACAGATCAATTACAGATGTTGAAAATAACAATATTAAAGATTCCAATACAGTTTATTCACAGAATGGAAAGACTATGGTTGCTATCAATTATATTCTTCCTCAGAGAGCTAATCAGTTTGAGATGTTAACAAAGACAGTTATAATGCCAGCCATTAAAAGAGAGGATATATCAGTTTACAATAGCTTAAAATTTTTAGTTCCTGAAAAGCATAATGAAGATGGTAATTTGACTTATATGTTTATAGCTGATCCTTATCTTGAAGATAGAAATTATGATATTTTTGAGGTACTTGTATCGCAATATGGAAGAACAAGAGCTGTAGAATATTTTGATCGTTGGATAAATTGTTTTGCTTATGAACAAGAAGTCATTTCTTTTAGATGATAAAAACATATCTTTTTCTAGCATCCTATGTTAAATTTTATGCGATGAAGTTTGTAAAGCTTTTTATTTCAATCTGTTTCTTTATTAGTATTATTTTTTCTCAAAATTTGGGAGATATGCGAATCGACAATAATTCAAGTGAAAATTTTCAAGCAATGTTTAACAGCAATTCTGACACTGAATCAATTTTAACTGTTTACTCAAACGCAAATATTCATAATATTTACATTTGGGATTCTACATTGCAGCCACTAACAAGAACTTTTCCTGCGAAAATTTCATTACCTATTGCAAATAGATCTTATACTATAAGCTTATTTTCACAATCAGAATATAATTATTTAAAAAATGAAATAATAAATTTTGACTTTGATAAAAGAGATATTAGTGAGCTTGAAATTCTTCAAAGCGAATTTCAAAATATGAATATTGGAACTAAGTCTGTCAATCCAATAAATGGAGTTGAAGAATCAATTTTTTTAATATTCTGTGATAAAGAAGATTTTGATTGTAAAGAAGGATTACATTGGTTCGATAAATTTTATTCAAAATATTTTGACGATTCAAAAAAAAGAGTCAATTTTATTAATCAAGATGATAAAACTAGACAAGAAATTTTAAATCATAGAAAAGGTATGTTTGGTATTTTAAGTCTATTTGCAGTTACAATTTTTTTAATAGATAACAATCAGTAATGAAAAATATTGATATAAATATAATTGGTTACAAAAATATTAAATTTGAAAATGGAATAACTCCTTTAGAAATTTTAAAGTCACATAGTAAATTTGGGAAAAACTCCATTATTTGTAAAATTAATGGTATAATTTCCGATCTTTCTACGAATTTATCAAATGACTGTGATTTACAATTTTTGGACGCAAAAAGTAAAGAAGGTCATGCTATTCTGTTACACAGCACTGCTCATTTAATGGCTCAGGCAGTCAAAAGATTATATCCGAAAACCAAAGTTACAATTGGACCATACTTAGAAAATAGATTTTATTATGACTTTGATGTAGAAACGCCTTTTTCAGAGGAAGATTTATTAAAAATTGAAAATGAAATGATGAAAATTTCAGAAGAAAATCTTGAAATAACACACGAAGTAAAATCCCGAGAAGAAGCATTAGCATTCTTTAATAAAATTGAAGAAAATTACAAGGTTGAAATTATTAATGATTTAGAAAAAGATGAAGTTTTAAAGTTGTATTCTCAAGGTGAATTTACAGATTTATGCAGAGGTCCACATGTACATTCAACCGGTCAAATAAAATATTTTAAACTTTTGTCATCATCAGCAGCTTATTGGAGAGGAGACGAAAACAATCAAACGCTTCAAAGAGTTTATGGAACTTCATTCCAAAATAGTAAAGATTTAAAAAAATATCTTCTTATGCTAGAAGAGCAAAAAAAACGTGATCATAGAAAAATTGGAAAAGAATTAGACTTGTTTTTCTTTGATGAAGAGGTTGGACCTGGATTACCGCTTTGGACTCCATCAGGAACAGTTTTAATAGATGAACTTGAAGCTTTAGCAAAAGAGAAAGAAACTGTTGGTGGATATTTAAGAGTAAGGACTCCTCATTTAACTAAAGGTGATTTGTTCTCAAAATCAGGTCATTTAGATCATTATATGTCAAGTATGTTTTCTCCAATGGATGTAGATGGAATAGATTATTATATGAAGCCAATGAATTGTCCTTATCATCATAAAATTTTTGCTAATACACCAAAAAGCTATAGAGATCTGCCTTACAGAATTTCGGAATATGGTACTTGTTATAGATATGAAAAATCAGGAGAATTATTTGGATTGATGCGTGTTAGAAGTATGCAAATGAATGACGGCCATATTTATTGCACTGCTGAGCAGTTTAAAGAAGAGTTCATTAACGTATGCAATTTGTATATGGATTATTTTAAAATTTTTGGTATTGAAAAGTATGAAATGAGGTTAAGTCTTCATGACCCTAAAGGATTAGGCGAAAAGTTTATTGATAATGCAGAATTATGGAAAAAGACAGAGGATGACGTAAGAAATGCTCTTAAAGGAGCAAAATTAAAATTCGTTGAATCAGTTGGAGATGCTGCTTTTTATGGACCTAAAATTGATGTACAAGTCTGGAGTTCAATTGGAAGAGAATTTACTCTTGCTACTAATCAGGTAGATTTTGCTATTCCTGAAAGATTTGATTTAAAGTATACAGATAAAGATGGTTCTGCAAAAACTCCATTATGTATACATAGAGCTCCTTTAGGAACTCATGAACGTTTTATTGGATTTCTAATTGAACATTTTGGTGGAAATTTTCCATTATGGCTAGCTCCAAAACAAGTAACAATTCTACCAGTATCAGACAAGTTTAATGCATACGCCGATGAGATTGTAAAAAATCTGAGATCTAAAGGTATAAGAGTTTCTTTAGATAATAGATCAGAAAAAATTGGCTCAAAAATTAGAGATGCAGAAATGCAAAAAATTAATATTATGATTATTGTTGGTGAAAAAGAAGTTGAAAATAAAACCTTAACTGTTAGAAGAAGGTTTATTAAGGAGCAAAAAGAATTATCTTTGGATGATTTTTCAAAAAAAGTATTAACAGAAATTAACGAGAGGAGAGTTTCGAATTAAAAAACAAAGAATAAGGGTAAACGAAAAAATTTATGCAGATGAAGTAAGGCTTATTAGCCAAAATAAAGAGCAAATTGGTGTTGTAAGTGTAAAAGAAGCCTTAATTAAAGCTCAAGAGGCAGGTTTAGATTTAGTTGAAATTTCACCTAATGCAAAACCTCCAGTTTGTAAAATTATGGACTTTGGTAAGTTTAAATATGAAGAAAAGAAAAAAGCGCAACAAAGCAAGAAAAAACAGCAAACTATTAAAGTGAAAGAATTAAGAGTAAGACCGAATATTGGTGAACACGATCTAGATAATAAACTTAAGATGGGTAAAAAGTTTTTATCTGAGGGTTATAAGTTAAAATTAACTTTAATGTATAGAGGAAGAGAAATGTCTCGACAAGATTTAGGGCAAGAGCTAATGCAGCGAGTTTTATCGAGTTTAAGTGAGCATGCAGAATTAGAAAAAGATTCTCCTTTGACTGGAAGAAAAAAATCTATAATATTAGCCCCGAAATAGGAAATAAAAAGTGCCAAAACAAAAAACAAGAAAAAGCGTATCAAAAAGATTTAAAGTTACTGGTTCAGGTAAACTGAAACGTAACAAAGCTGGACACAGTCACATGCTTATTCGAAGAGATAAAGATGTGAAGCGTTCTGCTAAGAAAGCTACAGTAGTAGCACCATCTTTTGAAAAACGTATGAAAAAAATGATGGCGAAAGCAGGAAGTTAAGATGCCAAGATCAAATAGTTCGGTTCCAAGACATAGAAGACATCGTAAGATAGTAAAGCTTGCAAAAGGCTATTTTGGTGCTAGAAGTAGAAATTTTAAAGCAGCTAAAGACGCAGTAACTAAAGCTGGTTTATATGCTTATCGAGATAGAAGACAGAAAAAACGTCAATTTAGAAGACTTTGGATTGTAAGAATTAACGCTGCATCAAGATTAAATGGTTTATCCTATTCAAATTTTGTACATTTATTGAAGGAGAAAGAGGTCGATTTAGATAGAAAAGTATTAGCAGATTTAGCTGTTAATAATCCAACTGTCTTTGAAGATCTCGTAAAATATTTAAAGAAAAAATAGAAAAATACGATGTCATTAGATAAAACCATTAAAGGATTAAAGGCATCATTTTCTAAAGAATTATCCAAGTCTAAAACTTCACAAGATCTAGAAAATTTCCGTATTAAATACTTAGGTAGAAATGGGCAGCTTGCATTATTGTTTGAAGAGTTTAATAAACTACCTACTCTTGAAAAACCTCGCTTTGGAAAAGAATTAAATATCCTAAAAAATCAATTAACTGACCAATATCAAAATGCTCTTGGAAACAATAGTGAAAATTCTGCTACAAGTGACGTAGATTTTTCATTGCCAGGTTATGATTTACCCGATGGAAATATCCATCCATTGGAACAGATTACTTCAGAAATAAAATCTATTTTTCAATCTATTGGTTTTTCCGTTGCTTATGGACCTGAAATTGATGATGACTATCATAATTTTGAAGCATTAAATGTACCAAAATATCATCCAGCAAGAGATATGCAAGATACATTTTTTATCAATCCTAATGCTGTACTAAGAACACATACATCCAATGTTCAAATTCATTTAATGGAAAATCAAGATCCGCCATTGAGACACATATGTTGTGGCAGAGTATTTAGAAATGAGGCAGTGAGTTACAAAAGTTTTTGTCTATTTAATCAAGTTGAGGGTTTAGTTATTAATGAAACTTCCTCATTTGCCGAGATGAAAGGAACTTTAGAGTATTTTGTTCAAGAAATGTTTGGAAAAGATACTAAAATGCGCTTTAGGCCAAGTTATTTTCCTTTTACTGAGCCAAGCGCCGAAGTTGATATTTGGAATAGTAAATTAAATCAATGGATGGAAATTTTAGGCTGTGGTATGGTCAATCCAAATGTTTTATCAAATGTTGGCTATGACAACGAAAAATATCAGGGATTTGCTTTTGGTATGGGAATTGAGAGAATTGCCATGATAAAATATGGCATAAAAGATATTAGACTTTTTTATCAAAACGATAAACGTTTCCTGGAGCAGTTTTAATGAAAGTTTCTTTGCACTGGCTTAGAAGGTTTGTTGATTTTGAATTAACTGCTACAGAGTTAGCTGAAAAACTAACTATGAGAGGATTTGAGTCTGAAGTCGTATCAGATTTTGATTCTTTAGAAAATTTAGTTGTTGGAGATGTTTTAACAGCAGAAAAGCACCCTAATGCAGACAAGCTTAAGTTATGTTCTGTTTCAGATGGATCAGAAACTTTTAGCGTTGTTTGTGGAGCTCCAAATGTCGATGCTGGTCAAAAAATAGTTTTTGCAAAAGTTGGTGCTGTTCTTCCAGGTGATTTTAAGATAGGCAAAGCTAAAATTAGAGGTATAGAAAGTTTTGGAATGATTTGTTCTGAAAGAGAGCTTGGTATTTCAGATGAACATGATGGTATTATGGTTTTAGATGAGTCTCATAAAGCAGGAACACCTATTAAAAAAGTGCTAGGTCCATTATTTAATGCTATTGATATTGAAGTAACTCCTGATAAAGCTTTCGCATTAAGTCATAGAGGAATAGCACGAGAAGTAGCGACAATTGTTGGGTCCAAATTAAAAACTCCAATAAATAGCGTAAAATTAAATCCTAAGTCTAAAGACGTTGTGTCAGTTAAATTAGATAAAAAAGGCGGCTGTACACGATATATTGCGGGTACAATGAAAGGAGTAAGGGTAGGGCCTTCTCCAAAATGGCTTGCCGAATATTTAAAATCAGTTGGTCAGAAAAGCATCAATAACCTTGTTGACATTTCAAATTTTATGCTTTTGGAAATCGGTCATCCAACTCATGTCTTTGATCTAAAAAAATTAGCAAAACCTGCAGTTAAGGTTTCTTGGGCAAAAAAGGGTGAAAAATTTGATGCTTTGGATGAAGAAACATATGAATTAAGTACGGATCATATGGTAATTACGGATACAAAAAATACCGTTGCTTTAGCTGGTATTATAGGAGGGATGGATAGCTCTGTTACTGATTCAACCACAGAAGTATTGATTGAAAGTGCTTATTTTGACCCAGTTGTTATCAGAAAAGGGTCTAAAAAATTAAATTTGTTATCAGAGGCATCTAGAAGGTTTGAGAGAGGTACTGACCCTAATGCTGCTTTAGAGGCATTTAATATGATTGTCCAGTTAATGCAAGAAGTTGCTGGTGGTACTTTAGAGTCTGTGATTACTGATGAATGTTCAATGAGCTTAGATAGCACTTCTGTTGATTTATCCTATGAAAAACTGCTCAAATATGCTGGACAAGAAATTCCTTTAAAAGACATAGAATCTATACTAAAAGGACTTCACATAGATGCTAAAAAAACAAAAACTGGCTGGAGTTGCTCAATTCCTACATACAGAACCGATTTAAAAGTAGAAACAGACCTTATTGAAGAAGTGTTCAGATGTTTTGGATATGATAATATAAAGTCTTCTTTTAATTATTCTTCTATAATGCAATATGCAAACGATGAAGAATCTAGTATTTCTTCATTAAAGCATCATTTATCATCTTTAGGATTTCATCAATCTTATAACAATTCACTTGAAGATTTTGAGGAAGTGAAGTTATTTGGAAAAGACGCTGTAAGTGTTATGAATCCTTCCTCAGAAAGAATGAATACTCTTAGAACAACTCTTCACTCAGGATTGTTGAAAAATTTAGATTTTAATTATCGTAATGGATCAGCAAATACGTTGATTTATGAACATGGTAATATTTTTGAAGGTAAGACAGATAAATTAGAAGATATTGAACAGAAAAGTAGTCTATCATGCTTAGTTCACGGAAATGTATTTGCAAAGAATGTACATTTTGATTCTATTCCAGCCTCATTTTCATTTTTAAAAGGAGTAGCTTTAAATATCTTTGAAGATAAAAGACTAGGTTTGAAAGTTAATTTTTTACAAAAGAAACATCATTACTGTGATCCATATTTCTCAATCATTGATGGAAAAAAACAAGAAATTGGTGGTTTAGGTGTAATTAATCAATCATTATTGAATAAGTTAGATATTGCTCATAAAAATGAAGTTGTTGTTTTAGATGTAGATACAGAGATTTTTAAAAATTATGGTAGTTATAGTACCAAGGTAGAAGATATTGTAACATTTCCCATCGTACAAAGAGATTTAAATTTTAAAATGGATAGCAATATTCAGGTTGGTGATGTTGTAAAAGCAATTAAATCAGTTAATCAGTCGATATTAATAAGCGTTATTCCAGTAGATATATATCACTCAAAAAAAGATAAATTATCCAAAGATGTTCTATTTTCATTGAACTTTCAGTCATCTAAAAAAACACTTGAAGATAACGATGTAAATTCAATTATTACTGATGTTATACATTTAATATCAAAGAAATATAATGCTAAATTAAGAGATAATTAGAGGTTAATATGGAATCAAATAAAAAACTAGTAAATGTTAGAATATTTGGACAAGAATATCCAATTAAAGCTTCATCAAATGAGGACTATATTAAAGAAGTTGCAGCTTATGTAGATAAAAAAATGAATGAAGTTCAACGATCAGTTCCATCTTCAATGAATGCATCAAAAATAGCAATTTTGGCTGCTATGAATATTTCTGATGAATTATTTAGTGCTCGTCGAGGAGAATACTCATTTAAAGGAGAAGTCGAGTCTAAGGTAAAATCATTAATCGAACGAGTTGAAGAAATTACAGATTAAGGGGAATTTGTAATGGAAACGTCAATATTATCTGGTATTGAAGCCAGTAAAGCTCTTTATAGCAGTCTTGAAGGCAGAATAACTCACTTAAAAAATCATGGTATTACTCCTGGTCTAGCTGCAGTGCTAGTTGGCAATAATCCTGCTTCTGAAATATACGTTAAAAATAAAACGAAAAAATTTGAAGCATTAGGTCTAAAAACAGACCTTTTTAGACTAAATGAAGATATATCAGAGAAAGAGTTATTATCTCTAATTGAGAAGCTTAACTCTAATGTTAAATTTCATGGTATTTTAGTTCAATTACCTTTGCCAAAACATATTGACAGTGAAAAAGTATTAAATGCAATTTTACCAACAAAAGATGTAGATGGTTTTCACCCTGAAAATGCAGGTCTTCTTTCAATCGGTAAACCTCGATTTATTCCTTGTACACCTAAAGGGATGATGTTCATTTTAAAACATTTCAATATTCATTTAAATGGCAAACATGTTGTGGTAATAGGTAGAAGTAATATTGTTGGTAGACCTATCTCAATTCTGGCAAGTTTAAAAGAGTTAGGAAATGCAACAGTTACTTTATGTCATAGTGGTACTAAAGATCTTAAATATTTCTCTAAACAAGCTGATGTTTTGGTTGCTGCACTTGGTTCCCCAGAATTTGTTGATGCATCCTATATAAAGGAAGGAGTTTGTATCCTAGATGTGGGTATTAATCGAATTGAGAAAGATGGTATGTCTAAAATCGTTGGCGATGTCAATCAAGAAAGTGTTTTGGGAATAGCAAGTTCTTTGACACCAGTGCCTAAAGGTGTTGGTCCAATGACTATTGCTATGTTGGTAGAAAACACCGTCTTATCAGCTGAATTATTATTAAATTAATTTTTATTTATTAGGAGAATTAATGTTTAAAAAATTATTAGTTATTATAACACCATTTTTACTGTTTTCTTGTGCTCCAAAAGTAGACGAAGCTGAAGTAAAAAAGGCTAGACAATTTTTTGAGTCTGTTTTTCAGAAAACCGTTCTTGAGAGTCCTGAATTTCAAGCATCTTTAGGTTACAAATCTAATTATGATAAATGGGATGATATTACATGGCAAGCATCCAGACAAAGGGCATATAGAGCTAAAGATGACTTAGCTTATTTAGAAAAGAATATTGATTTTGATAAGCTTGATGAAAGTTCAAAAATTAGCTACAGATTAATGGTAAAACGTCTTCAAAGAACTATAGATAATGACAACTTTATTTTTCATAACTATTTAATTACTCATCGAGGTGGAAAACATTCAAGTATTCCATCATTTTTGATTAACTATCATCGCATAGATAAAGAGCAAGATGTTAAAGACTACATAAGTAGACTTCGTAATATTGAGCCATTAATGGATGATTTAATTCTTCAATTAAAACTAAGACAAGATGTTAAAAAAGTAGCACCTGCGTTTGTATTTCCGCAAGCAATAAAAACTTCCGAAAATATTATTTCAGGATATCCTTTTGAAGAAACAAAAAAACAGAATGTTATTCATGAAGATTTTATGAAAAAACTTAATGCATTAGAGATGTCTGACGCTATGAAGCTAAGATATCAAAGTGAAATGGAAGCTGTTTTGGTAACAATTGTCAATTATTCTTATAGAAAACTTATTGACTTCCTTAAAGAACAACAAAAACTAGCAGATAATAATCATGGGGTTTGGAAGTATGAAGACGGAGCAGAGTATTATCAACATACTCTGGATGGGTATACAACCTTAGGGTTAACAGCTGAAGAAATACATGCAATTGGATTAATAGAGGTTGAGCGTATTCATGGTGAAATATACGAAATAATGGAAAAAGTTAATTTTGAAGGTACTTTACAAGAATTTTTTAATTTTATGAGAGAAGACGATCAGTTTTACTATCCTGAAGGGCCAAAAGGTAGACAGATGTATTTAGATCAGGTTCAGGTTGTCGTAGATACGCTATCAAATCGTATTGAAGAGTTATTTTATGGACTACCATCTATACCGCTTCAAGTTAAGGCTGTAGAGGCGTATAGAGAGGCCTCTGCGGGTATTGCATTTTATCAGCGTGGTCAAGCAGATGGAAGTAGACCGGGTACATATTATGCTAACTTATACAGAATGCGAGATATGCCAATTTATAAGCTAGAAAATTTAGCTTACCATGAGGCAATTCCTGGTCACCATATGCAAATTTCTATTCAATTAGAAGTTGAAGATATGCCAAGTTTCAGAAAATATGGTGGATATAGTGTATTTGCTGAAGGGTGGGCGCTGTACTCTGAAACGCTACCTAAGGAGATAGGCTTATATAAAGATCCATATTCAGATTTTGGAAGACTTTCTGGAGAACTTTGGAGAGCTTGTAGATTAGTTGTAGATACTGGTGTTCATCATTACAAATGGACTAGAGAAGAAGGTATCGATTATTACATGAATAATACCGCTAATCCGGAAGGTGATTGCATAGGAATGGTTGAAAGACATATTGTATGGCCTGGACAAGCAGTATCATACAAAATTGGTATGATTAAAGTTCAAGAACTTCGTGCATACGCTGAAAAAGAACTTGGTAATAAATTTTCCTTACAAGGTTTTCATGACGTAGTTTTAAAAAATGGAAGTGTTACAATGGATATTTTAGAAGATATTGTTTACAGTTGGGTGGATAGTCAGTAATGATCATCATTAAAACCACTACAGATAGTCATAAAGCAATGAAAAAAATTGCCAATGAATTGCTTAATAATAAGCTAGCAGCTTGTGTAAATATGATTCCTCGAATGCGCTCTAAGTATGTAATGGATGGAAGAATTACAGAGTCTAGAGAAGTTATTTTACTAGTAAAAACTAGTAAAAAATTGGAAGAAAAAGTTTACAAAACCATAAAAGAGCTTCATAATTATGAAATACCAGAAATATCAACTATTCAAACATCAAATGTTGATAAAGATTATGAAAATTGGTTAAAGGATTTTGTTCAAGAATAGACCATGAAGTTAGAAGACTTATCAGAAGCAACGATTTTAAAGGCCGTTATTTTAACTTTACTTATCATTATGATAATTACTACAATTGTTGTTATTGCAATTAAATATCCTCAAATAGGAGCACAATAATGAGTTTGATTGATAGTTTAAATTGGAGGTATGCAACTACAAAATTTGATACTTCAAAAACTATTTCAGATAATGAAATAGACAAATTAAAAGAAATCACTAAACTTTCTCCATCTTCGTGGGGTTTTCAATTCTATAAAGTGCTAGTCATAACAGACAAAAAATTAAAACAAAGATTACTTCCCACAGCTTATAATCAAAGTCAGATTGTTGATTGTTCGCACTTATTCATTTTTTGTAGCTACAGAAGTGTTTTTGAGCATGATATAGATCAAATGATAGTAGAGTTTCATCGTATTAGAGCTAATGATCAAAACTACAGTAAAGAAAGTACTGATAGTTATGCTTCAGGTGCCAAAAAAAGCATTCTTAATATGAATGAAGCTAAACAATTAGAATGGCTAAAAAAACAATGCTATATAGCTTTAGGTCAATTGATGGTTGGATGTGCAGATATGCGTATTGATTCATGTCCGATGGAAGGTTTTAAGTCTGATGAAGTAGATGAAGTTTTAGACTTAAATTCGCAGAATCTTACTTCAGTAGTTCTGCTTCCCACAGGCTATAGATCCTCCGAAGACAAATACCAACATAAAACAAAGGTAAGAAAACCGAAAAATCTTCTTTTTGAAGATAAATAAAGTTTAAATTGTTATTATGGAAACCTTTTTTATTACACTATTCATTATTGTTTTTTCTGTTGCTTTGGGATTAATTGGATATACTGTTTACGGAATATCAAAGAAAATGCCTTCATCTTCAAACGATAAAGAAGATTTGTTGAATGAGCGAGCAAGTAATATTGCAGTAGATGCTGCAAAAAAAGCTCTAGATGAGGTTTTAAAACAGAACGCTGAGCTTCAAAAGAAAGATTGGGATGGATATAAAAAGGACTTAGACCTAACCTTAACACCAGTAAAAAAATCATTAGAAGATTTGCAAAAAAACATTTCTGAAGTAGAAAAAGATCGTGTAGAAGATAAGGGAAAACTTGACGAGAAATTAAGAGATTTAATTGGTACAACAGAAAGTCTAAGCAGGGCGCTTACTTCAAGCTCTGACACAGGAGATTTAGGTGAAACAATCTTAAGGAACTTAGTTGAAAAAGCTGGTATGATTAAATATATTGACTTCATCGAGCAAACCTCTTCAGGAGATAGAAGTATCCCTGATATGGTTATTAATTTACCTGGAGGAGGAAAAATACCAATTGATTCAAAGCTTTCATTAGAAGCATTTGATCAAGCAATGGATACATCAGATAAATCACAACGTAAAGCCTTAGAAGAAAAACACGCAAATAATTGTAGAACTCTTATGAGAAATTTATCCAAAAAAGAATATCATAAACAATTCGATGGACCTATTGAATTTGTAGTGATGTTTATTGGAAGTGAACCTGCATATCAAATGGCATTAAAACATGATGGTAAACTCTTCCTTGACGGTGCAGATAAAAAGGTATTTGTAGTATCTCCTTTGTCTTTACTTCCTTTATTAAGTTTAGTATCAGAAGCTTGGAGACAATTTCAATTAAGTACTAATGCTAATCAGGCTATTCAAATTGCAAAAGATTTGACGGATCGTCTAAAAATATATGAAGATAAATACCAAGCTGTTGGAAGCAAAATTTTAGCATTAGGCAAAGCATATAATTCGTCTGTTTCTTCATATAATGCTCGATTGAAACCTTCTGTAAGAAATCTTCAAAAACTTCAAGGGCAACCTCAGGATTTAATGGATATGGAAAATGTTCCAGTTGATGTTTCTCCTGTAATTGAAACTTTAGAAGCAGAAAACGAAGAATAATTCTTAAATTAATCTTTTATTAGATATTGATAAGAGATCTACTTAATGTAGTCGAGCGCCCAATCATTCATCATATCAAAAACCGGAACAAGTGATTTACCTTTTTTAGTTAAAGAGTATTCAACTCTTGGAGGTATCTCAGCGTAAATTTTTCTAGATATAATCTTATTTTTTTCAAGATCTCTTAATTCTCTAGTTAGCATATTCTTACTAATCCCATCAATTCCGCGATGTAATATTCCAAATCGATTAATATTTTGTGCTATTCGCATAATTATAATAGGTCTCCATTTTCCACCTATCATTCTCATAGAATAGGTGATAGGGCATGACTCAACTGTACATCCACATATGTCTTCAAAACATTGTTGTTTCATATAATAGTCCTTTTTTTGTTACTATATTAAATAATAGTGCCTACTTGTTTAATTTAATATTACTTAATAATTTTTCATATAAATTTTTGAAAGGTAAAATGCAATGAAGAAACAACCATATACAGTACACCTTGAAAAAGGTAAAAACTATGCCTGGTGTAAGTGTTCTGAATCATTAAATCAGCCATTTTGTGACGGAAGTCATGTTAAAAGTGTAGCAGAACAGAAAAGTGAACCGGTAGTATTTAAAGCTAAAGAGAACGTTGAAGTAAGCTTGTGCGGATGCAAAGAATCAGACATCGCCCCATACTGTAATGGAAGTCACTTAAACAATTAATAAAAAGGATATTAACATGATAAAAAAAGAACCACATGTATTAAATATTAAAAAAGATAAGAACTATGCCTGGTGTCAATGTAATGAATCAGAAGGTCAACCATTCTGTGATGGAAGTCATGCAAAAACTGAACACCAGCCAATTGTATTTAAATCAGATATTTCTAAAAAAGTAGCACTTTGTGGTTGTAAGCAATCTAAAAATGCCCCATATTGTGATGGTACACATTTAAGCTTATAGGGAGCATACCATGAACAGATTTGATTTTAGCCATTTAAGAGGTATCGTATTATTATTAATGCGCATTCTTCTTGCTGTAATTTTCTTAAAAGCCGGACTAAATAAATGGCCTGTAATTGACGGAGAAGGGCTAACCAAAGCTTTGCCATTATTTTTAGTTTATTTAGTGGTAATTTTTGAAGTTTTAGGAGGATTATTTATGATAATTGGTTTGAAATCAGAGATGCTTACCAAACTTGGAGCAGCAATGATTGCCATTGTTATGGTCGGTGCTGCTTACATGCATTATGTTCCATGGGGAGATCCATTTCTATCTAAAAATGTTCTCTATCCTCTATCATTAATGTTGATTTCTTTAATTTTTCTAACTGAAGAATAAATTAATCATTATATTTGCGTTTATTTTTTGGGGGAAAAATGATTAAAAATATAATTGCAGTTATAATTCTTATAGTTTTCACGGTATTTGTTCAAGAAAAAATTGTTGAACAAGATATTCGAAGAGCTATCATTAGCTATAATGATAATCCGTCATTTACTAAAGAAACTATCAATGAAGCAGATTTTGATGATGCTGCTGTTACCATTTTCACAGCTACATGGTGTGGCTATTGTAAAGGTGCAAAGCAATTACTTAATGAAAAAGGTATAGCTTATTTTGAAGTAGATGTAGAAGAATACAATATTTCAAAACGTAAATTAAAAGAAATTGGTATAGAGGACTTTTTTGTTCCTCAAATTTTTGTTGATGGTATACCCATTGGTGGATTTTCAGATTTGAAGAAAATCTTTGGCAGTGATATGCCAGTTCCTAAAGTTTCATAATCTAAAAAGGCGCCTTCGACTTGGCGCCTTTTTATATACTCGAGGTAAGTGAGAAAACTATTTTGAGTTACTGTAAGCAAGACTTTCGTCTTCGTCAACTTGACTGAGTTGTGGTTCAGTCTCATCAATTAAAATATCTTCTACTGCAACTTCGCTGTGTAAGACATCAAATACTTCATCAGCATAATTGGTAGAATAAAGATTTCCATTCCATTCAAAGGTATTGCCAGGACCTAGCTCGGTTCTAGCTGCTAAAAAAGCATCATTAAAAGAAGGAACAGAGGTAGTTTCAATTTCACTAAGTGGTTCAACATTTTCACTTAATGTTGGCACTGCTTCTGTAGTCATGGCTTCTTCATTGACTGAATTACCCATATTTGCGTTATTAACTAATGAGGTAATTTCTACATCCACAGTGCCTTCATTGCTAAAGCTTTCTGAGATATTATCGGATAGTTCAACTTCTTTGGATTGATCCATTAGAAAAAACAAGGAACCGATACACAAAAGTACACCTGCTAATACGAATTTTTCAACATTATTATACATTTTTTTTAACTCCATTTGTTATGCCTCTTAATGTCGCTTTCATACCTTATATACTTTTAAATTATAATTAGGTTTCCAAGTATTTTGTATATTCTAAGCCTAAATCATGGGTGAATTCACTATAGAACTAAATTCAATTACAAGAAAACTTCCTAAGCATTTACAAAAGTACATAGTCAAACAACCATACGCTGAATATACTGCTCTAGATCAGGCTGTTTGGAGATATGTAATGAAGGCAAATATTGATTATTTACAACATGTTGCTCATGAAAGCTTCTTACCAGGTTTAGCAAAATCTGGAATAACTACTGATGAAATTCCACAAATGGAAGGTATGAACCGAATTCTCAAAGATATTGGTTGGGCAGCTGTAGCAGTAGATGGATTTATTCCACCAGCAGTATTCATGGAATTTCAAGCAAATAATGTTTTAGTTATTTCAGCTGATATAAGAACAATTGAACACATAAAATATACACCAGCACCAGATATTATTCATGAGTCGGCTGGACATGCACCAATCATAGCCAAAAAAGAATATTCAAATTATTTAAAAGTCTTTGGTGAAATTGGCGCTAAAGCTATCTCCAAACCTATTGATGACCAATTATTTAAAGCAATTAGACATTTATCAGTTCTTAAAGAAAACCCTAATTCTTCAAAAAAAGAAATTGATTCAGCTACAGAAAAAGTTGAGCATTTACAAAAAAATATAGGCCAACTTTCTGAAATGGCTAAAGTAAGAAATTTGCATTGGTGGACTGTTGAATATGGATTAATTGGATCTCTAGAAAATCCTAAGATTTATGGAGCTGGGCTTTTATCTTCAATTTCAGAGTCTCAAGAATGTTTAGAACCAGATATTTCAAAAATACCTTACAGCTTAAAAGCTTCAGAAGTGAATTTTGATATTACAACAGCACAACCGCAACTTTTTGTAACTGAATCATTTAAACAATTAAATGATGTTCTCGAAGAGTTTGCAAGCACAATGGCATTTAGAACAGGGGGATTAAGTGGTATAAATAAACTTATTGAATCTGAAAAATTAGGTACAGTTCAATTAAGTTCAGGATTACAAATATCAGGAATATTTGCCAAGGTTTTACACGAAAATAATCAACCTATTTATCTTCAATCATCAGGTCCGTCATCCTTGTCCTGCGATAATATAGAATTAAACGGTCATGATAAATCATACCATCAAGATGGCTTTGGTAGTCCTGTTGGATCTATAGTAGGATTAGAAAAGTCTTTAGAGGATTGTTCAGATGAGGAATTAGAAAAAATAGGCATTATAGTTAATCAAAAAATTGAAATTAATTTTGATAGCGGATTACATGTTAATGGCAAGCTAATATCAATGACCCGCTCAGTTAGTGGAAAGCTTCTTCTTTTAACTTTTGATGAATGTAAAGTTAAGCTAGATAAAAAGACTTTATTCGAACCAGAATGGGGTATATACGATATGGCAGTTGGTGAAACTATCACTTCATGTTTTGCTGGTCCAGCCTCTTATCAGTCATTTGAGGATGGTGGAGAATTATCATCTGAAAAACCTGCAGCAATTAGTTATTCAAAAGAGCAGTTAAATCTTCATAGTCATTATAAAGAAGTAAAAAGCATGAGAGAAGGTGAAAATATTGATTCAAAAAGATTGCATGAAATTTTTAAAAACTTACAAACTAATTATCCTAACGACTGGTTGTTGTCATTAGAAATTTTAGAATTAAGTAAAGATGATCAAGAATTTGCTCAAAAAATAACATTTTATCTTAAAAAACTAATAAACTTTAAAGGATTAGTTTCCAAGGGATTAGATCTTTATTAATTATAATTATTTTTGAGTTTCTAATTATTTAATTCTTTTCTATTTTTAATAATGGAAGAAACAATAGCAGTATCAGCATATCTTTTAGTTTGGGCTTTATTAACTATTAAATCATTTGATTTAGCTCAATCTTTAAGAGTTGCAATAAATAATGGGGATACAGTTAGACCGATTGCTAAAGCGTTTACTTCTATTTTTTGTATTATCGTTGGATTGCTATTTATGCAAACTCATTTATGGTTAGATATTTGGAGTCAAGGCTTAGTATGTGCAATTCATTTATTTATTATTGGTTATCAAATGATAATGATTTGGTATCCAAAACCTGAATAATACTTAAGGTGGAAAAAGTTTTTGTAAGTGGTGGATCTGGATTTATCTCACTACATTTAATTTCAAAGCTCATTCAAGAAGGCTATAAAGTACGTACGTCCCTTCGTTCATTTGATCGTAAGCAAGAAGTAATTGATGCTGTTGAAAAAGAAGTATCGACAGCAGGAATGCTTGAATTCTGTGAATTAGATCTGTTAAAAGATGATGGGTGGTATGAAGCAGTTGCTGGGTGTGATTATGTGCAACATATTGCATCACCTATACCAACTGCCAATTCAGATGATTATGATATTGTAGTAAAACCAGCTGTAAATGGCACAAAACGATGCCTTAATGCTGCGTTAAAGAACAATATCAAACGTTTTGTAATGACTTCCTCAGTTGCATCGGTAGGGGGGTCAAATCATAAAAATGAGTATGATGATACTGATTGGACGGATTTAACTATGCATGTTGCGCCATATCAGACCAGTAAAACTAAAGCTGAGCAATATTTATGGGACTTTATGAAAGAACATGAAGGGAAGACTGACATGGAAGCTGTAGCTATTAACCCTTCTATGGTTCTTGGAAGATCATTATCTGATGATATTGGTGCTTCTAATCTTGTTGTAAAACGTTTAATTGATGGCTCACTACCATTTACCTTAAATATTTGTATCAATATTGTTCATATTAAAGATGTTGCTGATATGCACTTTGAAGCAATGATTAATGATAAAGCACCTGGTAAACGATTTATTGCATCCAATAATCATATGTTTTTCCCTGAAATCGCTAAAGTGCTTAATGATAATGGTTTTAAAGCGCCAAAAATGAAACTACCATCATTTTTAGCCCGAATATTCTCCATATTTGATAAGCAGGTTAAACACTTTTTAAACGACATCGATATTCTTCGAATTTATCATGCTAAAAATGCGAAAGACATCCTTGAGTGGAAGTTTCGATCTTCAGAGTCTGCTATAATAGATGCAGCTACTCAAATCAAAAAGCTACTGTAGTATTACTTAGCGATTTTATTTAAAAACGTATAGTTAATCTCGTATTTATCACTGTCTTTATACGATCTTACTGCTACAACATCTCCCAATGTCTCTTCGGAAGCATAAGTTTTATTCTCTTTATTGACATCTACCACCTCATCTGCAATGACAATTACAGTTTCATAATAAAAATTGGTAGTGAAGTATCGATTATTCCACATAAAGATTTTACCTGGTCCTAATTCTTTTCGTGCAGCTCTAAAGGCTTCAGAAAAGGAAGTTTGATCTTCTTTGCGGTATTGTTCAAAGTAATAGGTTCGTTCAATCATACCATCACTATCAATACGTTGATTATCATTTAAATCAGAAGAGTAGAAGGCAAGAAAGATATATAGATTTGTTAGCATAAAAGCTCCTTTTGAGATATCCTCAAAATTCTTTCTCATTGTACTTTACATTATTTAAAAAAAATTGTTCCATTATTTCGAAATAGCATATGTTATAAAGCATAAAGATTACTATTATGTTTTGAAATTAAATGAATTTTGTTTATAATATAGTAACATTATGCCTTTCAAAAGAAAAAATTAAATAATACCTTATTTTCCTAATTTTTTAGACCAATGATTAAGAAATTTTATTTTTTATTTGGAAAAATCGTAAACTATTATTAATGTTCAACATGTTATTATTGTAAAATAGTACAACTTAAATTTAACCAAAAGGAGATCATATGATCAGAAGAGGTATTGAAAATGAAAATATAAATGGAGAGAAAGTTACGTTAAGAGTTATAATGTTCGGACTACAATATAAATTATCTTCACTAAAACTATTAGCAGACATGAAAGATAACAGCGAATTAAGAACACTAACAAAAATTGTAGCTGATTTGATATATAGATATAATAATGAAAAAATTTTTGATGTAGATGAATTACACGAAGAGGGAAGGTTAAATGACTAGTAAAGAATCAAAGATGGATGTAAAAAAGTCTCAAGCACGAGAAAAAATATTGGAAGCAATTGAAAAGAACGGTGAAAACAAAGCCTTCTTTTTTGGAGATATAAGATCTAAAAATGAAACAGATGATATATTTCATAGAAATAACCCTAATCTTAGAATTGATGTTTCAAAAAATGATTTTAATTCATTGTATAAATTTTTCAATAATCCTCATATTAAAGTTCCTTTTACGGAGGGATTTCACGTTCATAAAATGTTTTTACCAAAAACGTCACCGGAAGCAAGTAAATTTTTATTCTTTTTCAAACAAATTCTAAGAATAGATCTAAATCAAACTACAAATCCGCATGTCTATTTAAATCCAATTTCACAAAATACATTGCTTATAGTAATTGCAAGAGATGAATCTGAGTCAAGTGAATATTTTGATTATCATGCTTTAGAAATAACTGAAAAAAGCCTCCAAAAATCTCTAGAATATATTTTTGGAAATAATAATGTTAAACCGCATTCTCGAAATATCTCTTACTTAAGCGAGGAATGGGAATTAGACAGTCCTAATTTTGCTGATTTTAAATGCAGTAATGATGAGACGGATTTAGAATTATTTATAGATATTAAATTTGTATCTAAAGAAAGATTTACTAAGAGTGACTTTAAATCTGAAAGATTTAAAGTTATTTCCGGAAGAAGACTTCAAAGAGTTCAAGAAAATATTAAAAGTTTTGATAATTTTCTTAATCCGTCTAATAGTAGAAAATATCACTATACTGTAGAAGATTTTGAGGATATTGCTGATAAAGTCGGAATATCATTAAATAGATTTATAAATAAATTTCAAAAACATTTTAAGGATTTAGAAAATAGGGATAGGATTGTAAAACATATTATCCCAGCAGAAGGTAAACCTTACACTAGAGAAAGAAAACTCAATATGATTAGAGAAAACAGAGAAAGAGATATTTTCACTCATTCATTGTTAGAGTCAGAAAAAAATATTCAAGATTCTTTTAATAAAGTTTTAAATAAAGCACAAGAAAGAATGGAAAAGAAAAATAATATTTTAGAAAAAAAATTAGAACTACTTCTAGACAATCAATCTAAATATATAGATCTACTTACTGAATTAAGAGAAAAAAATTTAGAATTAAAAGCAGAAGTAATTGAACTCAATGCAAAAAGAAGACAAGAACAAATGGAGAAAATAAATGTCAAATAATATACTATGCCCACATTGCGATAAAGAAATAGCTTTAGATAAAATTCAAGAGCTTTCAATGTCAAAAGCTTTAGAAGAGCATAAAGCTGAACTTGAAATTGAAAATAATATTAAAATGAAAGAATTTGAAAATAAACAACAAGAAAAGTTTAATCTCGAAAGAGAGAATATGAAAAATGAACTTTCGAAACAATTAGAGATTGATAACAAAGAAAAGTTGAGTAAAAAATCAGAAGAAATAGAATTACTTCAACTAAAAAATACAAAATTACAAGATAATATGGAAAACGATTTGAAAAGAATAGAATCAGAAATGAAACAAAGTTATAATACCAAGTATGCACTTTTAGAGCATGAGTATCTTGAAAAAGCGAGACAAGATAAAAAAAAGATGGAGAAACTAATGGAATCAATGGTAAATAGTAATTCTGGACAAATTCTTGGTGAAGCTGGAGAAAATTATGTTGTAGATGAACTTTCAAATTTCTTTAAAGAAGATACATTTATAGAAATTAATAAAGGAGAGAATGGAGGAGATTGGATTCAAAACGTAAATGACGATAATGGTAATGTAGTTGGACAAATTTATATTGAATCAAAAAATACTAAATCATATTCAACAAGTTGGATTCCTAAGTTTCAAAAAGATATGGAAGAAAGAGAAATACCTATAGGTGTTTTAATTTCTAAAAATTTTCCAAAAGAACATCAAGGAATGAATTCCTTTGACGATAGAGGAATTCCAGTTTATAAACTAGATAAAAACGTTTTTTTATCTCATATAGCTTTAATAAGAGAGCACATAAAAAAATCATTTATTCAGGTTCAAATTGGTCAATTACAAACATCTGATATACCAGATAAACTATTTGAGTATTTACATAGTGATATGTATAAAAATGCAGTACAACAACTAGTGGTTAACTTTTGTAGACATAAAGACAGAATCGAGAAAAGAAAAAAAATGTTTCAAAAAATAATAAATGAGGATAATCAGCTTTTAAATGATGGGGTTGTTCAAATTTCAAAAATATTTAAAGATGATATCAATAAAATAGCTAATGACGAGGTAGTTTCATTACCTGAATTAGCAGAACTTAAAAAAGATATTTAATATTATATTTGTCGTCAACCATATCCATGGATAAGTACCTGTTGTAGTTTGTTTTACTCCTTTCGTTATTCCTACAACAGGTACAAAAATTAAAATAATGCTGAATAGGATGTAATCATTGTTTTTCTTTATATGATTCAGATTTTTTATTGGTACAAATCGATATGAGACATTTTATTGGATATACTGTAAGAAATATTGCTTAATTTTAATGAAATGGGCTGTTTTAACACATTATTTCTATTATTCCTGGCTGCAATATACCTTTTACCTGATTTACGCCCTATAGCTCAAATTGAAGGTTTTTGGTTCACTGTTATTGCAGTATGGTTATGTTTTTTTATTTCGTGGGCACTTTTTGGAGATATAGCTGATGAAATTTCTGGTGTTAACAAATATAATGACGATGAGTTTTAAAATATTATCAGCTAGTCAAAAATTGAAATTTTATAGTGATTTTTTAAAAATAAATGATATAAAAAAAATACCTAAAAAAAAGGGATGTTATATCATAAGAATTTTAGATGGGATTAAAATGCATCCAAAGTTGAGTTTTGAAAAAAATATTTTATCTAATCGCATAATTTATGTTGGTTTAGGAGGAAAAAAGGGTACGAACTCTACCATTAAAAGTAGATTCACTAAACATAGACAAGATTCTGGCACTCCAAATTCAACATTTAGAAGATCGATTAGTGCTGTATTAATGGAAGAAAATCAATTAAATCCATTTTTAAATGATTCGGATAAAATAGATCATTGTGAGAAAGAACGAAAAATAATAACTGACTTTATCAAACATAATTGTGAATGTAGATTTATTACAATTAATAATAATAAAAATTTTGATAGTGCAGAAGATTTAGAAAAATATCTTGTAGAACATCTAAAACCAACCTTGAATTGTAAAGATAGTCATGATAAAGAACACAATGAATACTTTGACGATATTTTAGAATTACGTAAAGAACAGAGAAATAAAGCTGCTCTTTGAAAAAAATAATATTTTATTTTGGTAAGAGACATTTTATTAGATTTACTTTATGAAATATTGTATAATTTTTGTTAAATGGAATAATTTTTTACGATGAATAATTTTTCTAAAAAGTATTATAAAATAAATGAGCTTGAAGAAAAGTATACGGACCTACTTTGGGAGATCTTCACATCAGATGAGTTTGAAACTGATCTTCATAAAATAGAAAATTACTTGATAGAAAATAAAGATGAGCTTAAAGATTTATGGAAAACAAACAATATAGCAAAAGTCTCAATAGAAAGACTTATTCGCTTTTATGTTTATAGAAAATTAAATATTGAAGATATTTATCCATCTCCATTAAGCAGTGATTTAGCGGTTGTATTAGATGATATTGTGTTAAATGTTGACGCTAAAACTATAAACATGGCACCTAAAACAAATCCAGGAGATGATAAAGCCATACATTTTGGTAAAGATCAGATAACATTTAAGAATTCAAACGGATTTGGAAAGGAAAAAGTTATCCATAATGGGCGAGAATATTTAATTAATATTCCATTTATTCCGACATTAAAGCCCTACTATGATGAAAAGCCGGTGCTTACATATTTCTTTACACTTAATTATTTTGATGATTGGAAAACTATGCAAGATCAGGAATATAAATTTGTTCATAAATCTCTAACATGTGTTCCACATAAAGTCGTAGTAGATAAAAAATTTGATAATAATATAATTTCTAATTACAAAGTTTATTCAAAAGTAAAAAATAAAACCGATATTCAACCTGCAGGAAATCTTAGCAAACAATTTAAATCAATAAAATCTGATAGAAATCTTATAAAGCATGGAAATTTATATATCGACCCCTCTTTAAAACATCCATTTTTAGAAAATATATCTGTATGCAGAACAAAAGATAAATCAGGGAACTATCAAGTAAGTTTAGAAGGGGGCAGTGCAAGAATATTAAAGACAACTCTTCAAGAAAGAAAAGATAACAATAATGAAACTTGGAAAGGTGTGCGTACTTTTCGTTATTATAAGATTAATGAAGATGGAGTATATACAAGAGTTACAAATGAGTAAAAAAAAATATAGGGCAATAGGACTATTTTCTGGATGCGGAGGATTAGATTTAGGCTTTATCCAAGCTGGTTTTGATATTGTATGGGCAAATGATTTTGAAAAAGATTGTGTCGAAACCTATAAAAATAATATTGGTAACCATATAGTTTTAGGAGATATAAAAAATATTCCTAGTTCTCAAATTCCTGATAAAATAGATGTTGTTCTTGGAGGATGGCCATGCCAAGGCTTTTCTATTGCAAACAAAAAAAGGAACAAAAAAGATGAAAGAAATTTTCTTTATTTAGAAATGTTAAGAATTATAAAGGATAAACAACCTAAGATCTTTGTTGCTGAAAATGTAAAAGGTATTTTATCGCTACACAATGGACAGGTAATAAGGATGATACTAGATGATTTTAAAAAGCTTGGATATGATGTAGAATTTAAGCTTTTGAAATCAAGTGATTATGGAGTGCCGCAGCACAGAGAAAGGGTGGTAATAATTGGAAATCGAATAGGTGTAAAAAATCAATATCCTGACATTTTATATGGAGATGCTCAAAATTTATTCACCAAAAAAAAATATGTAACTGTTGAAGAGGCTATTGGGCATTTATCAAATGTCAGAACTAGAGATAAAAGCTTCAATTTTAAGGGAAAAAAAATCCATAATCATGTTGCTAGAACAAACGTAAGCGACAAGTTTTGGGGTAGAAAACACAAAGTTAACCAACATGATATATGTGATTATTTAAAATATTGGAGAAATAAAAGTAATTGGAGTACAAAAAAAATAGATGAGCATTTTGGATACAAGCACACTGCAGGTCATTGGTTTAGGAAGGATAATAATTCAGGAAGTATTCCGAGACCTAGTGATTGGTGGGAATTAAAAAAAATACTTAAATTTGATGATAAATATGATAAGCAAGTAACTGAATTTGTTGAAAAAGAAATAGTATTTGAACAATCATTAAGAATAAGCAATTGGAAAAGACCTAGCGATACATTAACTGCAACAGGTCCTGAAATACATCCTAATAAAAAAAGGAGATTAAGTGTTAGGGAATGTGCTGCAATTCAAACCTTTCCTGATGATTTCATTTTTTATGGATCAATTGGTTCAATGCATAGACAGATAGGTAATGCAGTTCCTGTTAGAATGGCTAAAGAGATTGCTCTTTCTATAAAAGAAATTTTAGATAATAATTAATTTACGCATAATATATATTATGTATAATTAGTGACATATGAATAATACATTAGGAAAAACAACAAGATTAATGCTACTTACCTACCTTGGATTATTAACCCTGGCAGGTTTTTTCTATGGTGGTGGTAATTATGTCGACAAAACTACACCCTATTATAATTTTTTTAGAAATTTTATAAGTGATCTTGGCCGTACTACAAGTCATTCTGGTGATGATAATACTATATCTATTGTTTTGTTCTCAATAGGTATGATGGTTCAATTAATTGCAGTTTTAATATATCTTGTAAAAGCAGCTAATTACTTTTCTAGTCAATTCCCTAAAATTAGCTTATTAGCCAAATGTTCTGCAATTTTCGGCTCTATAAGTCTTTTAGGAGTCATATTAACACCTGCAGATGTTCCTTCGTTATACGCTTTGCATATTTTCTTTGCAAATTCAGTATTTAACGGTGCTTTTGTAACTTTAGGTATATATTCTTACTTATTTTACTCTAAAGGTCTTAAAAACGTCACTTACACCCTCTTTTTATGTTCCTTAATCATTCTTGGATATATAATATTTCTTGAAATTGGTCCTGAACCCTGGAAATCAATTCAATCACTAACTTTTCATGCAACCTATCAAAAGGTAGCTGTTTTAAGCTTAATTGGAACAGTTTGGGTTATGTCAAAAGGTACAGATCTACTTGACGACAAAATTTAAAAGTCTGTTTGGTACATAAATTGTTTTTACAACATTTCCTTCAGATGTGAATTTTTCGACATTTTCTAACGACATTGCTTCAGAAATAACATCTTTTTCATCTGAATCTTTAGCTATATTAATATTAGCTCTAAGCTTGCCATTTACCTGAACAGCAATAGTAACTTCATCTAATTGTATCAAACTCTCATCGAACTGTGGCCATGGCTGATATGTAATGGTTTCAGAATGACCTAGCAAACTCCAAAACTCTTCAGAAAGATGAGGAACAAATGGGCTTAATATAATAACCAGCTCCTCAATAAGCTTTTTAGAAACTGTACTACATTTCTGCAAATGATTACAATAAATCATGAGTTGAGATACAGCGGTATTAAAATGTAGGTTTTCGATATCTTCGCCTAATTTTTTAATTGTTTGATGGTGTACAAATAATGTGTCTTTATCCTCTTCATCACTATCAACAATCTTCGAGGACAAATTACCATTTTCATCAACTATAATTGACCATAATTTATTTACAAATCTATAACATCCTTGTAAGCCTTTAGTGCTCCAAGGTTTTGATTTGTTTAAGGGCCCCATAAACATCTCATAAAGCCTCATAGAATCTGAACCGTATTCATCCATAATCTCTTCTGGATTTATTACATTTCCTCGAGATTTGCTCATTTTTGTGCCATCATCTCCCAAAATCATTCCTTGATTATATAGTTTTTTAAATGGTTCTTTGGTCGATACTAGGCCTAAATCAAATAAAACATGATGCCAAAATCTTGAGTACAATAAATGCAGTACTGCATGTTCTTGTCCGCCAATATATAAATCTACTGGCATCCAATAGTTTTCCCTTTCTTTTGACCATGCTTCATTTGTGTTATTTGGATCTGTAAATCTTAAAAAATACCAACAAGATCCAGCCCATTGAGGCATAGTATTTGTTTCTCTAAGTCCAATAATATTATCACTTTCATCTTTTACTTCAACCCAATTTTTAACTAATGATAATGGAGACTTACCATCATCTGATGGTTTATAATTTTCAACTTCAGGAAGCATTACAGGCAAATCTTTTTCCTGAATTAACTCTACTGAATTGTCTTTATGAATTAATGGAAATGGCTCTCCCCAATATCTTTGTCTTGAAAATAACCAATCTCTTAATTTGTAATTAACAGTGGCTTTTCCGATTGAATTTTTTTCAATAAATAAAATTGCTTCCTTAATTGCTTGATCTACGCTTAAACCATCCATGGATAATGTTTTATCGTTTGAAGAGTTTATAATTTTGGCATTTCCTTTTGCAGTGTATGCAGCTTTTGATACATCGCCTCCCTCAACAACTTCTACTATAGGAAGATTATATTTTGATGCAAACTCCCAATCTCTTTCGTCATGACCAGGAACAGCCATAATAGCACCGGTTCCATAACTAATCAGTACATAGTCAGCTATCCATATTTCAATTTTTTCTTTGCTAAAAGGATTTATTGCATAGCTTCCAGTAAAAACACCCGTTTTATCCTTATTAACTTCTGTTCTATCAAAATCTGATTTCTTTTTTGTTTCCTCAATATAAGCTTCCACTTTTGATCTTCGCTCATCAGTGACAATTGAATGAATTAAGGTATGTTCTGGAGCTAAAACCATATAAGATGCTCCGAAAAGAGTGTCAGGTCTTGTAGTGTATACATTGATAGTATCATTATGTCCATCAATATCAAACCCCAGCTCTACTCCCTCTGATTTACCAATCCAATTTTTTTGAAGTTCTTTAATATTTTCTGGCCAATCTAAATCATCTAATCCATCAAGTAATGACTCTGCATAGTCAGTAATCTTTAAAATCCATTGTCTCATTGGTAATCTTACTACGGGATGTCCGCCAATATCTGATTTTCCGTTAACAACTTCTTCGTTTGCAAGGACTGCTTTTAGCTCAGGACACCAATTGACAGCTACTTCCTGCTCATAAGCTAAGCCTTTATTGTAAAGTTGCATAAAAATCCATTGAGTCCACTTATAATAGTTAGGGTCAGTTGTATTTATTTCTCTAGACCAATCGTAGGAAAAACCTAAGCTATTTATCTGTTTTTTGAAATTTAAGACATTTTGCTGAGTTGTTTCTTTTGGATGAGTACCTGTTTTAATAGCATATTGCTCTGCTGGAAGGCCAAACGCATCCCAACCTATAGGATGAAGTACATTAAAACCTTTCATGCGCTTATAACGCGCTACTATATCTGTTGCAACATAGCCTAAAGCATGACCTACATGCAATCCTGCTCCGGACGGATAAGGAAACATATCTAAAACATAATATTTAGGTTTATTTGTAGATGTGTCTTCAGTAATAAAGGTTTGATTTTCAGACCAAAATCTTTGCCATTTCTTTTCAATTTTTTTATGGTTATAGCTCATAAAAAATATCAAATGGCACAACCATCTATACCCCTTTTCTTGTAATAGTCTTGATGGTATTCCTCTGCATCATAAAAATCTGAGATAGTTTCTACTTCTGTTACAACTTTAGAATTATATTTTCCTGATTCATTCAATGAATTAATTTTACTTTCAATAATTTGTTTTTCATCTTCACTAGAAAAGTATGCAGCTGAACGATACTGGGTGCCTATATCAGGGCCTTGACGATTTAATGTAGTTGGATCGTGAAGCTCAAAGAAAGTGTCTACCAATTTTTCAAAAGAAACTTCATTAGGATCATACACAACCTCTACTGCTTCAGCATGACCTGTTAATCCCGTACAAACCAGTTCATATGAAGGATTTTTAACTTTTCCACCAATATATCCTACTGTTGTAGATTTAACTCCATTCATTTGTTGAAATGTGGATTCAACTCCCCAAAAACAACCAGCTGCAAATACAGCTTTTCTATTATCTGTGTCACTTGCCATTACTAACCCCGTTATTGAAATAAAAATTGCTATATATATTTTAATTCTTTTCATATGTATAATAAAAGTATGCTCCTATAATGCTCATTGGAATCGAAACAACCGCACCTATTACTGGTATAAGAAAAGATGCTAAAAATATACCGATACCAACAACTATTGTATTGAAAATACGCACAATTAACCTTTCTTAATAAAATTTCTTTTAAAATTTCGCATTTTCACTTAAAAATTAAGAAAAAATATAAATTAAATAAATAAAAAAGCCTCTCAATAAATGAGAGGCTTTGGTGGCTACCATAATAGACTCTTACCCTTAGTGTCTATTTAGTATATTTAAAATATTCTTTAATTCGTTTTTAATCTCATTTAAAGCTGATACCTGAGAATTTGATAACGTTTTTTTCGGTATAGTTTCAGTAGATCTGTTTTTAAGCTCTTTAACCGCTCCTTTAATTGTAAACTTTTTATCATAAAGTAATTTCTTAATATCAAGTATCACTTTAATATCTTGCTTTTTATAAGTTCTATTTCCGGCTTTATTTTTTGCAGGTTTTAATGACGGAAATTCAGATTCCCAGTACCTTAAAACGTAAGGTTTAAGATCTGTCATTTCACTCACTTCCTTAATACTAAAATATAGTTTTAAATTTGTTTCAAGCATTGCATTAATAATATATAAAAAATATAATTAAAGTGATACTTTAAATAAGAAATTTATTTAATTAAAGAGATTTTGGATCAAAATATTCTAGAGAATGAGCAATAGCAACTTCTTCATTTGTAAGTTTGCCATTATATGTATTAAGCGCCATAAGAAGCTTTTCATCACTAAACAAGCCTTTTAATCCAGAATTAGCAAATTTTAGTATGAATGGTTTTGTTGCTTCATTCAATGCATTTGTTGCTGTAAATGGAACAGCTGAAGGAATGTTTTTAACACAATAATGTATAATATTATCTATCTCATATGTTGGATTTCCATGTGTTGTTGGTTTAGAGGTCTCAAAACATCCACCTTGATCAACAGAAACATCAGATAAAATGGATTTAGGCTCCATTAAACTCAACATATCTCTTGATATGACCGTAGGAGGTTTCCCTCCAGGAGTTAAAACTGCTCCAACAACAATATCTACCATAGGTAAAATTCCCTCTATTACTTGTTTGGAGGATTCTCCAACATTTACTGCTGGATATCTAATTTTAATATCATTCAATAGTTCGTTATTTACATCTAGTAATGTTGTACTAGCACCTAATCCTAAACTCATCTGCATAGCATTTAATCCAACAATACCACCACCAATGATTAATACGTTTGCAGGATCAGATAAGCTTGTACCAGCAATTAACTTACCTTTTCCACCCTTACTCTTCTTTAAAAGCTCAATACTGTCTAACAAAGATAGTCTACCAGCAATTTCGCTCATTGGTTTTAACATAGGAGTTTGATTGTTTACAACCACAGTTTCATATGCTAATCCAGTAACATTGCATTCCATAAGCTTCTGTGTTAATTCCTTTGATGAACTTAGGTGTAAATAGGTAAAAATTGCCTTATTGGAAAGCATTTCAACTTCTTCTAATGATGGCTCTTTAACCTTAACAATTAACTCTGATTTATCAAAAACTTCAGACGCAGAATTAACAATTGTACATCCCAAAGATGAGTAGTCCTCATCATTATAGCCACTATCTTGACCTGCACCAGATTGGACATATAGCTCATGAGAGCTTTGAAGAAGCATTTTTGCTGTTTCTAAATTGATAGAAACACGATATTCTTGAGAAATAATTTCTTTTGGAATACCAATTTTCATATCTTTTTATTATTCAGGTTTTTCAGTTAAAAGTTTAATGCTGAAATTTAAACGACCTTGTTTATCAATTTCAAATAGCTTTATCTTAACTTCATCACCCTCTGAAAGCACATCTTCGACTTTATTAACACGCTCCCATGCAAGTTGTGAAATGTGTACTAACCCTTCTCTTCCTGGAGCAAATTCAACGAAAGCACCAAAGTCTAAAATTTTAGTCACTTTACCGTCAAAAATAGTTCCAACTTCTGGATCTTGAACTACAGCTTTAATTTGAGATATTGCATTATCTAATTTTGCTTTATTTTCTGCTGAAACGCTGACAGTACCATCATCTTCAATATTAATAACACATTCTGCGTTTTCCTGAAGAGCCTTAATGTTTTTACCTCCAGGACCAATTAATGCACCAATTTTATCTTTATCTATCTTAAATGATTCAATTTGAGGAGCATATGGGGATAATGCATTTGGTTTATCAATTGCCTTATTCATTTCACCTAGAATATGCATTCTACCCTTATTTGCTTGTTTAAGAGCATTTGATAATACATCCATAGAAAGACCAGGAACTTTTAAATCAAGCTGTATTGCACTTATTCCATCCTTTGTACCAGCTACCTTGAAATCCATGTCTCCAAGGAAGTCTTCAGTACCTAAGATGTCACTTAAAACTGCGTAATTATCGTCTTCCATGATTAAACCCATAGCTATACCTGCCACATGCTCCTTAATAGGAACACCTGCATTCATCATTGCTAATGAGCCACCACAAACAGATGCCATTGATGAAGAACCGTTTGATTCAGTAATTTCAGATACAATTCGAACTGTATATGGAAATTCTTCTGAAGATGGTAATATAGGTTTTAAAGATCTTTCAGCTAAATGACCATGGCCAATTTCACGCCTATTAGTAAAACCAATTCTTCCCGTCTCCCCAACGCAATATGGAGGAAAATTATAATGTAGTAAGAATGATTTTTTGTAATCGCTAGCCATTGAATCAATTATTTGCTCATCTCTACTAGATCCTAACGTTAAAGCAGCAATTGACTGGGTTTCACCGCGAGTAAACAATGCAGATCCGTGCGCTCTTGGAAGGATAGACTCAACAACACTAATATCTCTAATATCTTCTAATCCTCTTCCATCAACTCTAACTTTTTTATCTAAAACCGTTTTTCTAACAGTGTTTTTGAACATATTTTTAATATGATTCTTAACTTCTGGATACATTTCTTCATCTTCAAGATATGGTTCCAATGCTTCTTTTTCAATCGCATTAAATTCATCATCTCTTGCTTGTTTGGTATCTAAATCAAATATCTTCTCCATTTTTGACAAGTAAGTACCATCTAAAGACTTTTCAATATCTTCTGTTATAACTTTTGTATCAACAATCTCATAAGAATTGTCAAAATGTTCTGAAAACTCCATTTGAAGATCAACAATATCGTTAATTCCTTCCATTGCTACATCTAATGCTTCTAAAATTGTTTTTTCAGGAACAAAATTAGAACCACCTTCAATCATACAAATTTTATCTTTTTTTCCTGTAACAATTAAGTCTAAATCTGATGATTCCATTTGTTCATGTGTTGGATTTAAAATATATTCTCCGTCGATTAATCCAACCTTTACTGAAGCAATAGGACCATCAAATGGTACTGGTGACAATAATAAGGCTGCTGAGGCACCAATAGCAGCTACAACATCTGGTGTGTTGACACCATCATAAGACATTGTAGTTAGCATAATTTGCAATTCATGTCTATAATTCTTAGGTATTAAAGGTCTAATAGGTCTATCAGTAAGACGCGAAGTTAAAACTTCAGCATCAGTAGGTTTAGCCTCTCTTTTAAAAAACCCTCCAGGTATTTTTCCACCCGCATAATGTTTTTCTCTGTATTCAACCTGCATTGGTAAAAAATCAATGCCTTCTCTTGGTTCAGATGAACAACATACTGTTGCTAAGATTGCTGTTTCTCCGTAACTAATAAATACAGAGCCACCAGCTTGCCTAGCGATTTGTCCAGATTCTATTTTTAGCGGCCTTCCCGCTATATTCTTTTCTACTTTTATCATTTTCTTCTTTATCTTCCTCTTATCGATAGCTTATTGATTAATTCATCATAACTATCAAGTTTAGTTTTTCTTAAATATTTCAAAAGCTTCTTTCGCTGTGACACTAATTTAACTAAACCATGTTTTGAATGAACATCTTTCTTGTGCATCTTTACATGTTCTGTCAATGATCTAATTCGATCAGTTAGAAGTGCAATTTGCGCTTCACTACTACCGACATTTTTTGCATCAAGACCTGCGTCTTGAAGAAGTGTACTTGTTTCTTTGCTATATTTCATATTTCTCCTTAAAAGTATCTATTAATTCAATACATACTTTTTTATCTTTTTCAATTTGTTTGATTAATAATTCTTTACTATCAAACTTTTTTTCATCTCGAATTTTATCTAAAAACTCGATATAAAAATTCTTATCGTATAGACTGCCGAATTTATCAGATAAAATGTGAACTTCCATAACAAATTTTTTTTCATTAAAAGTTGGTCTTATACCGGCATTCATCATACCAAAATAACTTTTTTCGTCTAAAAAAATCTTAGTTAAATACACTCCAGTACTCGGAAGTAATTGATTTTCAAAAATTGGAATAAAATTTGCAGTTGGATAATTCATTGTTTTTCCACGATTCGAACCAGAAACAACAGTTGCATTAAATCCATAAAATCTTCCTAAATAATCATATACTTTGCTAGAATTTCCATCTAAAATCAAAGATCTAATTAAGCTGCTAGATATAGTCCTTCCCATATGTTCTCTCATTGTAGGCGTATGAAGCTCTATATTATTTTCAGAACAAAAAGTATTTAAAAATTCAAAATCTCCTTCTTTATTATGTCCAAAATAATGATTTTTTCCTACAGAAATTATAGTTGGATTAAACAAATCTTTTAAAATAGTATCTGCAAACACTTGAGCAGACATTAATGAAAACTCTTTATTAAATGGTATTATTAATACTTTATCTAAACCTATCTCCTTTAATTTTTCCAGTTTTACATCAAGACTTTGAAGATTTATTGAAGTTTTTTTATCAGAAAGCACATAAAAAGGATTAGGATCAAACGTAATTAAGCAAGACGGTATATTTCTTTTTCTACTTTCTTTTACAATATAAGATAATACATCATGATGTCCTTTATGAATACCATCGTAATTGCCAACAGTTATTACTGAGTTTGATAACTTTTTGAAATTATTTAAAGATGTTATGATTTCCATTTGTCCTCAAATTTTTCTATCGTAACTGATTTATCTAATTTATATTCACCAACACTTAATCGTGTTAAGTTTATCAAATGTCCTACTGTACCTAAATATTCTGCTATATCCTCTGCTAGAACCCTTATATATGTTCCTGATGAACATTCAACTATGATTTTTAATTTATTTTCACCAACCGAATTAATTTTTAAGCTTTTGATAGTTATTAGCTTTGGATTTGTTTTGATTTCAATATTTTTTCTTGCAAGTTTGTATAGTCGAACGCCATTAATTTTTCTTGCTGAGTACATCGGAGTTCTTTGTAGTAATTCCCCTTTAAACTTTTTCTCGCAATCTATTAAACTTTGATTAGAAATTTCAGGAGCTTCTTTTTCTTCTATAACATTACCTGTTAAATCCATTGAATCAGTTTTTTTTCCTAACTTTATAATACCTTCATAAGTTTTATCAAACTGTATGATATTTGATAATTTTTTAGTCGATTTTCCAATACCCAATACTAATACTCCGTCCGCAAACGGATCTAAAGTTCCTGAGTGTCCTACTTTTTCTTTAGTAATATTTTTAACTTTCTTAACAATTGAGAATGAGGATAAATCTTTTGGTTTATATATATTATAAATCATACTAATCTATATCTTTTATTAGCTTATCAATTTTTTCGAACTGCTCAAAAGAGTCATCGTAGAAAAATTTTAATGTTGGAGTAGATCTCAAATTTAAAGATGCAGATAAAAATTTTCTAAAAACTGGAACAAGCAAATTTAGCTCTTCATTAATAATATTTATCTTTTTAGTAGGATTTATTACACTGTAATACAGGTTTGCATGCTTTAAATCAGCTGTCATTTTAACTGAAGAAAAAGTTATAAAACCATACTTTCTTAAATCCATCTCTCTTGTTAAGATATCATTAATGGTTTTTAAAACTTGTTTTGATACTCTCTCTGATCTTGAAAACGGTTTATTATTCAACTGTCTGCTAATGTTCTCTTAATTTCATTTATTTTATAAGCAACTATTCTGTCACCTTCTACATATTTTTTCACACCTTCAATGGAAATACCACATTCCATCCCAGAATCAACTGATGTTACATCATCTTTAAAGCGTTTTAATGAAGTAATTGAACCTTTAGAAACAAGCTCCTCATCTTCACGAATAAGCCTAACAAAACAATCACGCATAATTTTACCAGATTCAACTTGAGATCCAGCAATAAAACCAATCTTAGGAATTTTAAATGTCTCTTTAACTACTGCTTCACCTATAACTTCCTCAATTATATCAGGTTTTAACAATCCTTCAACAGCCATTTTAACGTCTTCAACAATCTGATAAATAATACTATAAGCTCTAATTTCTACATTATTTTGATTTGCTAAAAGCTTTGTGTTTGATGGAACTTGGACCCCAAAACCAATTATAATAGCTTGCGCGGCTTGAGCTAATAAAACATCAGATTCAGTGACATTGCCAACAGCTTTATGAACAATATCAACACCAACTTCATCGTTATTGATTTTTTCAATGCTTTGAATTAATGCTTCAATTGATCCATCTGAATCAGCTTTAATAATGATATTTAAATTATTTATATCACCTTCCTTTATCTGAGCTGAAATACTATCTAATGACGTTTTTTGAACCATCTGAAGGTCAATTTCTCTTTTAATTCTTTGACGCTCGTTAGCAATTTTCTTTAAGTCAGATTCATTTTCAACTTCTGCAAAAATATCACCTGCTTGAGGAACTTGATCAAAACCAAGAATTTGAACTGGATCAGACGGTCTTGCTTCAGTTATTCTTTCATTATTTTCATTCATAATTGCTCGAACCTTTCCAGGGTGATTGTTACAAATAAAAGGTGTTCCTATACTTAAAGTACCTTTTTGAATTAAGACTGTTGCAACAGGTCCTAAGCCTTTATCAAGCCTTGAATCTATTACAATACCTTTACAATCAATATCTTGATTAGCTTTAAGATCTAAAACTTCAGCCTCAAGTAAAATTGCTTCCATCAAATCATCTATACCCTCACCTGTTTTAGCAGACGTATGGACAGATTGAATTTTACCTCCCCAATCTTCAACTAAAACATCTTTTTCGGACAATTCTCTTTTAACAACATCAGGATTAGCGCCTTGTTTATCGATCTTGTTTATTGCTACTACAATAGGTACCTCAGCAGCTTTAGCATGATTAATAGCTTCTATTGTTTGTGGCATAACACTATCATCAGCCGCAACTACTAAAATAACAATATCAGTTGATTGAGCACCTCTAGCTCTCATAGCAGTAAAAGCCTCATGTCCAGGAGTATCTAAGAAGGTAATTTTATTTTTGTTGTGTAAAACCTGATAAGCTCCAACTCTTTGAGTAATTCCTCCAGATTCACCAGCTGCAACTTTAGTTTCTCTAATATAATCTAAAATGGATGTTTTACCATGGTCAACGTGACCCATAATTGTTACTACAGGTGCTCTTTCTAAAGCATTTGAAAGCTCTTCTTCTGAATGAGATGTGACAAACAAGTCATCAACAACTTCTTCATACTTCTTTAATTCAACATCATACTCACTAGCAATTAATTCAATAACATCCCACTCAAGTCTTTGGTTTACTGTTGCTAAAATACCCATTTGCAAACATTTGCCGATTACTTCACTGGTAGATACATCTAAAACTTTTGCTATTTCATCAATACTAGAATATTCAGCAAGCTCAATTGTTCTTTTTTTATTACCATCTTCAAGCTTTACATCTTTTTTGGTTTTCTTATAAGTCTTCTTTTTAGGACTTGAATCCATAGAAGCAAGAGTCTTTTTTAATCTTTTAACGGCTGAACTATCTTTTTTTAGTTCATCTTTATGTTTTTTTGCCTGTTTTTTATCCTCTTTCTTTTCTGGTTCACGTAAAGAGATTTTTCTCAATTTCTTCTTTGGTTTTTTATCGAGAAGAGGTTCTTTTTTTGCTTTAGTCTTTTTACCATCTTTTTCTTCTTTAATTGGTGCTTCAGCTGTTTTCTTATCTGTTTTGCGTTGATCTTCAACTGACATTATTTTGAACTTTTTGACAGATTTAGTTTTCATAACCACTTTTGAATCATGAATTTCTTTTCTAACCTGCTCTTTTCTGTCTCTTTCAGCAGATTGACGATCTTTTGCAAACTCTGTATAAACTAACTGTTGTGTTTTACCGTCAATTGGAGACATATGACTGGAGACAGAAATATCTTTAGACTTTAAAAAATCTAAGATATCAGTATGAGATATATTTAGCTCTTTAGCTAACTGGAATATTCTTATAGAATCAGACATTAACTACTCTTCTTTTTCCTCGATATTTTTGACAGAATCCTCTTCTAAATCAACTTCTTCTTTATTAAGTAATTCTACTTCTATAGCTGGCTCTTCATCTGTTCTCTCTAATTCTTTACTATCGTTTTCAACTACTCCAGTATTTTGTTTTTTATCATTAGTATTTAGCGCTATAACTTCTTCATTAGTTTCAATTAACTCTTCAAATTCTTTTTCTTTATTATGTGTTACTTCTATAAATGAATTTACTGCATTACTTATTGAAGTTATTTCTTTGTCGTTAAGCTCTAACTCTTCCGAAAGGACATATTTTTTTACGTTTAAATAATCCGCTACAGAAACGATAGCTGCTTTTGAAAGTTTATTACTTAAGGTCTTTGTAATTCCGTCTAATGATTCAAGCGTAGTTTTCTGATTTATAAGCACTTCTTCATACTCCGACTTAGTGTACGCATCAATTGTAAATCCTGTTAATTTTGAAGCAAGATTGATATTAACACCACTTCTTCCTACAGCATTTTCAAGACCACCTTCATCAAATATTGCAACACAATACTTTCTATCATCATCTATATACAAATCAACTGGTTTTGCTGGAGAAAGTGCTCTAGTAATGAATACCTCAGATTTCTCTGTAAAATTAACAATATCAATCTTTTCATTGTTCAACTCTCTAACAACTGATTGAATTCTACTTCCTCTCATACCCACGCAGGCGCCAACTGCATCAATTCGTTTATCTACTGAATGAACTATAATTTTACTCCTCTCTCCTGGTTTTCTTGCTATTCCTTTAATTTCAATAATCCCATCTTCAATTTCTGGAACTTCCATTTCAAAAAGTTTATAAAGGAAAAGGTCATCGCTTCGAGAAATTAAAATATCTGGACCTTTTGACGTTACTTCAACTGATTTAACTAAAGCTCTAATTGTATCACCTCTTCTAAATCTTTCTGAAAAGATTTGTTCATTTCTAGGCATTCTTAATTCTGTTTGCTCTATATTTACAAACGTATTTTCTCGATGCACTTGATGAACAGTTCCAATAATAACTTCTCCTATTCTCTGAACATAATCCTCGTAAATATACTGCTGTTGAACTTCTCTGGTTCTTTTATTTAAAAATTGTCTTGCATTTGCAACTAATCTTCTACCAAAACGCGCAGGATCAATCACCTCTACAAAAGTGTCTCCCAGCTTTAATTCACCAGCTAAATCTGGTTCAAGCTCAATTGCTCTTTCTAAGGTAATATCGAAGTGATCATCGTCTACCTCTTCAACAATTGTTTTTTCAACATATATTTCAATTTCACCTTTATCAAGATTGACAATAACGCTACAATTATCAGCTTCACCTGTTTCTTTTTCAATAATAAATAAAAATAATTGTTCAATTATTGTACCAAGCTCAGAACGCTCGATATTCTTTTCTCTAGCTAATTCAATAAAAATTTCAATTAAATCTCTATTAATCATAATTACCCTTCAATTTTTTTCATTATAACAAAAATGGGCCGTAGCCCATTTAATTCATTGGAATATATTTAATTAATATCGTTTTAACAAGTATCTTAGTTAATACTTAATATATATCCGTAAACTTCTTCAAGAAGTTCATTATATATTGGATTATCAGCATCTAAAGACTCCAGAAGCATAATTGACTGATCTAACTTGCCATTTTCAGCTAATTTTTTAGCTTTTAGTATACTGATGTATTTAATTTCATTTTCAGATTCAGTAAACTTCATTGCTTTATCAAACATTTTTGCATCGTTTTCTAATTCTGCAAGCATTATATATCCTTCTTTTTTGAGATTATCATACTTCACTTTAGAAACGCTTTCAGATAAATAAACACGTGCACTATCATAATCACCATTAATAAAAGAAGTTCTTCCAATATAAAACTTAGCTTGATGAGCAGCTTTAGTGCCTGAGAAATTTTTCACGATAGTCTCAAGCTGTAAAACAGCATTATCAAAATCTCCTTTTTCAAAATAAATCATTGCATTGCTTAGTGCAACATCTGAAGCAGATGGATTCGAATTATTATTCAAAGAAAAAGCTTGAAAAGTTACCAGAAAAACAATTAAAGCTAAAATAATAGGGTTTAATACAAAATTTTCAATTGGAGAATAATCGGATCTATCTTTATAAGTAACCTTAATTGGCGTTAAAAGAATGTTCTTAATTTTATCAATCATTATTTATTTCCAGTAATTAAATAGTTTATAAAGTTTAGGTCTAAATTTAGTAGATAATTTAGCACTTGAAACCTTTTTATTATTATCTTTTCTTAATTTTTTTTGTTTGCTTAAATCCAGCTGTAAAAACTTTCTACAATCTTTTGAGCAACAATCATTGTATTTATCAGCACACTTACTGCATTGAATAAATAACAAATGACATGCATCATTTTTACAGTTTTTATGATCATCTGATACTGCTTTACATTGATGGCAATGAGCAATAACATCGTTTGTTATGCGTTCACCCATTCTATCGTCAAATACAAAGTTTTTTCCAATAAACTCAGATTTAAGGTTATTTTCCCTTATATCATGTGCATATTGAATAATTCCACCTTCAAGCTGATAAACCTCTTTGAAACCTTTTTTAATAAGATATGAGCTAGCTTTTTCGCATCTAATACCTCCAGTACAATACAGATGTACTTTTTTATCTTCTTTACCCTCTAAAATTTCTGCCACTTTTGGTAATAATTCTTTAGAATAGTGAGCATCTGGAATAATTGCATTCTTAAACCTACCTACTTCACTTTCGTAATAATTTCTCATATCAACAATAACAGAGTCTTTATCTTTAATTGAGCGATTAAAATCTATCGGATTTAAATGAATTCCAGTTTTATTCATATCATAAGAATCAATTGGGACTTTATATGCAACAATTTCATCGCGAACTAAAATTTTAAGCTTTAAAAATGAAACTCCTTCTTCGAAAGCATTTTTAAATTTTACGTCGTTAAATATATCAAAAGAATGTATGTAGTTTTTAAAACTATCTAATGAATGTTCAGGTATGCTAATTTGTGCATTTATGCCTTCTTTTGAGACATAGATTCTTCCAAGAATATCAAGCTTTTTCAAGTCTATATACAACTCATCTCGAAAATCATCAAGATTGTCAATTGAGCAGTATTTATAAAATGAACACGTAATTCTTTTAAATGCTTCTTTATTTAGGCTTTTTTGAAGCTCAATTCTGGACTTTTTATTGTACATAAATGGATGTTAATAGAAAAAGAGCCTATTAACAATATATAATAGGCTCTTTTATTATTTAAATAATTATTCGTTACTTAAATCAGCTCTATGGACTGATACTTGACTGATACCGTTCCAAGCACTTTGACCCCAAGTAGATTCCCAGTCAGGCATTCTTTTACTCATTTCACCAAGCAATGTTAAAAAGGCAGATTGATCTAAGGCCTCTGAAAGAGTATCGTGACCTGAAACAAATACATACTCATTGAAAGGTTGACCAGTATTTGAAACCATACATACGAAATGTTCATCTGATCCTAATTCATCTCTAATCTCGTTTGCCAATTTAAAAATTGATTCTGCGCTAGATTGACCGCCTTGTCTTACATTCCATTTACTTTGTCTAAGATATTTCCAAGTTTTTACTTGAGGATTGTAACTTAAATCAGGTCTTAAAGTATAAAACACAGTTCCATTTCGTCCTTCAACCATTTTACCATCAAATTTATCATATGGTACTGGTTCATGATTTTCCCATTCATTATAAACAGCGTCAATCATATCTGCTGAAGTAAATATAGATTTTGGCATTCTAATATAATCTCCTGCATCTGGACCATTAATAATTTGGTATGTTGTTGCAGCACCGAGATCAGTAGCATGTGCTTTATTATGCTGCATCATAGCTTTTTCAAAATCTGCTACTCTAACACCATCTTTAACACCAATTTGAATTTGCATGTTGTATGTTTGTGAGAAAGCTAGAGTCGAAAAAACTAACATTAATAATATATTTTTCATTTTAAACCCCCTTAATTGGTTATTTTCGAATATTTTATGAATTATTTCATATAATTGTAATAAATATTTATCGAGAAGCGTTTGCTATCTCTTCAAAATTAACTTTATTATAAACAAAACTTACATTATTCATAAAAGTTGACCCGTATTTTTCAAACCAATCTTTATGAAGGGCTAACTCTTTATAAGTAGGTCCAATAATATTAAACTCAACGTAATAATCATCAGCTATATTTCCAGGTAACGCAACATTTCTTGCATAATGAAAATTGTCAATCAAGTTGATATGTGGTAATAAATCTATAAAAGTTGATAATCCTGTGTTAGAGTTTACTATTTTTGCATTAATTGCTAAATATGGTACAAAACCGCCTTCAGGTGTACCATCAGGTATATTAACTTCATCCCAGTTTACTCTAGCTTCAATATGTATATTCGACTGGTTTTCTTTAAGATGCATTTCTTTAGGCATTATATGATCTTTTATTGCACCTTCAAAAATAAAGATAATTCCAGGTTCTACTCTTTCTTCACCAATAACAAGTTCTTGTGAAAATCCAAAATTAATTAGCATCAATAGAAAAAAAACTTTAATTGTTTTAAGCATGATTTACCCCCTAATTATAAATGATACTTCTCTCCTAATTTAGTTACGTTAAATCCTTTTTCTAAAATATTTATATATTCATCAGAATTCTTATCTAAAGCTGGGTTAGTATGGTTTAAATGAATGAAATGTATAGAATTTTTTTTATCTGAATTTTCGAACAAGTTCATTGTTTCAATTATAAATGGATGGGGAATTTGCGACATATCTCTACCAGGAAGTTCATTAATATCATAAAAAGTACCATCAAGCAAACTGTAATCTGAGTTTTCGACAATATCAATAATACTAATCTTCCATTTGCTCCATTTATCTATATCAGGTATAAAAACTAAAGATTTTGCTGGTCCATTAATTCTAAAGCCTACCGTTTCAGAAAATTCATCTCTGTGAGGAACTTTAAATGGTGTAATAGTTAATCTTGAGTTTAGTTTTACTGATTTATTGTCACTCAAACTTTTTAATGAAATATTTTCTAGTTTAACTAATTGACTCCATGGACCATTATTCCTTAAGAAGTTTTCCATTTTTGGCATCACATTAACTATTATATTTTTTGCACCCATTACCTCTCTACCTAAATGCATTAATCCTGTATAATGTCCAATGTGAGCATGGGTTAAAAATATACCTTTTAGATCTCTGGAATTATTATTTGATAACAAATGCAACTGTTCAGCAAAGTCAGGTGTTGCGTCTATCATCCAAACTTCATTAGAAATAGGATCAACAATTCCAATACTTGAGACTTTATTGTGTAAATTGGGATCATTCCATTTATCGATACAACATACTTTCTCGCAGGCTGCATGAGGAGCACCGCCATCTTGTGCAATTCCTAGAACAATGACGTAGGGTTGCTCTTTTATATTCGTAAAACTATAAAATAGCGATGAAATCGATACAACTAATAATAATCTAACCACCAAGTTGAAGTTCATCATCTGAAGATGTTGCAGGTATATTAGGTGAATTATACATTGCGTCAATTTCAGCTTTATGTTTTTCAACAACCACTTTTCTCTTAATAGACATTTTTGGTGTTAATTCTCCTCTATCAACAGTCCATTCATCTACAATTAAAGTAAATTTTCTTACAGATTCGTATCTAGAGAAGTTTGTCATTGTATCTTTAACGATGGCATCAAATAAGTCGTATGCAAGTTCATGTCCACATAAAGCATTATAATCTAACCCTGACAACCCTTTATCTTCTGCCCACGCTAGTAGATTTTCTTTATTTGGAACTATTAATGCTGAAATGAAATTCCTATCATCTCCTACAACATTACATTGTTCAATATATTTATTTGATGTAAGCGAAACTTCCATAGGTTGAGGAGCAACATTTTTACCGCCTGATGTAACAATTAAACTCTTCTTTCTATCTGTGATTCGTAATAAACCATCTTCGTCGAATTCTCCGATATCACCTGAATGAAACCATCCATCAATAATTGCTTCATTAGTTGCTTCTTCATTCTTGTAGTAACCCATCATAACATTATGACCTCTACATACAATTTCGCCATCTGGTTGGATTTTAACTTCGACTCCAGGAATTGCTTTTCCAACAGTTCCAAACTTAAAGAAGTCTGGATGTCCAATTGTCATTACAGGACTTGTTTCAGTTAACCCATAACCTTCAATGATCGAAATACCAATACCACAAAAGAAGGATCCAACTTCTTTAGATAATGCTGATCCTCCAGAAGAACATGCTCTGACTTTACCACCTAAAGCAGCTCTAAATTTGTTAAGCACTAGCTTATCAGCAATTTTATATTTTAAACCAAGTACAAATGGTAATTTTTTATTTGTTGTACGATATGGTACAGTTTGCAAACCTACAGAAATTGACCAGTCTGCAAGCTTCCTTTTAACTCCAGTCATTGATGCTACTGAATCTAAAATTTTAGCATGAATTTTTTCAAAAATTCTAGGTACCGCTGTTAAAAAAGTTGGTCGAACTTCTCTAATATTTTCAAAAAGAATTTCAGGTGTAAAATTCATTTCAGCATAATATATAGAAGATCCCTGGCTGAAAATTGAATAATGACCACCAACTCTTTCAAAGCTATGGCTTATCGGAAGAAATGAAACAAATCTCTCTATACCATCAGCAGGTTTTAATTCAGGATTAAGTTCCATTGCCGCTTTAATGTTACCATCTATTGAAAGCAAATTATTACAAATATTTGAATGACTAAGCATAACACCTTTTGGGTTTCCTGTTGTTCCACTTGTATAAATAAGTGTTAATAGATCGTTTTCTTCAACCGTTGCGGATATTGCTCGAATATCATGTTTTTGATCCTTCATATTGAAAACATCAGCAAATTTGACAACACTCTCCTTTCCACCATTATAACTATTATCCATAATTATAATTGTATGTAAATTAGAATTTGCATCATTTATTAATGGATATACTTTATCTAACTGAACTTCATCTTGTACAATAGCGATCTTACTTTCAGAGTGTTCTACAACATATTGTGATTGTGTTGGAATTAAAGTTGGGTAAACTGGAACAGAAACAGCTCTAATGTGGGCAATTGCATAATCTGAAATAGCCCATTTTCGCGAATTTGCGCCAATAATAGCAACTTTATCATTATCATTTATTCCTAAATTTTTAAGTCCATTTGCAAAATCTTCGACCATAGCTTGAAGGTCTATCAATTCAATACCTTCCCATTTATTATCAGTTTTGGTATAAAAAGTTTTTAAGTTTGGTTTTTCACTTACTAGATGTTGAAACATTTGCGGTACTGTTTTAAATGACACTATATTCTCCTTTTAATTTTGGTTATTGACAAACTTCATACTTTATCTGAAATTTGTCAACATCTTTGCCGGGGTGGCGGAATTGGTAGACGCGCTGGTCTCAAACACCAGTGAGAGCAATCTCATGTCGGTTCGAGCCCGACCCTCGGTACAAAAAAAAGGGCTTTTATAGCCCTTTTTTTTAAAAACTAATTGAATTTATTACTCTTCTTCAGGAGGGAAGACTTCATCATTAAGTTTTTTTAATTGTTTCTTAATATCTGATAAGTCTCTTCTAGTTCTACGTTTTTCAGAATCAAAGTTATCCTCAAGACCTTCAAGATCTCGTTGAACATTTTTAATTCTTTTTGATAAATCTCTGTCTACTCTTTTAATTTCATACGCTAAGTCATCTATAAGATTTCCTAAAGAATCAGCTTTAGCATAAATTAATTTGGTATTAGCTAAAATCATATCTTGACCTCTTTTAATCTCTTTTCCTTGGCCAATATTTTCTAGTTCAACTGCTTTTACTCTTTGTTTAAATTCTTTATTAACCATATCTACATGCTCTGCTTGCTCACCTCTTAATTGAACCATTTCATCCATAGCTGAACCATATTGCATTAAAGAGAAACCAACTGCTAGAGTTAAAGCAAGAACAACAACACTTAAAATCTTTTCTGTACTAGATAACATAATAAATACCTCAATTGTTTTTTTAGTCCACAGAAACTAATGAATGAAAATTCAATATGGAAACATTTTTTTTAATTAGGAACATTTCCAATTCTTGAAAGCCTAGGCAGATAGCTTTCGAAGTCTATTGAAAACCAAGTAATTATTGGTTGTCCAAGAATGTGGCTTTCGGGAACAAATCCCCAAAATCTAGAATCTTCACTATTATCTCGATTGTCACCCATCATCCAATAGTAATTTTGCTTGAGTGTGTAAGTATCAATTTCTTGAATATTTAAATCATTAATTTTTATATATTTTAAATATTCTTTTTTCATTAAAGACATCCAAGGGTTTATTAAGGATGCATTTGGTAGTGGAACAAAATCATTGAACACTGCTCTGTCACCTGTTCTTCTATAAAGGTCATATGGATCTTCATTGGTAAATGTAAGTTTTTGGTCATTAAACACCAACTCAACTTTGTTGCCTTCGAATAACAATAATGGTAAAATTAACTCCCAATTCATTTCTTCATTAATATTGTAAGTATCGCCTTTTTTTGGAATAATTAATTCTTTCAAATTATCTTTATTACCAAGATTCATAAAAATATTTTCATCTAAATAAGTTTCTGAAGTTGGATTTTCTGATGAAAACTGACCACCATCAGGAAGAAGATATTCTTTATCGTTTACAAAAACAGTTCTGTTATCAATTCTTACTTTATCGCCAGGAAGACCAATACACCTTTTGACATATTTATAAACATTATCTCTAGGATATTCAAAAACTACAACGTCACCTCTTTCCACCTCTTTAAAAGCCGGGAATCGATAATCTGGAAGAAATGTGGGTAAACTAATAGCTGTAAAAGGAACCCAAATTTTTTGTGGAACCTTCATTCCATATATATATCTGCTTCCGATAAGCATATCCCCTCTTAAAATATTTTTTTCCATACTGCTTGTAGGGACTATATATAACTCTACTACTGTTTCTTTTAAAAATAGAATTGCTAAGATTAGGACAGAAAGTGATTTTATTTCTTTAACTAAGTTGTTCATTTTTTAATTTTATTTGATAATGGTTTGAATGTTAGTCTATGTATTGGTGTATGTGAATACTCTTCTAATGCATTTAAATGTTTTTTTGTTCCATATCCGCTATTTGATAAAAAATCATATTCAGGATAAATATAGTGAAACGAGCGCATTATTTCATCTCTTGTTACTTTAGCTATTATTGAAGCAGCCATAATTTGTTCAAATTTTTGATCTCCTTTTATAATACCTTCATTTTCAATATCAATATCTAAAGAAAATCCATCGACAAGAACTTTATCTGGTTTAATCGATAAAGCTTTAATTGCATCTATCATTGCATGATCTGACGCTATTTTGATATTGTGTTTGTCTATATAGTCATTCCATTTAATACCAATAGATACTGATAAAGAATTTTCCACTATATTTTTATAAAGCAACTCCCTTTTCCTTTTAGATAATTTTTTTGAATCATTAAGAGAAGATATTGATTTTTTAAGAATGACTGCAGCTGCAACTACAGGACCTGCCAAACATCCCCTACCTACTTCATCTACTCCTGCAATAATCATTTTTTAAATTAATAATAAAAAATCAATGTACATCTTTTAAAAAAATAATTAATATTTATTCATGTCAAAAAATCAGTACACGCTACTAGTTTTTTCAATTATAGGAATCTTTCTATTAATCCCAGGATATGGAGTTCACTTTTTTGAACAAATTTGGAGTTTTCCAGGGAATCTTTTTTCAGATGATTTTAAACAATCATTTCCCTTAGCTACTATACCTCTAATGGTTATTTCTCTATTGGGAACTGGTATGTACATGACTTTTAAGCTAGGATTTCCACAATTAACTCGCATTGTGCACGGTATTAAAGTTACTCGAGGTGACTACGACAGCACGGAAGACGAAGGAGATTTAAATCATTTTAAAGCACTTTCAACTGCTTTAGCAGCTACTGTTGGTATTGGAAATATTGCTGGAGTAGCTATTGCAATTCAAATTGGCGGTCCTGGTGCATTATTTTGGATGTGGATTACAGCTTTTTTTGGAACCGCTTTAAAGTATGCTGAATGTACTCTTGCTGTTGAGTACAGAGAAACAGATTCAAAAGGAAATACTGCAGGAGGACCAATGTATACCATAGAAAATGGTTTAGGTCCTAATTGGAGATGGCTAGCAGTAGTATTTGCATGCTTTACAATTATTTGCTCTTTCTTCACAGGAAATGCAATTCAATCAAATACCCTTACACAGCAGCTATACAGTCAATTAGCTTCTATTTTTGGCACAGATAATTTTTTTATGTCTACTAAAGAAGTTGCTTTATTAGGTGATGTTTCAAATATATCTATTATGCATGTTGCAATTGGTTTAATTTGTGCTGCAATTGTTGGTTCAGTTATTTTAGGTGGGATTAAAAGAATAGGTAATTTTACAAGTTTTCTTGTACCTATTATGGCAGCTATTTATGTTTTTTGTGCTTTATTTATTGTGATAACAAACTTTGATCAAATTGGTAATTCTTTCAATACCATATTTACCATGGCTTTTAATCCACCATCCTTGCTAGTTCCTGCTACTGGTGTTGTCTCTGGAGCATTTATAGCATTTTTAAATACAATGTTAATGGGTGTAAAAAGAGGTTTATTTTCAAGTGAATCAGGTCAAGGTTCAGCTGCCATTGCTCATTCAACAGCAAAAACACCTTACTCCACTAGAGAAGGTGTTGTAGCTTTGTTAGAACCATATATTGATACTATTATAATTTGTACTTTAACTGGCTTAGTAATTATGGTTACTGGTTCATGGAAATTTACTGAGTTTTATTCACTAAGAATTGATTCATCAATTGATGAATTAAAAGAAGGTGTATTACTTACTAGTTATGCTTTTTCACAAGGAATCCCTTTTGGTAGTGAAATGGTTACCATAGCTGTAGTTCTCTTTGCTCTTTCAACTGCTATAAGTTGGTCATTTTATGGAGACAGAGCAACTGAGTACTTGTTTGGATCTAGTTATATAACATATTATAGATATATTTATGTTATGATGGTCTTTTTTGGCTCATTATTAACTTTAAAACAAGTTTGGAATCTAGGTGATGCTGCCCTTGCTTTTATGACTTTCCCTAACCTTATTGCGATCATTCTTTTAAGCACCAAGTTAAAAGATATTTCTTCTAGATACTTTGAAAAGTACTAATCATATTCTTGATACTGCATTAGAAATTTCAGATCAAGCTGCTGAACTAATTCGTTTATCTTCTCGAAAAATTAAATCTTTTAAGTCTAAAGGAGAAATTTCAAACCTTGTAACTCAAACTGATATTGAAGCTGATAGACTTATCACCAAAAAAATTAAAGATTCTTTTCCTGAACATAATATTGTTTCAGAAGAATTAGGATCAAATAATTTGAGTTCAGATTATACCTGGTACATTGACCCAATTGATGGTACCAACAATTTTGTACACAATTATCCTTCTTTTGCTGTTTCTATAGGCGTTTTCTTTAATAGTAAACCGCTGGTTGGGGTTGTTTATGATATCCCCAACAACGAAAAGTTTTTTGCTTCTAAAGGCGGTGGTTCTTTCAGTAATGATTCTTCAATATCTGTTTCAGATAAAGATCATTTTAATGAAGGGTTATACGTTACTGGTTTTATACCATACGATGAAAATTATATTGATAAAAATTTGCAAGTTATTAAGAATATCAATCTTAATTCACATGGTGTAAGAAGATTGGGAGCAGCTTCCTTAGATATGTGTCATGTAGCTAAAGGTATTGTTGAAGGATTTTGGGAATACAATTTGCAACCGTGGGATACAGCGGCCGGTAATATCATTATTTCAGAGGCAGGCGGATCTGTTTCAAATGAAAACGGAAATCAATATAATTTTGATAAATGCATTGTAGCTTCTAATAAAAAAGTTCACAAAGATTTTTTAAAAATTATTAAAGAATCTTAATTCAACTCTAAATAATCTTTTACATCAGATAACACGCTTTTCATAAGCTTGTCATCAGTTTCTAGTAGAGTTTTAACTTTTTCTCGGCCTTGAGCAATCTTATCACCCTTGTAAGAGAACCAAGAGCCCATTTTTTCAACTACGCCACCCTGTAAAGCTAAATCAAGTAAATCTCCAGCATATGAGATTCCTTTACCGTACATAATATCAAATTCAGTCATTTTAAAAGGTGGAGCTACTTTATTTTTTACAACTTTTACTCTGGTTCTATTTCCAGTCATATCAGTTCCTTCTTTAATAGCAGCTATTCTTCTAATATCCAATCTTACTGATGAATAAAATTTTAAAGCTCTACCACCCGGAGTTGTTTCTGGACTACCGAACATTACTCCAATTTTTTCTCTAATTTGATTAATAAAAACTACACATGTTCTAGATTTGTTAATTGGACCAGAGAGCTTTCTTAAAGCTTGCGACATCAATCTTGCCTGTAAACCAACTGTAACATCACCAATCTGTCCATCAAGCTCAGCTTTAGGCACTAATGCTGCTACAGAATCAATAACAATAACATCTAAAGCAGCTGTTTCTAGCAACTTTTGAAGAATATCGAGTGCTTGCTCTCCAGAATCTGGTTGTGAAACCAATAAGTCGTCTGCATTACATCCAAGATTTTTGGCATATTCTGGATCTAATGCATTTTCAGCATCAATAAATGCTGCTTTTCCACCATTTTTTTGACATTCAGCAACAATATGTAAAGCTAAAGTTGTTTTTCCAGAAGATTCAGGTCCAAACACTTCAATAATTCTTCCTTTTGGTACACCGCCAACTCCTAAAGCCATATCTAGCGAAAGACATCCAGTTGAAATTGCTTCTACATCAAGATTTGCTGTTCCGCCCAATCTCATAATGGATCCATCTCCATATTCTTTATTAATATCTAATTGAACTGCTTCTAACGCTTTGTCTACATTTTTTGCCATTATAACTTTCCTTTAATATTTATGAATTTCTTAAAATTTTTCGTATTTCATTAAGACACAAGGTAACAGTTAATTCACGATTTGTGATCCTGTCAGGTGTTAAATTATACCTCTTAATATATAAATTATTTTTATAAAATATTCCAACAAATACTAGTCCAACTGGTTTTTTTTTAGTTCCACCATCTGGACCAGCTATTCCAGTTATCCCAATTCCTATATCTGTATTATTTTTTTTAGCAATGTTTTTTGCTAAAGATTCTGCAACTTCCTCACTTACCGCGCCATATCTTTCTATCAAATCCTTTTCAACACCAATATCATTAATTTTTAACTCATTACTATAGCAGACACTTCCACCTTTAAAAAACTTAGAGCTTCCAGGAACATCTGTTAATCTTGACGCTAGCAATCCAGAAGTACATGATTCAGCGGTACTTACTGTAAAATTATTTTGAATAAGCAGGTCAGCTATAACTTGTTCTAACTTATCATTATCATAACCATATACATATTTTTTAATTCTCGGAACTATTGAATTAATTAAATCTTCAACTAATTGATTATCTGATGAAGTAAGACGTATATCAACTCCTAACATCCTGTGAGGTAAGAATGCAATATCACATTTTTCCTTATTGGCGTCAATGATATCTGAAATCTTTTCTTGAAGAATGGACTCAGGAACTCCTGTTGTTCTAATACTTTTACAAATTACTTTATTGTTTAATGACTTTTCAATTTCTGGTAATACGTAATTTGTAAACATAGATTTCATTTCTTTTGGAACTCCTGGAAGTGCAAAAAAATTGACTCTATTTTTATTACCTGTAATTAAACCTTTAACACTTCTTAAAACTGAATCATGTTTTTTTGTATAATGTAGCCCTCTTGCAGTGCCTACCAAATTTGGAATCATAATTCCTCTTTTGGATTTATATGCCTGATTTTTATTAAGATTTGGCATTTTGAAGTTTAATTTTTTAAATCTTTCCGACAAAATTTCCCAATAATCTTTATCAAATTCATGTTTATCATCAAAGTATTCAAGGAATGAAGATACTGTAATATCATCGACAGTTGGTCCAAGACCTCCTGTTACAATAATCTGATCACACCTCCATTCCCTAAATTGATACTCTAAGGTGTCATAAATAACACCGAAATCATCTGGAATAGTATGATGAACATTGACTTTAATTCCTGAAGAAAGTAGTTGTTGTCCTATCCACGCAGCATTACGATCCACGGTAAAGCCACTTAATAACTCATTTCCAATTGTTATAATTCCAACTCTCATTGCACTATACATAAGTTAACACATAAAAAAATTATAACAACAATTATGGATAAAAGCGCGGCCATAATATCATCGCCTATAACCCTATTATATGCTTTTTGATTTGTATTACTCTCAACCCATGCAACTGGACCAATTTTAGAAATATCAAAAAGTCTAAAGACAATAAATGTTATTATGAAAAGCTCATCAGTTGCGGAAAGAGATTCTATCAAATTAAATGAAAACTGACTAAAAATTCTTGTAAAAATATAGACTCCAGAAATAGCAATGCTCATTCCTATAACCTCATCCAAAACATATTCTTTAGGATCTTCAGATTCAACAAAAGTGATTAGCTTTCTGTAAGCATTTGGGCCAATAATTAAGGTAAAAAATGCTAGAAATGAAGCTGTTTCTGCGTTTTGTTCATATAATGCAATTAATAAAACTATCAGTGAAGCCCATGTGCCACCTCCAGGAATTTTTCCAATTCCAAACAATGTGGCAAGCTGAACATTTAACCCTTTACTAAAATCCATTTTTAATAAAATAATGAATTCCAGTTGCAGCAGAATATATTGCATTTATATTAACAATCAGATCAACTGTAGATTGTGATGGATTTGTAAGCAGTATTATTAACACCATACCATGTTGAAAAACTGTTTTTAATTTTCCAAATTTTGACGTTTCAAGTGGTTTATTTTTCGCAATCAAATAATTTCTATAAATCGTTATAATTATATCTCTTCCGATTATAATAATAAAAGGCCAAAGTTGTATGGTATCTAAAAGTAATAATGCTGATAGTGTTCCTATCATTAAAACTTTATCAGCCAAGGGATCCATATAATTTCCGTGACCTGATACTAAATCATACTTTCTAGCAACTTTACCATCAGCAACATCACTAAAACTGCAATACGCAAATATTATACCTCCATAAAGAAAATAGTCTTTAATTATTAAATAAATGATTAAAGGAGTTAATAGAATTCGTGAGTAAGTAAGAAAATTTAGAAAAAACTTCAACTTAGTTTAACCCTTCCTGAAATTGCTGAAGAAATAGTTTTGTCGTCGATATATTCCAAATTACTACCAACAGGCAAACCAACAGCAAGCCGTGACAGTTCAACGTTCTTGTCTTTTAAAATTTTTTCGAGATAAAGTGCAGTGGCATTTCCAGAAGTACTAGGATTAGTTGCAATAATAACTTCTTTAAGCTCTGAATTAATTCTTTCTAAAAGCTTGTCAAAAGATAGATCTGATGGACCAATACCATCTAATGGAGATATAGCTCCACCAAGCACATGATATAATCCATCAAAACTGTTGGTGTTTTCAATTTTAATAACATCTTCCATATTTTCAACTACACATAAAATTTCAGAATTTCTAGCCTCATTACTTAATGGAGATTCTTCGCCTTTAAGTAATACCATTCCTGTATCCGGACAAATATCAAGCTTTTCATCAACCTCTTTTAAGGCATTTATCAAGTTTTTACCCAATGACTTTTTAGACTTTACAATGAAATATGCTATTCTTTCTGCTCCTTTTCTTCCAATTCCTGGAAACTTAGTCAAAGAATCAATTAATACTTCAATATATTTAGTAGCATTTGCCATTAAAATCCTGGTAATCCATCTGTTAAACCGCCAGTTACTGCTTTTAATTTCTTTGCTGACGTGTCTTTGGCATCTTCAAGTGCGTTATTTACAGCAACCTTTATTGCATTTTCAATTACATAAGCTTCGCTACTTAAAAGCGTTTCATCAATTTCTACATTTTGAGTTTTCATATCTGCTGTCATAGTAACCTTACATGCACCATTAGCAGATACTCCCTCCACCTCTATACTCTCTAACTCTTTCTTAATTTTTTTCATTTGAGATTTCATATTTTGAGCTTGTTTAAGCATTTCTTTCATATTTCCAAACATTACAACATATCCTTTCCATCAAATAGAGATACAATATCATCTTCATTTACTTTTTCATCTTTTTTATCTTCAATTTTTTCAACCTCAGTATCAACCACCAAGCTAACATTAATATTGGAGCCGTACATTTCATCAATAATTGACTTTACAAGCTCCAAACCTTCCTGTAATAGCTTTTGATTAAATTCGGAGTTATCATAAGAAATCACCTCAAGATTACTACCTTTCAAATCTCCAAGTATACATGCTGATAACTGCGCTCCAATTGATCCCCTTTTTTTTGAAACTTTCTTAACGATTTGATTCCAATCATTTTTCAATAATTCTTCATTTAATTCTATTTTTTTCTCTTTTTTATTAGATGTTACGTCTAGGTTTTTATTTTCCGTTTTTGCTTTTGGAGTTTCTACCTGCTGTTCCTGTGAAATTTCTTTTTTTAAAAATTCTTCAATATCAACGCTTGAATCAAATTCTAAGAGCTTGATTAAATTCATTTCTAATAATAAATATTGATCAGAGTATTGTCGTATTGAAGCATAAAGTGTTGAAAGATTATTAGATAATCTAATTATATCTTTGTGACTCCAAGTATAGTTTAATTGATTATATTTTTTAGAAAGTTCCGAATCTAACCCTGCAAGCTTTAATCCGTTTTTAAAATTCAATACAGATAAATTTCTGAAATGAAGAATAAGATCTTTTAATAAATCCTCAACTATATAACCTTTATTCCTAATAACCTCTAAATCAGCAATGAGTTTATCTCCATCTCTATCATGCAAAGCATCGGAGATACTAAACAAAATTTCATGAGGCACTATTCCAAGCAAATCCTGTACAATATCAAAAGTGATGTCATTATCTAAAACAAGGACTTGATCTAAATAACTTAATGCATCTCGCATACTTCCTTCAGATTTTGAGGCAATAATTGATAACGACTTCTCATCAATTGATTGGTTTTCACTTTCCGTAATATATTTTAATCTATCACTTATTGTAGTGTTTGAAAGTGGTAAAAAATCGAATCTTTGACATCTTGAAATAATCGTTTGCGGTACTTTATGTACATCTGTAGTTGCAAGAATAAATTTGACATGTTGAGGAGGTTCTTCTAATGTCTTTAATAAAGCATTAAATGCTTGTGTAGTAAGCATATGAACCTCATCAATGATAATAACCTTAAACTTGCCAGAAACAGGCATAAATTTGATATTTTCTCGCAATTCGCGTATTTCATCAATTCCTCTATTTGAGGCTCCATCGATCTCAATCACATCCATAGATTTACCATCAATAATATCTAAAACAGACTCAGATTTTAAATCATAGTCTGTAGTTGGTGTATCTGCACCATTTAAAGACATAGCTATTAAACGAGCTGTTGTTGTTTTTCCTACTCCTCTTGGACCAGCAAATAAAAATGCTTGGGCAATACGATTTTTTTCAAAAGCCTTTTGGAGTGTAGCGGTAATATGTTCTTGGCCAACAACATCTTTGAATTGTTTTGGGCGCCATTTAAGAGCTAAAACTTGATAATTTTCTGACAATTTTTTTCCTTTATTTTGCAGAATTTAATCAAACATATTAAAAGAGCGTAGAATTATAATAACTCTACGCTCCTTTTTCAAATCAAATAAGTTTTTAAGCTTATTTTTGATTCTTTGATTATTCGTTTAAAAGAGATTTCAAACTATCTACTTTTGATTCACTGGCTTTTAATCCCATCATTGCAGATTGCTCAAAATATTTTAACGCCATGGAATTATCATTTACTGCTAAATAATAATCACCCAAAGAATCATAAGGATTTGCCTTACCTGACTGTCTTCTTACTTGCTCTTGAAGTGTTTCTTTGGCTAAATCCATCTCATCTTTTTGCATATAAGCATAACCCATAATATTCAAAGCTGGAGTAAAGTTTGGATTCATTGCATACAAATCCTTTCCTTTACGCAATATCATATCAGGTCCTATATCGCTCATTGTAGCAAAAATTGATTCCATTCTCAAAAATGATCCATCAGGATATTTAGTGGCCAATCTTTCAATGACTCGATTAAATGAATTGGTCCCTAATTTGGTATCATTAGATAATGCCAAAATCATTTTCTTTTCTTCTGCAGATGCGTTTTCTGACATACTAACTGCAATTTCTAAGTCTTCATCAGATGCAGTTTGATTTTGCATAAGACGATGTGTTCTAGCTCGCATTGCATAAGCAAGAGCAAAGCTTTCATCAATTTCAATTGCTTTTGTAAATGACTCATTTGCTTGCTCCCATTCAAGATTGTAAAGCTGCCACATTCCCATATTGAATGCAGATTTAGCTTCATCTGATTCGCTTGTCCATTGCATCATTTTAGCATCTTCGCTAGCCATCTTTTGTTGATATTTAGCCAAAGCTAAATTTCTAGTTGCCCATTCAAACTCCGGATCAACTTCAAATGCTAACTGATAAGTCTCTATTGCTTTATCAAACTCACCTTTATTAAGATGAAATTCGGCTAATGAATCATATGCGTTTGCTTCATTTGGATTTAAATCAATGTATTTTTCAATAAATGGTAATCCTTTATCATATTCCTCATCGCTTTCAGCATTCCAAAAGTACGAATAAGCTAAAAGATTATATAAATGACCTGCTTTCAATCTCTCTCCTGCTTCTAGCAATAACTCTCTACCTTCATCAATACGATCATTAAACTGAAGATATCTGTATGCCCCTGAAGCTAGATATTTATCACCTTTATATTTTTTGTATAAGTCAGGATGAGCGTCAAATCTCCCGCCTTCTCCATTAATCCAATTTACAGATGCTTCCATAATCTTAGTTTCAGGATGTCCTTTTTTAGCTAAATCTAAAGCAGTTTCAAGATACTCTCTTCTTAAGACTCTATCTTGTTCAGCATTTCCTAAATTCAAATAGCATGAAGCACAATTTGGATCTTTTTCAATACCCTCTAAAAACAATGCTCTTGCTTCAGCAAAACGTACATGATGCATTGCTTCTAATCCATTCATTAGCTCACTAGATGCTTGTCCAGCCTGTCTTGGCATTTCACCAGAATTTGACTGACAACTAATTGCTAAAAATGAAAGTAATATTAATATTCTTTTCATTATTTCCTCCCTATTACTATTGTTTTATTAAAAAAATTATTATTGAACTTTCACAAAAGAAGAACCAGTCCATATCCACCAAGAAGATTTTCTATTAGGTCCATTTTGATCAACTGTTGGCTCTCCTTCAACTAAGTCCATATTTCCGTCATTATTAATATCTCTTAAAATAATCCATACATGCCCTGGTGTATTCACAATATAATTATTCATTACCTCCTCTGTCTTATCTTCAAAGGTTCTATTTCCAGTAGACATAACTACTTGATAAATAGAGCTACTATTGGTTTCATCTAAACCGCTTTGTAATGCAATATCTTTAAAGCCGTTTCCATCAATATCATTAACAGATATATCATGAGTAACCAAGCTATGAGAAGCTTTCAAATAGGAAAGTTTTCTTTCATCAAAAAGCGTTATAGAATTTGCTACAGTATAATATCCACTACCATCTCCCCAAAGCACAGTTGGTCCTTCAAACATAGAATCGTAATCTTCATCTTTGTAGGAGCCAGCCAAAATCAAATCAATATATCCATCATTATCCACATCAGTCATATCTGAAGTCCAAAATCCATAATAACCATATCCTCCACCCGGATACATATAACCATCATCAAAATCAGTAATTCTCTCGCTTATCCATTTCCATGAGAAATTTCCATTTCCATCATTTATGGCAAATCCGTCCTGTTCACCACCTTGAGCAAAAAAGAGATCTAAGTCACCATCATTATCAATATCTCCACTTGAAAGAGTATGATATTGCTGTTCTGGAGCGTCAATAAATTTTTGTGTATATCCATTTTCATCGCTCAAAATAATATAGGGAACTCCTAATAAATCATGTCCTCCTTGTGGACGAGCAACATCAGGTTTTCCGTCCAAATTGAAATCTCCTACAATAGTTTTCCTTGCCTGAAGAACATAGTCATTTGAAGAGATGGGAAAATCTCTATCAACTGTAAAAGTGTTATCTCCGTTATTAATAAAAAATAGATTTTTTAAAGGCTGATTAATACCTAAAGCATCTTGATAAACAATATCAATAAAATTATCACCATTAAAATCTGCATAAGCAGTTCCAGTGTTGTTGTGATACAATTCATCAAAACCTAAAGAGGTATATATTTCTAACCAATCAAACCATGGAGCTTGATAGTTCTCCCAATCATGAGATGGAACATTATAATTTGCATATAGAGGTTCCGCTGGAACAACATATTGAGGTAGCGATGGAGCTATTGGTTCTGTTGGATTGCTACAACTTGAGGAGCAAGTCCAAATAAATACAACAATAAGTATGATAAAAATGTTTTTAATATTCAATCTCTTGTAAAAACGAATGTCAAATTATCTGACAATGATGAATCAAATTTGTAATTCTCTAAATTAAAATCTTTCAACTCATTAATGCTTGTTATTTTATTGTTTATTACAAATCTTGCTAATAAACCGCGAGCTTTTTTAGCATTAAATGAAATAAATTTAAGCTCGCCATCACGATATTCTTTAAATACTATATTTAATATATCTCCCTCAAGATTTTTTTTATCAATAACATTAAAATATTCATTTGATGAACAATTTATTATGGTCTTGTTCTCATGTTTTTTTATGTTGTTATTTAAATTATTAGTCACTTCATTACTCCAGAAATCATATAAATTCTTTCCTTTCGCATTTTCAAACTTTGTGCCCATTTCAAGTCTATATGGTTGAATTAAATCTAAAGGTTTTAACACACCGTATAAACCAGATAGAATTCTTAAATGATCTTGAGCAAACTCTAGATCATTTTGATCAAATGTTTCTGCTTGTAGCCCAGAATAAACACCTCCATCGAAAGCTAAAATAGCTTGTTTTGCATTGTCTTTATTAAAAGGTAAAGACCAATTATTAAAACGTTCTTTGTTTAAATCTGCCAACGAATCACTGATTTTCATTAAATCTTTTAAATCTTGTGACGTCAAATTTTTTGCTTGATTTACAAGCTCTTGGGCACTTTCAATAAAATCACATTGCGTAAAAACTGAAACAGCATCTTGATGTTTGAAATTTAACTTTTTTGATGGTGATAATAATGTAATCATTCTAACTCCCTTAAATTATCTATAACGACTTGATGTACTGGAATTGATTTCTGCTCCACAAAATTAAACATTACAAAAGTATGAATCGTTTGAAAAGATGGATCATTTTCTCCTTCAACAAAAATGCCTTGATGTACGTCATAGCTCTTGCTTCCTACTCTGGTTATACGACATCCAATATCTAACTTGACTGGATGATGTACTTGCTTGATATAAGTAACATCCATTGAAGCTAATAACCCTGCTGCGGTGCTTTTTAATCCCAGATCATAAGTAGTTTTCCCGTAAATATGATCAATAAAATCTTTATGTTTTGTTTCTAGCAAACTGAGGTAAACAGTGTGATTAATATGACCTAAAGTATCTACATCTCTCCACCTAGTTTCAGCTGATGTAAAAAAGTCATAATCGTTTCTATTTAAAATCTTTTTTTTCATATTAGCTTTTTTTTGTAATCCTCACATAAATCCCAAACTTTTTTCCAATCTTCTTGAATGTAAGAAGCTCTGGAAGATCTAATTTCTCTACATTTAAAAAAATACTTACCAGATACGCCCTTCACCTCATCAGAAGTTGACAAATAAATACTGGAATCTGCGCCATTATCAACAGTTCTAGCAAACATTTTTGCTCCAAATTTTACGAAATATTTTATCAAATTTCCTTCATTACCTGCAATATTGGTATCTACAAAACCAGGATGTAATACATTGACTGAAACCCTATCCTGCATAGATGACAATTGATAAGTAAACATAATATTCATCAATTTTGATACACAATAAGAAGTCCATGCAGAAAAGCTTTTTTCAGAATTAATATTTTCATAATCAACTTCAGCTCCAATATGGGCATTTGAAGCTACATTCACTATTCTTCCATCACTAGACTCTGAAATTATATTTAACAACTCTGTAGAAAGAACAAAATAATTCATTTGATTGGTTGCGAATGTTTTTTCAAGTCCTTCAGATGTGATTTGCTTTGTTTTATTTGCGCCACCAGCATTATTTAACAGCACATCAATTTTGCTGTGCTTTTGCTTAATTCTATCAGCTAAATCTTTGACATTAGCAACCAAACTCAGGTCGCATTCAAAAAAGTCTAAATTTTCATTGCCGGAATGTTCAATGATTGCTTCAAGAGCTTTTTTACCTTTTTCAGAATTTCTTCCAACCAAGCTAACGTGATAGCCTTTTTTAGCAATAGATTTAGCAGCTGCTAATCCTATTCCATCTGTTGCTCCCGTAATGATAATATTTTTGTGCTGCATATATCTGGTATTTGAAGAATTAAATATTACTCATAAATTATTATCCATGTTACAAAATTTTGAGTCATTAGTTCTAATTTGGCTGGGTGTAGGCTTTATCACCTTTATTACTCTGTTAAAAATTCCAGCTCCATATGGAAAATTTTCAAGAACCAATTGGGGTCCAATGATTCCAAGTAAACTTGGATGGATAGCAATGGAAATTATTTCACCTCTTGCCTTACTGTATTTCTTTTTAAATGGAAACATAGAAAAAACACCAACAAATATTACTTTTATATCATTGTGGACGCTTCACTACTTCAATAGAAGTGTTATTTACCCTTTAAGACAAAATAACCCTGCTCAAATGCCACTTATCATTGCAGTGCTTGCATTCTTGTTTAATGTGATGAATGGATATATTAATGGAACTTATCTTGGTAGTATTCAGGAATATTCTGCTGAGTACATGTCAAATTGGAATTTTATTGTAGGTGTTTGCTTATTTATCATTGGTGCATTCATCAATATAAAATCTGACAATATTTTATTGTCATTACGATCTAAATCAGGAGAATACAAAATTCCTAAAGGGTTTATGTTTAGATATGTCTCATTTCCAAACTATTTAGGAGAAATTCTTGAATGGATGGCTTTTGCCTTGATGACTTGGTCTCTTGCTGGACTGTCATTTATGATTTGGACTATGGCTAATCTCGTTCCAAGAGCTATTAAAGGACATCAATGGTATCATTATAAGTTTGAGTCTTATCCAAAAAACAGAAAAGCAATCTTTCCATTTATTATTTAAAATTATGAATTATAAAAATTTAATTCATTTAAGCTTTATTCTTCTTTTATCGTGCGAAGATAATAATGATGTTTTTTTGGAAAATTGTTCAACTGATTATACTACTTCAAATATTTTAACAAATATTGATGAGGAAATTTTTAATAATGATGAATCTGTTCAATCTTACAGTATTTTTTCATGGATCGAGGATGATAATTTCAGAATATTAAAAGGAAATGGTATTCCCAATCATGAGGTTGGAACATTTCCAAATAGCAATAATCCTAATACTATCTCTGCTCAAAATATAAATGAGAGATTCACTCTTTGTCCTGCAGTTATGTCAAATAATGGTGTAAACGTAAGTGGTCCAGCTCAAATAATAGCGTATGCAATCAATAGTGTAAAGTTTGATCCTGCTACTGCTGGAAGATGTAATGATAGTGGTGTTTGCCGTCTAGCTCAAGGACAAGGAAATTGGAATATTGAAGCCTTAGGTCATGATACATTTGACTTTGGAGATGATATGAACCATGCTCATGTGCAGCCTAATGGTCAATACCATTATCATGGAATTCCAGAACTTTTGGTTGATTTTTTAGGAGAGAATCAAGGAATGACCTTAGTTGGATGGGCAGCTGATGGATTTCCAGTCTATGCAAGATATGGTTTTTCTAATTCTTTTGACGCAAACAGTACAGTTGTTGCATTACAATCAAGTTATCAATTAAAATCTGAAGGTGACCAAGGGCGTCCAAATATCTTAACAGCTTTGGTAGGTGGACCTGGTCAAGGAACCTCGAATCCTAATATTCCAATTCCGATGGGAGCATTTACGCAAGATTATGAATATATTGCAGGCTCTGGAGATTTAGATGAATGCAATGGAAGATTTGGTGTTACTCCTGAATTTCCAAATGGAATTTATTATTATGTAGTAACTGATCAATTCCCATTCGTATCAAGATGCTTGAAGGGAAATTTTTAAAAAATTTTTTTCTTTTGTCTTTTTTTGAAAAAATATTCTTGAAGCAAAGCAAGAGATTCACCAGCTAAAAGATTACCTCTTACTACAGCAGGTGTATTTAAATTGACATTGCCACAAATTTCAAACTTTGAACCACAAGCACCATAATCTTCATCATAACAACCAAAATATAAAAACTCAATTCGACTATTAACTATCGCTCCAGCACACATCGGGCAAGGCTCTTTTGTAACATACATTATGCAATCGTTTAATCTCCAGTCTCCAATCGTGTTTGAAGCTGAGGTAATAGCCAGCATTTCAGCATGAGCTGTTGCATCATTTAGAGAATTACATTGATTATACCCTTGGCCAATAATTTTTCCTTTGTGCACCACAATGGCACCAACTGGAACTTCATCCTCAAGCATAGCTTTTGTTGCCAACCTCAAGCATTTTCTCATCCAATCTTCATGGGAGGTTTGAGTTAGATTATTATCAGACATTAGTACGCCCGGAAGGACTTGAACCCACAACCTTCTGGTCCGTAGCCAGACGCTCTATCCAATTGAGCTACGGGCGCATATGTAAATCAATTAAGAAGTTATCAATCAAATATCATTGCTTCAACCTGATAAATTTTTAGTTCAATATGGACAAAAGCTTACGAACACGTTTTAAACAAATATCTTTCCCTAATAATAGTATTAAATCAAAAATGCCGGGACCAAAAGTAATACCTGTAAGCGCAACCCTTGTAGGCTTCATTACTCTTCCAATCTGAACATCATGCTGAGCCATTAAATTGTCAAAAATATGTTCAATTTCAGATCTATTCCATGTATCGCAATTTTCTAAAGCACTTTTAAAGTCAGTAAGAATAGCAATTGCTTTTTCATTAAAGGTTTTGGATATTAAATCTTTATCGTAATCAAGTGAATCTTGAAAAAATAGTTTCGACATCTCAGTAATTTCTGTGATTGTTTTTGATCTATCCTTAATAAGCTTTACAATTTCTTTTAAATAATTCCAATCAAGACCATCTCCCCAATCAGGATTTAGCTTATAAATTTCATTCATAGTATCTCTCACACTCATCTCTGTTAGATGTTGTTGCGAAATCCATAATAATTTCTTTTCATCAAATACGGCTGATTTTTTTTGTACTTGATCAAATTGAAAACTTTCAATCAACTCTTCTTGATTAAAAATTTCTTTATCAGAATCAGGATTCCAACCGAGTAACGACAAATAATTTAATATTGCCTTGGGGGTGAATCCTTTATCTTTATACTCTTGTACATTGGTTGCAGCATGTCTTTTACTTAATCTTTTTTTATCTGAACCTAGAATCATTGGCAAATGAGCAAAAATAGGTTCATTTAAACCTAAAGCTCTATAAACGAGAATTTGTTTAGGAGTGTTTGCTAAATGGTCATCTCCTCTTATAACATGAGATATATTCATATCTGAGTCGTCTACAGCTACCACAAAATTATAGGTGGGTGATCCATCTGATCTTGCAATAATAAAGTCATCTAAATCTTTGTTTTGAACCTTGATTGTACCATATACTAAATCAGTAAATTCTGTTTCGCCTTCTGGAACTTTTAACCTGACAGTGAATGATTTGCCCTGATTGAGCAATTTCTGCATTTCATCTTCTGATAAATCTCTATACGTTTGTGGTACACGAAACACTTCTTTTTTTTGCTCAGATGCTAATCGCAAATTATCAAGTTCTTCTTTCTGAAGAAAGCAACGATACGCTGTACCGTTATCTAGCATTTTTGATACCATTTCTTCATGTCTTGACTTATTGTTTGACTGAAATACAATATCTTCATCCCAATTAAGACCTAGCCAAGATAAGGCATCAGTAATTTGATTAACATATTCGCTTTTAGAACGTTCAAGATCAGTATCCTCAATACGTAACAAAAACTCACCATTATTTTGATTTGTAAAAAGCCAATTGAACAAAGCTGTTCTTGCACCACCAATATGCAAATAGCCGGTAGGGCTTGGTGCGAATCTTACACGAGGTTTATTCATTGCGGAGGCAAGAGGATTCGAACCTCTGAAGGGCTTGCACCCTTGCTGGTTTTCAAGACCAGTGCATTCAACCGCTCTGCCATGCCTCCATAGTTTTTATATAAAAAAACTAACAACAAATATACTATTGTAACTTTAAGATGTCTACTTGTCCTTAAAATTTTATAATATTAATTTAACTTAAATTTTTCGAGGTGTAAAAATGATAAATAAAAAAATAGTTTTTCTTTTAATGATTTTTTTAGGTCTGTTAAATA
>CACNWW010000005.1 GCA_902624275.1 uncultured Fidelibacterota bacterium
ATAAGATTAAGCTCGAAGAAACAGATGAAAAATATTCTGAAATATCTCAAGAATTATTGGACAAAATTTCACAACTTGAAGATGAATTAAGGTTGATTGAAGAAAAAGATTCAGAATTAAGAACTTATGCTACTTTAGCTCCATTAAGTGATGATGTTAAAGCTCAAGGCGTTGGTGGTTCATCTGATGAAAAGGGATTATTCATTGATGTTGATGATGATAACGCTATGGTGTTGCTTAAAGATAGAGTGGATTCATTAGCTTTTGCTATAAATATTCAAAAAGATAGTTATAATACCATTTTCAATAAAATAAAATCGAATGAAACTATGTATAGACACATTCCTTCAATTTCTCCTGTAAAAGGTTATATCGGTTCAAAATATGGATACAGAACAGATCCAATTGATGGAAAAAGAAGAATGCATTCAGGTCTTGATTTTCCGGTTAATCTAAATACAGATGTTGTAGCAACCGGCGATGGAGTAGTCATAAAAGCTCAGTATGATTCAGGATGGGGAAGATATATCAAAATCGATCATGGTTACGGATATGAAACTGTTTATGCTCATCTTTGGAAAATTAATGTCAAAAAGGGTCAAAAAGTTAAACGTGGAGATAAAATTGGGAAATCTGGAAATAGCGGAAGAGCTGCTGGATTCCATTTACACTATGAAGTTCACAAGAATAATAAAACAGTAGATCCACTTAATTATTTTTTTACAGGCTATATTGATTAATGAACTCCTCAATAATTAAGAAATTTGCCCTAGAAACCTATGGCTGTCAAATGAATGTAGCAGATTCAGAACTTGTAGAAGGTATTTTGACAAATCTTGGTCTCGAAAAGACTGTTGATTATGATGAAGCAGATGCAATTTTTTTAAATACATGCGCAATTAGAGAGAATGCTGAAACTAAAGTTCACTCTAAGCTTGGCAATCTTCATAAAATAAAACTTAATAAGCCTCACTTGATAATTGGAGTGTTAGGCTGCATGGCGCAAAACTTAAAAGATGATCTTCTAAAAAATAAACCTTATGTAGACATTATTCTTGGCCCTGATTCTTATAGAAAAATTCCTGATTTAATTAATAGACATATCAAAGATAATAAGAGTATTGTTGATACAAAGCTTTCAAGATATGAGGTATATGAAAATCTTTTTCCTAGTAGAGGCGATACATTTAATGCCTGGGTTTCGATTATGCGAGGATGCAATAAATTTTGTTCATTTTGCATAGTTCCTTTTACTAGAGGAAGAGAGCGAAGTAGAAGTGTAGAAAGTGTTGTTGAGGAGGTCAAAAAGGCTGTTGATCAAGGCTTTGTTGAAATTACTCTTCTTGGTCAAAATGTTAATTCTTACAATTTTGAAGGTAAATCTTTTTCAGATTTACTATTAGCTGTATCAGATATAAATGACGTGAAAAGAATTAGGTATACATCACCGCACCCTCAGGACATAAATGTAGAATTGCTTGAAGTGATGGCGTCAAGAAAAAATATTTGTAATTATGTTCATTTTCCAATGCAATCTGGATCAAATGAAGTGCTTAAGAGAATGAATCGAACTTATACTAGAGAGCATTTTTATGATATGGCAGTGAAGATTAGAGAAATCATGCCAAATTGTGGTCTATCGACAGACATTATTGTTGGTTTTCCAGGAGAAACAGATGAGCAGTTCAGACAAACTTTAGATTTAATGGAAGCAATAAAATTTAATTCTGCATTTACATTTAAGTACTCACCAAGACCATATACAAAAGCTGAACAATTTTCAGATCATATATCAGAAGATATTAAAAAAGCTCGACTTGATGAGATGTTAATTCTCCAAAGGAAACATACATTAGAACTCAATCAAAATATGGTTGGAACTTTTCAACAAGTTTTAGTTGAAAAAGAAAGTAAAAAGTCTAATTTGCATTGGGCCGGTAGAACTGATTCCAATGAATGGGTGATAATTGAGAAAAATAATAGTAATATTAAAGATATTGTACCAGTTGAAATATCTGATGCAACTGGTGTAATATTGCATGGTAAAGAGATTACAGGAGCATAATGTTTAGAGTTATTAGGGTTTTATTATTATTAGCTATATTGGCTGGAACTTTTTTGTTGTTTGATAAGAACAGTGAAAGTATAACCATTTATTTTTTTAGAGATAACGGTTATGACATTCCAGGATATCTTGCTTTTATTGGCTTTATTATGATTGGTGTAATTATTGGTTACATAATTTCTCTAAAATCTGTCTTTTCTTATAGATCTGAAATTTCAAAGTTAGTTAAATCAAATAAAGAGATTTCAGAAGAGCTTGATAGTTTAAGAAATGTAGCTGTAGGCGAAGAATTTAGTTTTTCCGACGAGGAGTAATTCTTTGGAATTTTCTGCTTTAAGCAATTTGCAAATATTCATAATCATTTTTGTTGTATTATCTCTAATAATTGTTTTGTTAGTTAGTAATCGGTCTAAAAATAAACCTACTGATGCTGAAGCCTTTAATAATGCGCTTAAAGCTCTAGTTGATGGAGATAAGGATAAGGCTTATCATTTATTAAGAAATATTATTTCAAAGGATTCTAGTAACATTGATGCGTTCTTATTATTAGGAGATATTGTTAGAGAAAAAGATGTTAATCAAGCAATCAAAATTCATCAAACTGTAATTTTAAGACCTAAGATTACACAATCAAAAAAGATCGAAGGACACATTGCCCTTTCAAAAGACTTTATAAAAAGTGGTAACATCTCCAAAGCAGCAGATGAATTAAATAACATATTGAATATGGATCCATCAAATAAATGGGCTTTATTAAGTCTTAAAGATATTGCTACTGAAAATAAAAACTGGAAAGAAGCACTTATGCATGAAAAAAAATTAATGAAAGTAGATATCCATCATAAAAAAAATGATGAATCTATGTTGAATTATTATATAGCTATGGATTATAAGTCAAAAGATAAAATAAAGAATTATGTATATTATCTCGAAAAGAGCGCGGCTGTTGAAAATATCTATCCTGAAACAGCCTTAGAACTTGCTAATCATAATACAGATAACGCAGATTTAGCAATTTCATTTTATAAGCTGTATGCAAAGCATAAACCATCACAAAGAACTATGGCCTATAATAAAATAGAAAATATTTTATTTGATAATCAACAATATGATGAAGTCGAAGGTCTGTATAGAGAATTGTTAGAAAATAGTTTTGACGGTTTTGCTTTAAATAGATTAGTAGATATTCTTTTAGAAAAAAATGAAGTTGCCGATGCTAGTGATTTGGTAGATAGATTTATGAAAAGTAATCATTCATGTCATTCGATTAGATTAAACAAATTAAAATTAGATTCTGAAAGTTTTGAATTAAGAAAATCTATTTCTTCATTATGTAACGAAATGATTAAAGATGAAATTATTAAATAACTTTTTTTTGTTTATAGCTTTATCAAGTTGCATATTTGCTCAAAGCAAAAATCTGGCTTTAGATTATGAAAGAGCCACTAAACTAACTAATGCAAATGAGGCATTGGAAATTTATCAAGGTATCATTAACACTAATGAAGATTCAGATTATGTATGGCTTTCAAAGCTTAAAAAAGCTGAAATGTTCTATGCAAAGGGTTCTTATATCACATCATCAAATCTTTTAAAAGAATATAATTTAAATGCACCGGCTCATCTTCAAAATCAGTCGAGTAAAGATCTTTTATATAAATCTTTAGATGCAGCAGGAGAGTCTGATTCATTAAAAGTTTATCAAAAATTATTATCAATTAATAAAATCAAAAAAAATAAATCAAAAAAATCTACCAATAAAGTATGGTTCATTCAATTTGGTGCATTTTCTTCAATTGATAATGCAAAAATTTTGAAAAATTCACTAATTAAAAAAGAAATTAATATTGTCCGAATTGACCAAGTTTTTAAAAATGGTAAAATGATATATTATGTAAGAAGCAATCATTACAATTCTTATGATAAAGCTCTCAATCAAAGCAAGAAACTGAAGAATAAGACTAAATTTACTATCAGTGGTTTTTAGCTATTTTTTAGCTATTAAAAATAACCTATGAAGAATAATTGCTATAATAACAATTCCAACTAAATCATTAAAAGGAGATGGTAAAGAAAGGTTTGGCCAGTAGTTTTTATCAAAGAAAAGTGGAACTGCAATAAAAATAGCCATCAATGCCTCGCCAGTAATTAATCCAGATGCTATTAATAGTCCATTGTTTTTACCTAATTCAGATGCAGTTTTATTTGCAAAATGGTTTAACATTCCTCCAATGAATATTGGAAGAGTTAATTCAATAGGAAGATAGATTCCTATTGCCACTGCTAGAATTGGTACTCTGAAATCTGCTTTCCTGTATGCTTGATATTGATCAATCAAGATAATTATTATACCTAAAATTGCTCCAGCATAAATCATTCCCCATTCCAAATTACCTGCAAATACACCATTTGCTACATTAGTCATCAAAACTGCTTGAGGAGCTGGTAAGTCTGAACTACCAATACCGTATGCTTCATGAAGAAGTGTTAAAACTATTCCAAGTGTTAAAGCTGCACTAACAACACCCACCAGTTGCATTAATTGTTGTTTCCAGGGTGTTGCTCCAACAATATTGCCTGTCTTTAAGTCTTGAAGATTGTCGCCTCCAATAGCAGCAGCACAACACACTACAGCTCCAATCAATATTGCAGCAGCAGCTCCTTTTGAAGATTCTACGTCAAAAAAACTTATGATTAAAAGCGAACTAAATAAAATGGTTGCAATTGTTACTCCAGAAATAGGATTATTAGAAGATCCAACTACTCCAGCCATATAGGCTGCAACAGCGGAAAATAAAAAGCCAAAAATAAGCATAACAAATGACAATATAAAAGCTGATGTCCATGAACCAATAATTCCAAAGTAAGTAAGAGAAATTGGAATTAACATAGCTATAATAGCTAAGAAAACATAGTTGATTGGTAAATCTCTTTCTTCCAAAGAGATATTATCTGAATTTTCATTTAGTGTTTTCAAGCTTAGTTGAATACTTTCAATTAATGGTTTAGCAAGTTGAATAACAGACCAAATTCCGCCAACAACCATTGCACCAACTCCAAGATAACGTATTTTTGCATTCCAAATTATGTTGGCACTTTGAAAATAATTATCTCCTTCAAATCCATATAGATAAGAATAGATGGGTATAGCAATAGCCCATGATATTAAACCTCCCGTGAAGGCAAGAATACCAATATTTCTTCCAACTATATAGCCAACGCTAAATAAAGAAGGTGAAAGGCTTGCTCCCATTCCAAATATTGCTCCTTTAATAGCAAAAGCGCCACCTAATGCACTCGACCAAACACTAAATGCCAGCTCTCCGAGCTTTACAAACCCTCCAACAATAGCTGATATACCAATAATTTTTAAACTTTTTTGAGATTTTTTTGAATCGGTTTCATGTCCAGTTTTTAGCACCGCTGCAGTTGCTACACCTTCAGGAAAGCGAAGTTGTGCTTTTAATATTAATGCTCTTCTTAGAGGGACTGTAAAAAGTGCTCCAAGAATTCCTCCAACCATAGCAATTTTTGTTACTTCCCAATAACTAATAGTATCCCAATATCCTACAAGTAAAAGGGCAGGTAAAGTAAAAATAACCCCAGCAGCTAAAGATTCTCCAGCAGATGCTGCGGTTTGAACAATATTATTTTCTAAAATATTTGAATTTTGAAAAAGTCTAAGAATTCCCATTGACATTATAGCTGCAGGAATTGATGCTGAAATAGTCATTCCCGCATATAAACCCAAATAAGTCATGGCGGAAGATAAAATTATTGACAAGAAAATACTTAAAAAAAACGCTTTGAGAGTTATTTCATTTTTCATAATCTTAACTTAATAAATATTTAAAGTAAAAATGAATAAAACTATAATGTCAATAACGCTACTTTCTTTTACCTACCTTTGTTTGAATGTACATATGCACGAACATGAGCATTTTGAAAATGCAGATCATGTTTCTGATTATAACACGGTTGAGGAAAATTGTGATTTTTGTCAGTTTAATAGTGAAAATTCTTTTGTAGAAATATCGACTATTTCTGCAAAAATAAACTTTAAAAAAATTATTTTTAAACAATATGTATCCTATTATATATCGTTTAATATATTTTCCTTCTTAAACAAATCCCCACCACAATAGTCTCATCTTTACAAGCTGATATTAATTTTTGATATCAGAGTTTTAACAAATCATTTTAGGAGAAAAAATGAAAAACTATTTTAGTTTAATAATATTAATTAGTGCATTATTTGCACAAAACGTTGTCACCGAATCAGATTCACTGAATCCAATCGAACTTAAAAGTGTTGAAGTTTTCTCATCTCTAAGACAGGTAAATGAGGGAGATTTAGCTGCTTCTGCTATTATTTTTAATGATGAATTAAAGATTATGGAAGGTCAACACTTTAGCGACTTACTTCATAGAGTCCCTAATTTGAATTATGCTGGTGGTTCATCAAGACCAAGATATTTTCAAATTAGAGGTGAGGGTTCAGTTAGTAGGTATGCAGATCAAGGTCCACCAAGTCCATATGTTGGAATAGTGCTTGATGGAATGGATCTTTCTGAATTAGGAATGATCACACCATTATTTGATATGCAACAGGTCGAAGTTTTAATGGGTGTTCAAACAAGTTTATTTGGCGCTTCAGCGTCATCTGGTTTGATTAACTTTAAAACAAATGATCCAACTGATGAAGAAGGTGGATATTTTATGACTCAATTTGGATCATATAATACCTTCACTTCTGGTTTAGTATACAACTTACCATTTGAAAACGGATGGAAATTACGATTAGTAGGTCATTCAAATGTTTCGGATGGTTTTAAAGAAAATGTTGCATTAGGCAATTACGCATCTGCTGATAAAAATGAAACATCAATTAGAGCTAAATTGCTAAAAGAAGGCGACTTAATTACACAAAAATATACCATAATCTCTTCAGATTTTGATAATGGATATGATAATTGGGCGCCAGATAATAACACTGAAAACATTACATATTCTGATAACCCTGGGAAAGATAGTCAAAAGTCACAGATTTTCATTGCTGATTATAGATACGATTTAGGAGAAAATATGCTAGACCTAAATCTAGGTATGTCACAAAATGAAACCTTACATAGTTACGATTCTGATTGGGGAAATTATGATTTCTGGGTTAATTGGGATGGTGATGATCATCACGATGAACATGGAGATGAGCATGGTGATGACCATGATGATGATCACGGAGATGAAGATCATGATGACGATCATGACGAAGATTTTGATTTTAAATCATATGATTTCTTTGATTCATTTTCAAGAGACATTGATACAAGAACTGTTGATGTAAGAGTTAGATCAAATATCAATGATGGTAGTAAAGTTAATTATGTGTTCGGATTATATAATTCAACCTATGAAGAAACTACAGATGGTGCTGGATATGTTTTTGGTGGCTCGGCCACAGGATTATCAACTGGTTATGATATTAACACACAATCAATTTACGGTGAGTTAGCATATGATTTTGGTAATCATTCCGTTTTGGCTCTTGCTTTTAGACATGAATCAAGAGATATTGATTATTTCGATTTTGATAATTCAGAATCAAACTTTGTATTAAACGGAGATTGGAATACATCATATAAAGTTTCATTTGAGATGCATCCAACAAGCAATCTTCACTGGTACATTTATGCCGCTGAAGGTTATCATCCAGCAGGTATTAATCAAAATCCTTATTTGGATATGGAAGATAAGACCTACGATGATGAAATCTATACAGATGTAACTACCGGTATTAGATGGAATAAAGGTAACATAAAGCTTCATTCTTCATTGTTCTATTTAGAGCACGATGGTCACATCTTTGAGACCACAGAGCAGTTAGATCCATCAAATCCTAATGCGTTTGCATTTTTTAAACAAAATGCTGATTCAGGATATGAGTATGGAACTGAAACACATGGTGAATTCAGTTTCTCAGATAAATTATCTATGGGTCTTTCTCTTGGTTACATGAGTTCTGAAATTCATTTTGGTGACCATGATGACCATGGACATGGCGGCGACCACCACGATGACCACGGCGATGACCATGGTGATGATCATGATGACCACGGTGATGACCATGATGGTGATGACCATGGAGACGATCATGATGACCATGGAGACGATCATGATGACCACGGCGGACATGAAGGACATGCTGATCATGGACAAAAAGCTCATGCTCCAAATTGGAACTATAGTTTATCTGTAAACTATGATTTCAATGAAGATAGTTCATTAATGGTTGAAATTGCAGGTAAAGATGCCTTTGTCTTTGATTCAATGCATGATGAATATGAATCAGAACCATACCATTTATTGAATGCATATTATTCACATACATTCAATAAATTAAAATTAGGAGTTTACGCTAAAAATATTCTTGATGAGTCATATGCTGATCGAGGATTTATTTTTGGATTAGAACCTCCTCATTTTCATGAAAAACTATATAAATCATTTGGCCCTCCAAGAGAAATTGGAATGTCATTAACATATAGTTTCTAATGTCTTATTTTCATAATTTAGCGGGTATTATTGCCCGCTAAATTATGAGCTCAACAAAACAAAAAAGATTATTTATTATTGATGGTTATGCAACCTTATATAGAGCGCATTACGCATTAATAAGAAATCCTCTTACCAATTCTTCAGGAACTCCTACAAGTGCAATTTTTGGTTTCGCAAATCAAGTTTTTCAATTAATTGAAGAGGAAAAACCAGATTATCTAGTAGCAGCATTTGACTCTAAAGGGAAAAATTTTAGACATGAAATTTTTGAAGAATACAAAGCTAACAGATCTGAAATGCCAAATGAAATACAGACTCAATTACCTTATTTATGGACTCTTCTTGAAAGTATGAATATTCCAGTTTTAAGAGTGGACGGTGTTGAAGCAGATGATATTATAGGAACTGTTGCTAAACAATGTATTGATAATGGTTTACAGTGCAATATTGTAAGTGGTGATAAAGATTTTATGCAATTAATTAATGATTCAACATTCCTATATGCTCCTCAAGCTAGAAAAAGAGAAAAAGAAATATTTGATGTTAATAAAGTTGTAGAAAAATGGGGAGTAGGTCCAGAAAATATCATTGATTTGCTTGGTCTTATGGGAGATAGCTCTGATAATGTTCCAGGTGTTCAAGGTGTTGGCCCAAAAACAGCTATGAAGCTTATTCAAGAGCACGGAAATATTGAGAATATTTATAAAAACATAGATTCTATTAAAAATGAAAAAATGAAAGATAAATTACTTTCAAACAAGGATAATGCGTTATTAAGTAAACAGCTTGTAACCATTCTTACTGATGTGAATATCGATTCATCTTTAGAAGATTTTAAAATCAAGGAAATGAATACATCAAAACTCGAGGATATTTTCAAAGAGTTGGAGTTTTCTGGTTTGCTTAAAAAAATTGGCTCTACTGAAACCATTGAGCAAAAATCAGTTGATAGAAATAAAGATTATAAGAACATTCTAAATTTAGAAGATTTGATTGGCTTTGTTGAGTCGCTTGAGGAAGGGAAATGGTTGTCAGTTGATTTAGAGACTACCTCAGTAAATCCTATGGCAGCTGAAATTGTTGGATTTAGTTTTTCAACAAAGAAAGACACTGGATTTTATGTTCCCATTTTATTTAAAGACAAAAAAGAAAATTTATTTGGGAACAACGATTTGGATGAAGTTATTAGAATATTAAAACCATATTTAGAAGATGAAAATATTCCAAAAACAGGACAAAATATTAAGTACGATGCACTTATTATGAAGCGTTTTGGAATCGATCTGAAGGGTATCGAATTTGATACTATGATTGCTGCACATTTACTTAATCCAAATGCTAGATCATACAAGCTTGATAATTTGTCTTTAGCTCATTTGAACTATAAAATGGTTCCAATTAAAGACTTAATTGGAGTTGGAAAAAATCAAATTACCATGGACCAAGTTTTTTTAGATGATATATCTTTTTATGCTGCCGAAGATGCAGATGTTGTCATTGAATTAACTGAAATTTTCATGAAAGACTTAAAAAAGCAAAAATTATTTAATTATTTCAAGTCCATTGAAATAGATTTATTGCCTGTTCTTATAGATATGCAATTCAATGGCATTTTTATTGATAAAAATTATTTAGAAAACAGGTCGAATGAGATTGGCAAAAAAATTGATTCATTGGAATCAAAAATAATTGATCTTGCAGGTGAAGAGTTTAATCTTAACTCGTCGCAACAACTTGCTGTGATACTTTTTGACAAGTTAAAACTTCCAATGATTAAGAAAAGATCTACTGCAGAAGCTGTTTTAAGTGAGTTAAAGGATAAACATCCTTTACCGGAGTTAATTCTTTCATACAGAAAGCTTTATAAGTTAAAAAATACTTATTTAGACCCATTACCTTCCTATATTATTGCAGATACCAAGCGAGTACACTCATCGTTTAATCAAACTATGACTGCAACTGGAAGACTATCCACAAGTAGTCCAAATTTCCAAAACATACCAATTAGAAATGAGGATGGTAAAGAAATAAGAAAAGCAATTAAAGCACAATCAAATGAATATCAAATTTTCTCAGCGGATTATTCGCAAGTAGAATTAAGAGTAATGGCACATCTAAGTGGAGATGAATCATTAATTTCTGCATTAAATAATGGTGAAGATATACATACTTTTACTGCAAAAAATATTTTCAATGTTGATAATGACGATATGGTTCTTCCAGAAATGAGAAGAATTGCTAAAATTGTTAATTTTGGAATCATGTATGGAGCTGGACCATTTAGATTAAGTCAAGAGCTCGATATCCCATTTGGAGAAGCAAAGAAAATTAAAGACGCATACTTTGAGAAATATCAAGGAATCGAAAAATATATTGAAAATTCTAAGCTTCAGATTAAAGAAACCAAATCTGTAGAAACCTTATTAGGAAGAAAAAGAGCTGTATGGGATTCAGATAGTCAAAATAAAATTAGAAGAGATGCTGCTGAAAGAATGGCAATTAATATGCCAATTCAAGGAACTGCTGCAGAAATGATTAAATTAGCTATGATAAAAATTCATCGTCAATTGAGTAAAGAAAATTTAAAATCTAAACTCATTATGCAAATTCATGATGAGTTGCTATTGGAAGTACATCAAGATGAAATTGATTATATATCAAAAATGGTAATTGAACATATGAGAGATGCTATTAAGCTTGATGTTCCGATTGAAATAGATTTTGGTGTTGGTCCTTCATGGTATGAGGCGCATTAATGAGTTATTTAGGTCCAAAAGTTCATATTGATTTACAACAGCTGAAAAAAAACTATCAAATAGTTAAAAAGGAAGTTGCAGATATTCCAATTATGGCTACAGTTAAAGCAAATGCTTACGGTCATGGAGCTGTAGAAGTATCCAGAGCTCTAGAAGAAGAAGGAGTGAGGTATTTAGCTGTATTCACAATTGATGAAGGAATTGAATTACGAGATGCTGGTATAAAAACAGATATCTTCATTTATGCAAAATTTGATCCCAAAAGAATTGAAGAAGCATCAAAGCACAAATTAACTTTAAATATTTCATCTTTTGATGATCTAAAAGCACTTAAAACATATGATGGAAATCATTTGAAAGTTCATTTAAAGATTGATACGGGAATGACAAGATTAGGGGTCCCATTAGAACAAGCAGAGGCATTTTTAAAAGAAGCAACTCAGATTAATAATATTGAATTAGAAGGATTGTATTCTCATTTTGCAACTGCTGATGAAGGAGAACTTTCTTATGCAAATAGTCAGCTTAGCAAGTTTAATGACATTGTAGAAATTTCAAAAAAATTAGATATATCCTTTGCTTTTATTCACTGTAGTAACAGTGGAGCTATTTTGAACGTTCAAGATTCCAGATTTAATATGATAAGAGCTGGAATGCTTCTTTATGGAGCCTTTCCTTCAGATGAAGTCCCTCACGATCTTCCGATAAAACCAGTGATGACATTTACTGCTCCTGTGGTTGAAATTAGAGATGTAAAAGCAGGTACTCATATTAGTTACGGAGGAGTCTATAAAACTAAATCAGACACTCGCATAGCTGTTGTACAAGCTGGTTTTGCGGATGGAGTACCACGTCCTTGGTATATTGAAGGTTTTGTAAAGTTCAAAAATCAAGATTTCAAAATTACTGGAAGAATTTGTATGGATCAGTTAATGATTGATATTGGATCAGCTGAAATTAATTATGGAGATGAGGTTCTCATTTTTGGATCAAATGAACATGGAAATATTGATATAAATCACATTGCAAATAAAATTGATTCTACTTCTTATGTTTTGGTCACTACAATTGGAATTCGTCCTAAAAGAATCTATTAATTCGAGGAGCAAATTAAAACCTAACCAAGGGTAAGAGAAAGGAATTAAGAGGTAATTTTAAACTTTAACTTGCTCCTCATTAATACTTATGTTTTTTTTAAAAAAAAGTTCCTCCTTTTTTTATTTATAGTTATTATACAAACAGATCGCGGGATGGAGCAGCTTGGTAGCTCGTCGGGCTCATAACCCGGAGGTCGTAGGTTCAAATCCTACTCCCGCTACTAACCTCCAAATGAAAAAGGATACAAATAGTGAAATTATACAAATCTTTTTTAATTTTTCTTTCAACACTGCTTATTATGAATTGTAGTTCCAATAATGATGAACAGTTGATGGAAAAAGCAAAAGAATTATCTCAAAAATTTATTATTACTGATGGACACATTGATACTCCATGGAGAATGCATAAATGGGGTTATGAAGATATATCAAAAAGGTCTCCAGGTGACTTTGATTATGTCAGAGCAAAAGAAGGTGGGTTAGACGTTCCTTTTATGGCAATCTACGTTCCTGCAACTTACCAAGTAACTGGTGGGGCTAAAGAAAAAGCAGAAGAGTTAATTGCTATTGTTGAAAGAATAGTTTCTGATCATCCTGATAAATTTGAGATTGCTCATAGTCCTGAAGAAGCTGAAAGAATTGTTTCAGAAGGAAAAATAGCGTTACCCATGGGCATGGAAAACGGAGCTCCACTTGAAGGGGACTTATCCAACGTTCAATATTTTCATGATAAAGGTATTAGTTATATTACACTTACACACTCCGAAGATAATGCAATTTGTGACTCATCATATAATCTTGGAAAGCGTACTCACAATGGTCTAAGTGCTTACGGAAGAGAGGTTGTTAAAGAAATGAATCGTGTAGGCATTATGGTAGATATTTCACACGTTTCTGATGACGCATTTTATCAAGTCATGGATGTTACTCAAGTTCCAGCAATTGCTTCACATTCATCATGTAGGCACTTTACTCCTGATTGGGAAAGAAATATGGATGATGATATGATTAAAAGACTTGCAGAGAATGGAGGAGTTGTTCAAATAAATTTTGCATCATATTTTGTTGATCAAGCATCAAAAGATACCAAAGCTCCAATTGATGCTGATGTAGCAAAGTATATTAAAGATAATAATTTAGATTCAGCTAATTATGCTTCTTATGATGAATATAAAAGGGAGCAATACGATAAAAGATTTCTATATGTTAGCTCTGAAAAAGTTGCTGATCATATTGACCATGTTGTCAATTTAGTTGGTATTAATCATGTAGGCTTTGGTTCTGATTTTGATGGGGTTGGTTATACACTTCCAACTGATTTAAAAGGCCCTGAAGGGTTTCCGATGGTTATTTTTCATCTTCTTAAAAGAGGATATTCTGAAGAGGAAATTGAAAAAATTTGCTATAAAAATGTGTGGAGAGTTTGGAAAGCAACTGAAGAGTTTGCCAAACTTAACTAAGTATTTGTCTTAATCTTTCAAAGACTATAGCACTTACAGCAGTAGCAACATTTAAAGAATTCATTTCATGAGACATTGGTATCGTTGCAAGAAAATCTGAATTTTTAAGTACTTGTTTGCTAATTCCACTTCCTTCACCACCAAAGATAAGAATAGATTTACCTTTCAAATCAACAGCATACCAATTTTTTGCTTCAATATTATTTTCAAAGCTTGTTATCCAGAAGTCATTGTCTTTAAAATGACTTATAGCTTTATTGATATTTGACACTGAAAATAAAGGAACTTTTGAGAACCCGCCTTGACTTACTTGAGCCACAGCACTTGTCATTGAAACACTATTCCGATCCGTAATAACAACCCCGTCAATATTTCCACCCGCACAAATCCTTAAAATCTGTCCAAGATTATGTGGATCTTGAACTTGATCCAGTATTACAAAGCAAGCAGTTTTTTGATCAATATTTGGAAGTTCATGAAAAGTTTTAGCTTGAGCTTTTATAAAAATGCCTTGAGCTCTATTATTATCAACATATTTTTTAAAACTTTCCGAATCAACTTTTCGAATAAGGTTTTGAGATATATCACCTAGTGCATTATTGACTTTATTGCTGTTGTCAGCAGGAGAGTTTTTCTCAATGATTACTTGATTAACATCAATAATAGATGATTTAATAGCATCATGACATCCATTAATGCCAAAAACTGTTATTCTATGTTTTGTAAAATTATTCATAAAAATTTCTGTAAATTTTATAAACAATTTTAATGATAAAAATTAAAGAATCAGAGTTACATTTTTCCTTTGTTAGATCTAGCGGGCCAGGCGGACAGCACGTCAATAAAGTTTCAACAGCTGTTCAATTAAAATATAATATACATGAATCAGATATATCCGATGATATTAAGCAAAGATTTATATCTGCATATAGAAAAAGAATTTCAAAGAATGGATTTATAATAATTATCTCTCAATCTTTTAAATCTCAGAAAAAAAATAAAGATGATGCTATAAATAGATTAGAAAAATTATTTAGTGATATTAAAATACAAGCAAAGAGAATTCCTACGAAACCTTCAAGGAGTTCTAAAGTAAAAAGAGTTGAAAATAAAAAAAAGAGATCGCAAGTGAAAAAAAGTAGAATGAAGGTAAGTTTAGATGATTAAGTTAATTTTATGTCTATTATTTCTTGTAAGTCTTCATGGACAAGATGTAAGTGATGATATTACAGACAATATTCAACCATTACTGGTCGAGGAATTATCAGATTTAGAATTAATGTTAATTGCAAACATCAATACAAATGAAACTCTAGAAAAATTTTTTAAACTAAATGTGATAAATGAATCAATTAAACTCAATGCTCCAGAATATGATAGATTTGCTCAAAAGAATAATACTGGTATGTTTTTTCCTGTAAATACTTCCACATCTCTTTATCTTGATGCTGGATTACCTGGTTGGGTTGAAGCAAGCAAATATATCTCGAGAAATAACGATTCATATTCAAGCGGTTTTTTTAATTCATCTCTCGATAAGTTCACATATTACAACTCTAGAAAAGGGTTTTTAGATACAGACAATTATTTCAAAGACCCATGGGATCAAAGATCGCTGGATGATTATATTAGATATATTCATATGCCTCCAATGATAAATCATTCAGAAATAAATACGATTTATGATAGAAATAGATAAAGTATTAAATACTATTCTAAATGAATCTATTGAACTTCCTAAAGTATTAGTTCAAGGCCTTACTAATAATTCTTCAAAAGTAAAAAAAGGATACATTTTTTTTGCTTTTAAAGGAGAAAATAATGATGGAAATGACTTCATTGAAGATGCATTTAGAAATGGAGCTTGCTTAGCAATTACCGATTCTGATAAATTAGAATCTCAAAAAAATGTAGTTAAAGTAGAAGATGTAAGAACTGCAGCAGGCATTGCTTGCTCAAATTTTTACAATTTTCCGCAAAATAAAGTAAAGTTGATAGGAATTACTGGAACGAATGGTAAAACATCAACATCGACAATTTTAAAAAGTATTTTAGATGCTGAAAATGAAAAAACTTTACAAATTGGAACAAGCGGAATAAAACCCTCTTTAGAGATCAATTCTGGTTTAACTACGCCAGATATTTTTGACTTGTATGAAATATTAAATCATGCTGTTAATTACGGCTTTAAAAATGTTGTCTTAGAGGTTTCTTCGCACGCATTATCTCAAAAAAGAATAGAAAATATTTATTTTGATATTACTGCATTTACAAATCTTTCACTTGATCATTTAGATTATCACAAGACAATGGAGGATTACTTCCTTGAAAAGCTTAAACTTTTTAATCTAAATAAAGAAAATGGATCTTCAGTTGTTATGATTGACGATGAATATGGTAAGAGAATTTCAGAAATAAATTCACAAACCAAATGTATTTCTCTTGAAATCAAAGATGCTGATTATTTTTGTACTACTTATGGCATTAGTGATTCTGGAATTACAGGTACTTTAGCATGGGATTCTAAAACTTTAGATTTCCAATCAAAGCTTATTGGTTCATTTAATTTAGAAAACTTAATTCTTGCTGCAGCTATTGCAGTTGAGTTGAATGCTTCAAAAGAATCTATTTTAGAAGGAATTAAAAATTGTAAAAATATAAACGGAAGACTTCATCTAGTTAAAAATAAAAGCAATCAAATGATATTTTTAGATTATGGCCACACTCCTGATGCGTATTTAAAAGTATTAAAAACCTTAAAAGAGAACTATGGTCGACCTTTAAAAGTTCTTTTTGGCGCTGGTGGTAATAGAGATAAATCTAAAAGACCAAAGATGGCGGAAGTTGTAGAAAAATATTCTGTAGAATGTTATTTAGCACCTGATAATCCTAGATTTGAAGACATAGTATCAATAAATGAAGATGTAATAAATGGATTTTCTAAAGATAGTCATCATTCTTTTACTGATAGAAAAGAAGCACTTGAATTTGCCTTAACAAATTTAAAGCCTGATGAAATTTTAATTATTTTTGGAAAAGGAATAGAAGAGTATCAAGAAATAAATGGTACGAAACATTTTTACTCTGATAGCAATATAATTAAAGAATTCTATGAGAATTGATTTAAAAGAAAAAAACCATTTTTTAACAGTTTTTAAGACTTTTTTTAATCAAACTATTGATAGAGCAATAGATGGAATATCTATTGATAGTAGAAATATCAAAAAAAATGATTTATTCATTGCTATCAAAGGAGAAAACTTTGATGGAAATGATTTTATTGATCAAGCTTTAAGAAATGGTGCAAGTTATACCCTATCATCAAATAAAAATAAGAATAGCCATCATCTTTTAGTTGAAGATTTACATGCTTTTATTAAAAAGCTATCAATAATTTGGTTGAAAAGTTTTGATGGTAAAATTGTAGGAATAACAGGTTCAAATGGAAAAACTACTACCAAAGATTTGATAACACATTTACTTCAATTCAAGTTTAAAGTTGAAAAAACTTTAGGTAATTACAATACCTCAATTAGTGTTCCTTTGTCAATTTTTTCGTTTTCTCTTGATTCTGAAATATATGTTTTGGAATTAGGAGCCAATAAAATTGGAGATATAGAATATTTATCTTCAATTGTTAATCCAGACTATGGAGTAATCACAAGTATTGCTGCCGCACATCTTGATGGATTTGGTTCAATAGAAAATATTGAAAAAGAAAAGAAATCAATACTAAATCATTCAACTAAGAAATATAACTTCAATGAATTAAAGCCAAATTCTTTAGAAATTGATTTAAAAGAATATAAAAGTAAAATTTTTATTAAAAATTTAGAAATTGCCTCCCATGTTACTAATGATATCTTTAAAGATTGTAATCTTCCTGCTCTAAAAAGGGATTTATTAATTAGTTACTTAGAAAGTTTTGAAATGCCACCAGGAAGAGGTGACATCTTATCATTAAATAAGGTTAAAATTATAGATGATTCGTACAATGCGAATCCAGATTCTGTTAAAGCAGCATTAGATTACCTTAGTTGTTTTAAAAAATATAGAAAATTTTTTGTTTTTGGTGACATGAAGGAGCTTGGAGATAATGAAGAGAGTTTTCATTCAGAAATTGGTCAATACGCGGATGGAAAAACAGACATTTTATTTACTATTGGTAAGTTGGCTAAAAATGCACAATCTAATAGTAATAACTTTGCATTAAGCTTACATTTCAATGATAATTTTTCTTTATTAGAAAAGTTAACTGAACTTTTAACAGACGGAGACATTATTTTGATAAAGGGGTCTAGGAGTATGCAACTGGATCAACTAATTGATGAATTAAAAAATGTTAAATGAATTACTAATACCTTTTAGAGAATATTTTGGGTTTCTTAACCTGTTTGAATATATAACTTTTAGAGCTGGTGCAAGCGCAATTCTAGCATTATTCATCAGCTTTATTTTTGGACCTTTCGTTGTAAAAAAACTAATTAATTTACAGATAGGTGAATCTATTAGAGATCACGGACCAAGCTCTCATAAGAACAAAAAAGGTACTCCAACAATGGGAGGTGTAATTATAATTTTATCTACAATTGTTCCAACTATTCTTTTGGCTGACCTAAATAATTTATTTATTCAAATAATTTGCGCATCAATGATTTGGATGGGCCTAATTGGTTTTTATGATGATTATTTAAAAGTCGTTAAAAAAAGAAAAGATGGATTAAGTGGAAGATATAAACTTCTTGCACAGACTGTTTTAGGTATTTTCATTTCTTACTTACTCATCAGTTCAAATGTTTATGGAGATTATACACTTTCCACTTTTGTTCCTTTTCTAAAAAATGTTTCAGTCAATTTCTATTATCCAATAATTTATGCAATCTTTATCATTTTAGTCGTTTCAGCAACATCTAATGCTGTTAATTTAACAGATGGTCTTGATGGATTAGCTTCCGGATTGTTAGCAATTTCAGTTAGTGTGTTTGGAGTCATAGCATATATTTCTGGAAGAGTAGACTTTACCGATTATTTGTACATTGCTTATTTGCCTCTTGCAAGCGAATTAACAATTTTTGCTACCGCTTTTTTTGGTGGGTGTTTAGGTTTTTTATGGTTCAATGCTAAGCCTGCCGAAATTTTTATGGGAGATGTTGGTTCTTTATCATCTGGAGCTGCTCTTGGTACATTGGCAATCCTTCTAAAAAAAGAAGTACTTTTACTAATTGTTGGAGGAGTTTTTGTAATAGAAACATTATCTGTAATTATTCAAGTTTTGTACTTTAGATATACCAAAAACAAATATGGTGAAGGTAAAAAATTCTTTTTAATGGCGCCTATTCACCACCATTTCGAATTAAAAGGGTGGCCAGAATCAAGAGTAGTTACAAGATTCTGGATTATTGGAATATTGTTTGCATTAATGTCTCTTACTACCTTCAAAGTTAGGTAGCATGAGAAGAGAAACTGTAAGCGTAAAAATTGGTGATTTGTACATCGGTAGTAAACATGATGTTAAAACACAGTCGATGACAACCGCTTCCACAGCTGATACTAAACCTAGCATTGAAGAAGCAATAAGAATTTTCAATGCTGGCGGACAATTAGTAAGATTTACGGCTCCGAGCATCAAAGAAGCAAAAAATCTCGAAAATATTAGAAATGGACTTATTAAAAAAGGATATTCTAAACCCTTAGTAGCAGATATTCATTTTACTCCAAATGCTGCAATTGTCGCCTCAAAAATCGTAGAAAAAGTAAGAATTAATCCTGGAAATTTTGTTGATAAGAAAAAATTCGAAATTAGAGAATATGATAATGATACATATCAACAAGAAGTTAAAAAAATTGAAAAAAAGTTTATTGATCTTATTAATTCTTGTAAAAAAAATGATACCGCTCTAAGGATAGGAACTAACCATGGTTCATTGTCAGATAGAATAATGAATAAATTTGGAGATACACCTCTTGGCATGGTAGAATCTGCAATGGAATTTTTAAGAGTTTGTAAAAATGAAAATTTTGATCAGGTAGTATTATCAATGAAATCTTCTAATCCAATTGTTATGATTCATGCATACAGATTATTGGTAAAAAAAATGGAATCAGAAAAAATGTTTTTTCCTTTGCATTTGGGAGTGACAGAGGCAGGAGATGGGCTGGATGGAAGAATAAAATCTGCATTAGGAATTGGCACCTTGCTTTCAGAGGGATTGGGAGATACTATTCGTGTTTCATTAACAGAAGACCCTGAATTTGAAATACCAGCTGCTGAAAAGATTTTATCTAAAATTGAATCAATGTCTATAAAGGAGTCAGATTTTAACAATATTCGAGCTTTTTCATTTTATAAAAGAGAGTCATTTGAAGTTGAAAACATTGGCAATATGAACCATCCTATTGTTATTTCAAATGATGAAAGTTTATTTGAGGAAAACTCACCTGATTATATTTTCACATTAGACCCGTCTTTAGTTAATAAAGATAAAAAATATATTTTACCATTCAATGAATGGAATAAATGTAATTTGAAAAATACTTTTCCCTACTATGATTCTATAAAAGAATTTAGAAAGAGCGGTAAAAAATCCAAAAAAATAAATTTTGTAAAACTTAATTTTGATAGAATTAAAAACACCATAAATCAATCATTTAATAACAAGGTAGTTTTTGTTTTAGATGTAACATCCAGATCTAGACATGATCTTTTAGATGCAATTAATTTTTTTGAGGAGCAAAAAATTAATAATCCAGTTGTTTTCAAGGGAAATTATGATGAAAAAGATTTTGAAAAAATTGCTATAGATGTATCTATTGATATTGGTTCGCTTTTTTTAGAGGGGATGGGAAATGGTATCTGGATCTCATGTTCAAAAAATACTGATAAGGTCAATGAATTATCCTTCCTTATTTTACAAAATACTAGAACAAGAATTTTTAAAACTGACTATATTTCATGTCCTTCTTGTGGAAGAACAAAGTTTGACCTTCAAGAAACTACTTTAATGGTTAAAGAATATACAAGTCATTTAAAAGGGTTAAAAATTTCTGTTATGGGCTGTATAGTTAACGGTCCCGGTGAAATGGCCGATGCAGACTATGGATATGTGGGTTCGGGAACAGGATTTATATCTCTTTACAAGGGTAAACAACTTGTTAAAAGAAACATTCCAAGCAAACATGCAGTTGATGAATTAATTCAACTTATTAAAGAAAATGGTGATTGGACAGATCCTTAATTATAATTTTGACTATGCTTGTACAATTAAACTTTTATTTGTAAAGTTATTTTATGGGGTTAAATAATTTAATATCAGAAAATTTACTTCTTTGGATTGAACCGCTTATTACAATTCTTTTAGGAATTGCTTTAGGTCTTTTATTCAAAAAATTTTTTGTATCAAAACTCAAATCCTTATCTGCAAACAATAATTGGCAGAGTGATGATGTAATTGTTAATGCTCTGGATAAGGTAATTGTATTTTGGTTTTTTCTTGCTTTTTTTTCAATGGCTATTGGAAATGCTGATTTACCAGGCCCAGAAGATATATATCAAAAAATTATATCTGCATTTCTTATCATTTCTGTAAGTTTGACTGCATCAAGGGTGATTTTAGGACTTTTAGATATTTGGTCTCAAACAAATAAATCTCTTCCATCTACAGGAATTTTTAAGGGTTTAACAAACGTATCAATTTTTTCCATAGGAATATTATTTATTCTCCAATCTTTTGGTATTTCAATTACACCATTAATTACGGCTTTAGGTGTTGGAGGTTTAGCAGTATCTTTGGCTTTAAAAGATACTTTATCTGATCTTTTTGGAGGAATTAATATTCTTTTAAGTAAAACAATGCAAGAAGGTGATTATGTCCAGTTAGATAATGGATATCAAGGATATGTAGAAAATGTAGGATGGAGATACACTACTATTCGCGAAAGAGCGAATAATATAATTTCAATTCCTAACTCTGTTCTTTCAGGATCAATTTCGAAGAATTTTTCTTCAATGGATTCAGCCTTTAGAGTCCCTATTCAAATCGGAGTTTCTTATGATAGTGACCTGGATCATGTTGAAAAAGTAGCTTTAGATGTAGCACTTGAAGTTTATAATGAGCTTGAGTGTGTTAGTAAATCATATAAGCCTGTAATAAGATTCAGAGAATTTGCTGATTCTAGCGTCAATTTTTTCATATATTTTCAAGGCAAAAATTTTGGAGATCACAATACTATTTTAAATAGTTACATCAAGAAACTTCACAAAAGGTTTAAAGATGAAAAAATAGATATTCCTTATCCAATAAGAACTCTTATTCATAAGAATGAAATTAAAGATTAAAGCTTACAATGATAGAGCCAAAGAGCTTTATGAAAATCATTCACATTTTCATTCAGGAGATGCAGGATTAGATTTATTTGTTGTTGAAGATCAGATTATCCCGGCAAACAGTACTCAACCTATTCCGTTGCACATTGCATGTGAAAATTTAGACAATAAGGCTTATTATTTATTTCCTAGGTCAAGTATTTCAAAAACACCTCTTAGGCTTGCTAACTCTATTGGTTTAATCGACGGTGGATACAGAGGAGAATTAGTTGGAATGGTTGACAACATCTATAATGAAGATTTTCATGTGAAAAGAGGAGAAAGATATTTTCAATTGGTAGCTGTTGATAGTTCACCTATCGATTTTGAGTTAGTTGAAGAATTATCTGAATCTAGCCGTGGTGAGGGTGGATTTGGAAGTACTGGCAGATAATTAATATTTCATTTGTTATTCTAAGAACAAAATTTTAAAATTACCGTGCAAAATTGTGTAAATATGTCATTTTTGCATAAAAATGTATTATTTTGCTTGCTGGCATGCTTTTTGCATATATAAAAGAACATTATAACAAATAAGAGGATAAAAAATGTCTTTAAAAATTAAACCACTGGAAGATAGAGTAGTTGTAGAAGCTATGGCTGCTGATGAAACAACAGCTAGCGGAATTATACTTCCAGACACTGCTCAAGAAAAACCACAACAAGGAACTGTAGTTGTTGTAGGTCCAGGTAAAAATAATGAAGATGGTACTACTAGCTCTATGACTGTTAAATCAGGCGATGTAGTGCTGTATGGTAAATATTCAGGCACAGAAATCACCTATGAAGGCAAAGATTTGCTCATCATGAGAGAAAGTGATATTCTGGCAATCTTATAAGGAGGAATAAATGGCAAAAGATATTGCATATGATACAGAAGCAAGAGGAGCTCTTAAAAAGGGTGTTGATAAACTTGCAAATGCTGTAAAGGTTACCTTAGGTCCTAAAGGTAGAAATGTAGTAATTGAAAGAAAATTTGGATCACCACTTGTTACAAAAGATGGAGTTTCAGTTGCAAAAGAAATAGATTTAGAAAATCAACTTGAAAACGTAGGTGCTCAAATGGTAAGAGAAGTAGCATCTAAAACATCAGATGTTGCGGGTGATGGAACTACAACAGCAACAGTTCTAGCTCAATCAATTATTTCTGAAGGGCTAAAAAATGTTACTGCAGGAGCTAACCCAATGGAAATTAAAAAAGGTATAGATTTGGCTAAAGATAGCGTTGTCAAATCTATCTCAAAATTATCTAAAGATATTCCTGACTCAAAGCAGATAGCTCAAGTAGCAACAATTTCTGCAAATGACGATCATGAGATTGGTTCAAAAATTGCTGAAGCAATGGATAGGGTTGGTAAAGATGGTGTTATTACTGTTGAAGAATCGAAAACTGCTGAAACTTATTTAGAATTTGTTGAGGGTATGCAATTTGACAGAGGATATTTATCTCCATACTTTGTAACTAATTCCGATTCAATGGAAGCTGATTTAGACGATCCATTTGTATTAGTTCATGACAAAAAAATTAGTAATATGAAAGATTTATTACCTCTTCTTGAAAAAGTAGTTCAAGCAGGTAAACCAATCTTAATTATTGCTGAAGATATTGAAGGTGAAGCATTAGCTACATTAGTAGTGAATAAATTAAGAGGAACTTTTAAGGTTTTAGCAGTAAAAGCTCCTGGATTCGGTGATAGAAGAAAAGCTATGTTAGAAGACATTGCGATCTTAACTGGTGCAACTGTTATTTCTGAAGAACAAGGTTACAAACTTGAAAGCGCTACACTTGATTATCTAGGGACATGTAAAAAAGTTGTAAGTGACAAGGATAACACAACTATTGTAGATGGAAGTGGAAATAAACCTGCAATTGATGCTAGAGTTAATGAAATTAAAGTTCAAATTGAAAAATCTTCTTCTGACTACGATAAAGAAAAAATGCAAGAAAGATTAGCTAAGCTTTCAGGCGGAGTTGCCGTTCTTAATGTTGGAGCAGCAACTGAAGTTGAAATGAAAGAAAAAAAAGCTAGAGTTGATGATGCGTTACATGCAACCAGAGCAGCTGTAGAAGAAGGAATTGTTCCAGGTGGTGGTGTTGCATTACTAAGAGCTAGTCTAGATTTAGCAAAAGTAAAAGCATCTGTTTCTGAGCAAGTTGGAGTTGATATTATGAAACGTGCTTTAGAAGGTCCTATTAGGCAAATTTGTTCTAATGCAGGAGTTGAAGCTTCAATTGTTGTTCAAAAAGTTCTTGAAGGTAAGAATGATTTTGGATATGATGCTCGTCAAGATGAATACGTTAATATGTTTAAAGCTGGAATTATTGATCCAGCTAAGGTAGCAAGAGTTGCAGTTGAAAATGCTGCTTCAATTTCAGGATTGTTATTAACTACTGAAGCTGCCATTACTGAACAGCCAGAAGAACATGATCATTCACCAATGCCAGGCGGTGCTCCAGATATGGGCATGGGCGGCATGGGCGGCATGATGTAATTGATTTTTCTGGTAAGTATGAAAATAAAATGCAAAAAAACCCTCTATATTGAGGGTTTTTTGTTTGTAAAATAGTATTATGTTTAAAAATAAAGTTTATTTATCTATTGGATCAAATATCGGTGATAAAGAATCGAATATTGCATCATCTATTGCGATGTTGGGTTCATACATCGAAATTTCAAAAATAAGATCTTCTTCATTTTATAAGACAGAACCTCTTTATAATGAAAATCAACCATCTTTTCTTAATATTATTTTAGAGCTTGAAACGACCTTAACTCCTTTTCAACTTTTAGATAAGATTAATGAAATCGAAAAAATGTTAGGCAGAGAAGAAAAAAGACAAAAAAATCAACCTCGAACAATTGATATTGATATAATTATTTTTAAGGATAGTTTTATAGATACTACTGAATTGCAAATACCACATCCAGGGGCTCTATTAAGAAAATTTGTTTTGATTCCCTTAGTAGAACTCGCTTCAGATGAAATTTTTCCTAAAACAAATATTAAAATTGTTGATTTACTTGAAAAGTGTCCTGATACTTCAGTAGTTCAAAAATATATTATTGATAAGAAAGCATGAAAGAATTAGATATATATATTGCAATAGAAGGACCTATAGGAGTTGGTAAAACAAGTCTTGCTAAGCTCATTGCAGATAAACTAAATGCTAGGAAAGTTTTTGAAAAATTTGAGGAAAATCCTTTTCTAAAAGACTTTTACGATGATCCAGAATCAAATGCATTCCAAACACAAATTTTTTTCCTTTTACAAAGGTATCAACAGCAACAAAAAGACATTAGACAATTGAATCTTTTGCAAAAAGGGGTAGTTACAGACTACATGTTTGAAAAAGATAGACTTTTTGCTGATTTTACCTTGAACTCTGAAGCAGAATTTAAACTTTATTCTCATGTTGCTGATATATTAGAGAAAGATATTGTTAAGCCTGATTTAGTAGTCTATTTGCAGGCAGATACTCCCAGACTTATGAAGAATATTAAAAAAAGAGGTAGAGATTTTGAAAAGCATGTTACGCAAGATTATATCAATCAAGTTAATGAACGCTACCAAGAATTTTTTGTTAATTATGAAGAAGGTCCATTATTAATAATAAATACAAATAATATAGATTTTGTGGAAAATTCAGAGGATTTCGATAATCTACTTAATGAGATACATCAGCCTCACCAAGGTATAAAATATTTTAATCCATCATAATATGATTAAATACATTATTGCATTAGCAGTCATATGGTTTTTATACAGAATTTCAACAAAAAAAGATGAAAAAATTGTTGTAAAAAAAGATACAAAAATTGATTTTAAAAAAATAAAGGATGCTGAGTTTGAAGATAATGAATAAAGCTATAATTCTGTTAATAAACATCTTTATGATTGGTTCATTGAATGCGCAAGATAAGATTCAAAATATAAATTTTCTTTTTGCAAACAATGGATATGGATTTGGGTATGAATATGAAAAATTTCAAAAATCGAACGTTTCAATTGGTTTAGATTTAAGATTTTATGATGTAAGAAATGATGAATATCCAATTTATGATCCTTTTTATAATCAGTTCACAGTTGCCGGAGAAAAAGATATTTTACTTTTCCCTTTATTTTTTAGAACAAACTATTATTTGTTTGATGGTCAAATAGCAAATAGTTTTAGGCCATATATAACTTTTTCTATTGGACCTTTTATTGCTGTTGATGGTGACGAGACAATCTCAAGTTTTTCAAAAAAATGGAGAAGTACCAAATCGCAGACCAACTTAGGTGCTTCATTAGGATTCGGTGTTAATTTTTCTCAACCTTCAGGAAATACATTATCGCTTGGATTAGGTTACGACCACTTAAACGTAGATAAACCTATTCATTCGAAAGATGATTTTGGGGGAGGTTATCTATTTCTAAAGTATCAGATTAATCGTGAGTAATTTTTCACTTATAAATAAGGAAAACATTAAGAATTCAAACTTTGTTCTTGAAGAAAAAGAATCACACCATGTTATTTCTGTCTTGAGGATTAAAAAGAATGATAAATTAATCCTTACTGATGGAGAAGGAAGCATTTACCAGGCTATTGTAAATGAAGCGCATAAAAAGGCTGTTAAAGGTAAAATCTTGAGCAAAGAACATATTGTACCTGAACGAAATTTTAAAATTCATCTTGCAATACCTCTAATTAAAAATAATAGATTCAAGATAGCTCTTGAAAAATCTGTTGAGCTTGGAGTTGATGAATTAACCCCGGTTAAATTTGATAAATCTGTAAAATCTTCAATAAATCACGATAAGCTTTTATCTTCAATTCACTCTGCATGTAAACAAAGTATGAGAGCTTATTTTCCAAGGTTAAATAAATTAAAAAATTTTACCGAATGGCAAGATAATCAATCAGTAAATATTGCATGTTTGATTAATTCAGAGAAAACTATTTTTGAACAATTAGATACAATTAAAAATTTATCTAAAAATAAAAAAATTAATTTAATTGTAGGGCCTGAAGGTGATTTTTCAGAGAATGAAAAAAAAATAATAAATGAAAAAAATTTCATTAAAGTTAATCTTGGGAGAACTATATTAAGGACTGAAACTGCTATAGTTTCTTTGATATCAATCATAAATGAATTATTGATAAATAATGACTAAAACAATTTTCGAAAAAATAATTTTAAGGGAAATCCCTGCTACTATTCATCATGAAGATGATGATTTAATTATAATTGATGATATTAATCCTGTAGCACCTATACATCTTTTAATCATTCCAAAAAAGAAAATCGAGACAATAAACGACTTGAATGTTGAGGATACTGAATTAATTGGCAAAATGTTTCAAGCAGCTAAAAAGATGGCAATCAAACTAGGTATAGATAAATCAGGATATAGGACTATTTTTAATTGTAATGAAGATGGAGGACAAACAGTCTACCATATCCATCTTCATTTTATTGGAGGTAGATCTTTAGGATGGCCTCCAGGATAATAAAAAATGCATATTTCAAAATTAGAAATTTTTGGTTTTAAATCTTTTGCAAAAAAAGAAACCGTTGTATTTGATTCAGGTATAACAGGCATTGTTGGTCCAAATGGGTGTGGTAAAACAAACATCGTAGATGCAATAAGATGGGTTTTAGGTGAGCAAAAAACTAAGAGATTAAGAAGTTCAAAAATGGAAGATGTGATTTTTAATGGTACTTCTAATGTAAAACCATTAGGTCTATGTGAAGTTTTTTTAACAATTGAGAATGATAAAGGATTGTTACCCGTTGAATATTCAGAAGTTGAAATTGGAAGAAGATTGTATCGTTCTGGTGAAAGTGAATATTTTATTAATAGAAATAACTGCAGATTAAAAGATATTTCAAATCTTTTTGTAGATACTGGATTAACCTCAGATGCTTACTCTGTAATTGAATTAAATATGATTGAACAAATATTATCAGATAAAGATGATAGTAGAAGGCAAATGTTTGAAGAAGCTGCTGGAGTAAATAAATATAAAGCCAAAAGAAGATCTGCTTTGAAGAAGTTTGATTTGAATTCAAGAGATTTAGAAAGAATTGATGATATTATCTTAGAAATTGAAATTCAAGTCAAGGCATTAGATTTGCAATTAAAAAGATTTAAAAGACATGAAAAACTTACAAGCGAATTAAAAGAATTAGAGCTAGATCTAGCCTCAGCAAGAATAACTGATCTTGAGAATGTCATTTTACCTCTTGAAGAAATGTTAAAGAAAAAGAATGAAGTTTTAAAAAAAACTACTTTTAAAAAAGAAGTTGAAAGTGTTGAATTTGACAACTCCAGAGAAGCATATTTAAAAGAGAAAGAATCTTTAGCAGCAATGAAAGCAAAAGTTGATAAGCTTACAGAAAAGCTGCTTTTAGAGATTCAAGAAAAGAATCAAGAGTCATCCAAAGGTGTCGGATTGCTTGAGGACGAACTTCAGAAAAAGATTAATCAACTTAATCAGTTTGATAAAGATTATATTAAAATAGTCTCAAATCAAGATGTAACTAAAAACTTGTCAGATGAAAGCAAGGAAAAATTCAAAAATAAAAATTACACTGTAATAGAAACTGACAAAAAATATGAAAAATTAAAAGCAAGCATACAAGATTATAAAGATAAAATAGATAAATATAGAAAAGAGCAAGAATTTGATTTTTCAAAAATGGATGAATCCATTAAAAAAATTCAAGATCAAATAAATTCAAATAATCTAGATTTAGAAAAAAAAGAGAATGATGTAAATAAGGCATTTATCAAAATGGAGTCAATAAGAGCAAAGCTTGATTCTGATAAATTCAGTAAAGATGATCTTTTTTATGAAATAAAAGAATCTGAGATGAAAATTGCAGAATCAAAAATAAAAAAAACCCAAATAGAGCAAAATATTATTGAAAAGTTTGGAAATGATGTTGTTTTAAGAGATGTAAAGGATTACAACATTTCAGATATGGTTTTTAGAGTAGAAAAAATAAAGAGAAGTATTGATTCTATTGGTCCAATTAATTGGGCAGTCAAAGATGAGCATGAAGAAAAAACCGCAAGATTAAATAATCTTTTGGAACAAAAAGCTGATTTAATTGATGCTGAAAATAATTTAAAAGAAGCTATTAAGAAAATTGATATTGTTGCCCAAGAACAGTTTTTGGATACATACAATCAAGTCAAAGATAATTTTGAAACTATGTTTGCAGTGTTTTTTAATGGGGGTAAGGGTTCAATTGAATTATCAGACTCTAATGAACCTCTAAATTCTGATATAAATATTCATGCTCAGCCTCCTGGAAAAAAAAATAATTCCCTAAAGATGTTATCAGCAGGAGAAAAGTCCTTAACTGCAATTGCATTACTTTTCTCAATTTATCAGTACAAGCCTAGTCCATTTTGCATTTTAGATGAAATTGACGCGCCTCTTGACGATATAAATATTAAAAAGTTTACTGATGTGATAAAAGATTACAGTAAAACCACTCAGTTTATTATGGTAACTCATAATAAATTGACAATGGAATCAGCAGATTGTATTTATGGTGTAACAGCTGAAAAACAAGGAATTTCAAAACTTATGTCCATTGATTTTTCATAAAATAAATCATTTGTAGTATTCATTAGTTTTAGACAAATTACGCCTGTTTTAATAACAAAATTATAAAAAAGAGAAAATAGTTTATGGCAACAAAAATTAGACTTAAAAGAATTGGTCGTAGAAACAGACCTTTTTATAGAATTATAATTATTGATTCAAGAAAAAGAAGAGACGGCTCTGCAATTGAGCAAGTAGGTTGGTACAATCCAATTGAAAGCAATAAAGAGAAAAATTATGTCCTAAAAGAAGATAGAATTCTTGAATGGTTAAAGCTTGGTGCACAAGTTACAGACCCTGTTAACAAGTTAATGAAGAGATCAGGATTAGCATACAGATGGCATTTAATGAAACAGGGATTATCAGAAAAACAAATTGATAAAGCTGTTGAAGAATGGAAAAAAGAAAGAGATAAGGTAATCCAAGATAGAATTAAAGCCAATAAGGAAAAAAAAGAAAAATTAAAAGCTGAGAAAGCTGCTGCCAAAGTTGCCGAGGAAGCTCCAGCAGCAGAAGAAGCACCTGCAGAAGAAGAAGTAGCTGAAGAAGTAGCTGAAGAATCTCCAGCAGAAGAAGCACCTGCGGAAGAAGAAGCACCTGCAGAAGAAGAAGTAGCTGAAGAAGTAGTTGAAGAATCTCCAGCAGAAGAAGCACCTGCGGAAGAAGAAGCTCCAGCAGAAAAAGAAGTAGCTGAAGAAGCACCTGCAGAAGAAGTAGCTGAAGAAGCTCCAGCAGAAGAAGCGCCTGCGGAAGAAGAAGCTCCAGTAGAAGAAAAAAAATAAGTTTTACAGCTTAAATTTTTGTCAAATAATATGGAAGTTTATATTATAACGCCATTTCCTGATTCGATAAATACTCTCATCGAAAACAATATAGCTAATCAAGGAGTAAAAAAAAGTCTCCTTACCATTGAGACTATTAACCTAAGAGATTTCACCAAAGATAATTATAAAAAGATTGATGATGAGCCGTATGGAGGTGGAAGTGGAATGGTTATGATGTGCGAACCATTGTTTAGCGCTATTGAATATTGTATATCAAAATCACAAAAAAAGCCTAAAATAATTTTTCCTTCGCCAAAAGGAAAAGTTTTAAATCATAAAATAAGCAGTAATCTTAGCAATGAGAGCTCTTTAATTTTTATTTGCGGACATTATAAAGGTATAGATGAAAGAGTTATTGAAAAATATGTCGATTTAGAAATATCAATTGGAGATTTTATCATTTCAAACGGCGAATTATCAACAATGATTATTTTTGATTCAATTGCACGATTAATTCCAGGTGTTTTGAATGATTTAAATTCAGCAATGACTGATTCTTTTGTTGACGATTTACTAGATGCTCCTTATTTTACGCGGCCTAATGAAATTGATGGATTAAAAGTTCCAGAAGTATTATTATCTGGCGATCATAAGGCAATTGAAAAATGGCGTAATGATAAAAAATTAGAAATTACAAAAGACAGAAGACCTGATCTTTTGAAGAAAAAATAAAATGAGTAATACATTAAGAGAAGATATACCAAATTTTAAAGCAGGAGATGTCCTTTCAATCTACGTTAATGTTAGAGAAGGTCAAAAAGTAAGACAGCAGTTGTATAAAGGTACTGTTATTGCTCGTAAGGGGTCCGGTATCGCTGAAACAATTACTGTAAGAAAAATTTCTAATGGTATTGGAGTCGAAAGAATTTTTCCACTTCATTCTCCATCAATTGCATCTATAAAAGTTGATAGAGTAAATAAAGTAAGAAGAGCTAAGTTGTACTATTTACGTGGATTGTCCGGTAAAGCTGCTCGTCTTGCAGAAAAGAAGTAAAGCTTGCCTTCTAGATTCATTCTATTTGTTTTAAGTTTATCTCACATGTCAAATCACATCATTATGATGTTGATTCCAAGTATGTATATAAATTTAATTGACTTTTTTTCTCTAAATGCAGCCGAAGTAGGGCTAATATTTGGTATTGTGAGTTTCTGTTTTGGCGTTGGCTCCCTTCCAATGTCTTTTTTGTACAATAAGTTCGGACCAAAAAAATTAATTGTATTTTCTCAATTGGGAATTTTATTTTCTGCGCTTTTAGTGAGTGTTTCAAATAGTGTACTAATGTTTTCGCTAAGCAGTATTCTATTGGGACTTTTCGCGAGCATTCATCATCCTGTTTCTCTAACATTAATTTCAGAAACTTTTGACAAAAATATTGCAAAGGCAAATGCATTTCATGGAGTTTTTGGATCAATTGGCGTTTCTTTAGGTCCTCTAATATCATATTTTTCTTTATTGTATTTTAGTTGGCATTATGCATTTATTTTCACTGCAATTTTAAATGCTTTTTTATTACCTCTTTCAATGAAGTTTATCCCAAATACTGAAAAAATGGACATTATTAGCCTCAATGACTTTAGCGATAAAAAACAAAACTCAATTTTATCAATTTTTTTCCTAATTTCATTCGTTGTAGGTTTATCATTTACAGTATTTAACACATTTATTCCTTCAGTGTTTAATTTAGATTTTGGCTCAAACGCAAATTCTATTGTATCAGCAATTATGTTAACAGGTTTTTTAGGACAAATACTGTCAGGATATCTTGGAGATAAGTTTGATAGAATTAAATTGTTGTCAACAGTTTTTCTCCTACTTCTTCCTTTATTCATATCAATAATATTTGTCGGAAAAACATTGATTGTAATTGTTTCAGTTCTTTTGGCAATTATTATGTACTCAATTCAACCATTAATTAATTCCATAATTAAAGATATTACTCCATTAAGAATAAGATCAGTTGTTTTTGGTTTAAACTTTTTCTTAATGTTTGGTCTTTCTGGATTAGCAGCATACTTAGGAGGATTAATAGCAGATAACTATAGTTTTAAATTAATTTTCCCTATATTTTCACTACTGTTTCCTATTGGAGTATTATTACTTTATTTATTGAATATGAAAAGAAAGGTTGAAGCATAATGTTAGTTAGTATGACAGGTTTTGGTTCTTCGAGCTACGAGGATTCCAGTCTTTCAATAAATATTGAATTAAAATCTTTTAACTCGAGGTATTTCGAATTGAATACAAAATCCTTTGATTTATCTGGTCCGCTTGAATACAAGATTAGAAACTTTTTAAAAAAACAATTATTGAGAGGTTCAGTTACATTGTTTATAAAAGTAGATTCAAAAGATACCTTCAAATTTAATAGTCAAAAAACATCAAGTGTTTTGAAAGCATATAAAGAAATTGAAAAAAAGTACGATATTGATTTGAATTACAGCCAATTGCTAAGAAATAATGATATTTTAAGCTATGAACCACATAGTAATTCAATTCAAAAAAAGATTTTCTCATTATTAAAAATTGCAACAAAAGAATTGATTGATATGCGCAATAAAGAAGGAGCTATAATAGAGAAAGAATTTCATGGGTATTTGGATATAGCTAAAAAAGATCTATTGAAGATTGAAAAAATTCAAGAAAAAGTACATAAAAGTAAAATAAATTTAAAGTCAAATAATGACGTAATTGATGAGATAGAAAAGATTGATATTTCAGAAGAGATTGATAGAATTAATAGTCATTTAAGACAGATATCTCAATCAATTAAATCAAAGCAATTATCTGGAAAAAAAATTAATTTCATCTTACAGGAAATCAATAGAGAGTCCAATACAATATTATCTAAGTTTTTAGATAAAAGAGTATCTAAGCATGCAATAAGCTTAAAAATGCAAGCTGAAAAATTAAGAGAACAAATAGGAAATATTTTATGAAAAATTTTATTATTATTTCCGGATCATCAGGCTCAGGTAAAACTACTTTGTTGGAATTACTTTCAAGAGATTTGAACATTGAAATATCTGTTTCATATACAACTAGAAACAAAAGAAAGTATGAAATTGATGGTGTTCACTACAATTTTATTAATAAGCAAAAATTTAAAAAAATGATAGAAAAAAACTTATTCCTTGAACATGAAAATGTTCATGGGGATTTATATGGAACAGCATTGAGTAGCTTGGAAAAGTATATTGATAACAATAAGCATTTATTTTTTGAGCTTGATGTTAATGGGGCTGTTAGTTTAATGAATTATTACCCAAATAATACTATTTCAATCTTTTTATCTCCTCCTAATTTAGAAGAATTAAGAAAAAGATTAGTTTTAAGATCAACAGAAACCGAAGATGAAATTAATAAAAGATTAAGCAGGTTTAAGGAAGAAGATAACTTAAAAAAAGAATTTGACTATAATCTTATTAATGATAACTTCGAAACCACGTTTGAAAAGATTAAAGAAATTATAAATAGACACAAAAAAGAGGATTAAAATGGCTGTAGACCCAATTTCGTTTAGCAAGCTTTTAAAAAAGACAGATGATATTTATGAAGCTGTTGTTGTTTCATCAAAAAGAGCAAAGCAAATTCTTCAAGATAGAATTGTTAAGCAAATGATTGACGAAAATGAAGAAATTTCTGAAGATGGCATTCTTGCAGAGCCTGTTATTAGGGAAAATATTGATTTTGACAAGGAAGAAAAAGTTACCTCTGTAGCCTTAGATGAGTTCTTAGACGGTGATATTGATTGGAATAAGACCGAAGAATCAATTGAGCACTAAATATTTAAAAAAGAAATTTATCAATCAAAATAAGCAGCTGTTCGGTAAAGAGATTTATCTCAACCAGCTCTCATATGCAAATAATCAAAAAAAAGTTAAGATTCATGATTCATGGTATTTTGAACTTAAGGAAGAATTTGAAAAGAAGTATTGGATAGAGCTTTCAACTAAGGTTAAAAATTCTTACAAAAATAAAATTATTTTTCCAAAACCATCCTTAATTTTCAATGCTTTTAATTCTACGCATTTAAATGATGTTAAGGTGGTAATAATTGGACAAGATCCATATCATGGTCAAGGACAGGCAAATGGTTTGTCATTTAGCGTAAATGAAGGTATAGCAATTCCACCATCTCTTTTAAATATTTTCAAAGAATTAGAATCTGATTTAAATATTCCTATTCCTAATTCGGGAAATTTACAATCATGGGCTAATCAAGGAGTTTTACTTTTAAATACTGTTTTAACTGTTGAAAAAGATAATGCAAATTCACATAAAGACTTGGGATGGGAAATTTTTACAAAGAAGGTAATTGAAATAGTATCTTCTAAATTAGAAAATATAGTTTTTATTTTATGGGGAAAACAAGCACAATTAATTGAAGACATAATAGACACATCAAAACATCATATTATTAATTCGGTTCATCCTTCACCTCTATCAGCTCATAGAGGATTTTTTGGATCAAATCCATTTTCTGAGACTAATAAATTTTTAAGGTCTAAAGACATTGAACCGATTAATTGGAAATTAAGTAAATAGTCTTGTTATTAAGGATTATCTTGTCAGATTATTAAAACATCATTAATCTATTGAAATATAAAATTTCAATTGTTGACAGAGTGTGGATAAATAAACATGGCCGAAAATAAAAAAACTGAAGGTTTAAATTTACAGCCTCAAGCGCTAGAAGCTGAAGAAGCAGTATTGGGATCAATGATGATTGATGAAGATGCTGCAAATAAGGCTATAAGCATCTTAGGTTCAAGTCATTATTTTTATAAAGATTCACATAAAAAAATCTTTGAAGCTATGCTTATTTTAATGAATAACAGCAATCCTATTGATACAGTTTCTGTATCAGATGAGCTTAAAAAAGGTAAAAACTTGAAATTAGTAGGTGGAATTTATTATCTAACTGGCTTAGTTGATAAAGTTCCAACATCTGCAAGAGTTGAAACTTATGCTGAAATCGTAAAAGAAAAAGGTATGTTAAGAGACCTGATTACCACTTCACATGAGATTTCTAAAAAAGCTTTAGATGCTGGAGATTCAGTTGGATCAATTCTTGATGAAGCTGAGCAGTCAATTTTTAGCTTAACTGAACAAAAAGATTCAAAAATATATCAACATATTGAACCAATTCTATCAAGTACTGTTAAGAGAATAGAAGACATGGCTGCAAATCCTGGTTCTGTAATTGGCGTACCATCAGGTATTATTGATTTAGACAAGTTGACAGCAGGCTTTCAGAATGGTGATCTAATTATTTTAGCAGGAAGACCATCTATGGGTAAAACTGCTTTAGCTTTAACTATTGCAAGAAACGCAGCAATTGAAAATAAATCTGCAACCGCAATTTTTAGTTTAGAAATGTCAAGCGATCAACTTGGACAAAGGTTATTAACGTCTGAAGCAAGAGTAGATAATGCTCTTGTAAGAAGAGGAAGTCCAAATATAAAATGGAAAAATATTAATATTGCTTCTGGAAAACTTGCTCAAGCTCCACTTTACATAGATGATACACCTGCATTATCAATTTTAGACCTTAGATCTAGAGCTAGAAGATTAAAAAGAGAAAGAAATATAGAACTTCTTATTGTAGATTACTTACAGCTTATGCAAGGCCCAAGAAATTCTGAAAATAGGCAGAATGAAATTTCACAAATTACTCAATCACTTAAAGCTTTAGCTAAAGAATTAGATATCCCAGTAATTGCGCTTTCACAGCTTTCTAGAGCAGTCGAGCAAAGAACGAAAAAAGAACCTGTACTTTCAGACTTAAGAGAAAGTGGTGCAATTGAGCAGGATGCTGACGTAGTAATATTCCTTTATAGACCAGCAGTTTACGATAAAGAAGATCAAGATTTAAAGGGTCTTGCTTATTTAATAGTAGCCAAGCAGAGGAATGGTCCAACTGGCAGAGTTACTGCAACGTTTATCGATACGTATGCAAGATTTGATAATCATCAAGAGTTTTAAAATATGAGCAGTAATGTTATTAAAAATAATGACAGGGTTATTACTGAAAAAAGTAAAGCCCTTCTGAAAAGAATTCCTACAAAAAAAAATAGAAAGCAAGTTGAAAATGCACTTGAATTTTCTATTAAAATGCATCAAGGTCAGGTAAGAAAATCTGGATTACCTTTTGTAAGTCACTGTATTGATGTCGCTAACATTTTAATTGATTGGAATATGGATTATACAACTGTAATAAGTGCTTTATTGCACGATGTTGTTGAAGATACAGAAGTAAAATTATCTGATATAGAAGAAGAATTTGGATCTGATGTTGCAATTCTTGTAGATGGCGTTACAAAGGTTGAAAATATAGCTTTTAGATCAAAAGAGCATAAGCAGGCTGAAAATTTCACTAAATTATTTCTTTCTCTTGCAAGAGATCTAAGAGTAATTATAATTAAGTTTGCAGATAGGCTAAACAATATGGAAACAATTCAATATCTATCTTCAAATAAAAGAAAAAAAATTGCATTAGAAACAAAAGAAATATTTGTGCCTTTGGCCCACAGACTTGGAATGGCTAAGTTAAAATGGGAATTAGAAGATTTGTCATTAAAATGTTTAGATTTAAGAGCTTTTAATAGCATAAAAAAGAAAATTGAGACCTCATCTAAATTAAATGAGGATATTTTGTCTAATTCAATAAGGCCAATTAAGTCTGAACTAAACTCATATAAAATTAAATCTAATATTTTTGGTAGATATAAATCAATTTCATCAATTCATAGAAAAATTGTAAATAGAGGTAAAAAGTTTGAAGATATCTATGATTTGTATGCAATCAGAATTGTAGTTGATAAAATTGAGGAATGTTATCTTGCTCTTGGTGTAATTCATAGTATTTATCCTCCTTTGCAAGATCGATTTAAAGATTTCATTGCAACTCCAAAAACCAATGGATATCAGTCAATTCATACAACAGTTTTGACTAAAGATAATAGATTTACAGAATTTCAGATTCGAACAAAAGATATGGATCATACTGCTGAAGTTGGTATTGCTGCACATTGGCTTTATAAAGGCAATGATGAGATAGGAGAATTTGATTCACAAGTATCATGGTTAAGAGATTTATTATCAATGTTAAATAGTGATAGCTCAGAACCTGAAGAATTAATGGATTTGTTAAAAATAGATATGTTTGAAGATGAAATATTTGTTTTTACACCTAGAGGAGACTTAATTAAGCTTCCTGTAAATTCTACCCCTTTAGATTTTGCATTTGCCATTCATGGGGATCTTGGTTTTACAGCAGTAAGATCAAAGGTTAACAAGAAGTTAGTTCCTTTAAGCTATAGTTTAAAAAGTGGAGATATAGTTGAAATAGAAAAAAATAAAAATCAAACTCCAAATAGTGGATGGTTAAAGTTTGTCAAGACCTCAAGAGCAAAACATGAAATATCTAAATATTTAAGAAAAATTGAACTTGAAGAAAGCATTAAGATTGGAAACGAAATTTTAGAAAAATCATTAAGAAAATTGAAAATTCTTGATAGGTTGAATGAGTTTAAAAAAGGATATTCTTTAGCAGGTTTTAAAACTTTGAATAATATGCTTTCTGACATAGGTAAAGGAGGAGTAATTATAAAAGATGTAATTCCAAAGATTTTTCCTGATCTTCAAAAAGATTTACCAAAAGAAATTGATCAAACCGAGTTTATTGAAACAGCGAGATCGGATGTTGATGGTATTAATTTAGATGGTTTAAAAAATTTAGTTGTTAATTATGGTAAATGTTGTAATCCGATACCTGGAGATGATGTTATAGGATATATTTCAAGAGGCAGAGGATTAATTGTCCATGAATTATCTTGCTCGAATTTATCTTCCCTGTCTTCAAAAGATGATAGGTTAGTATCTGTTAATTGGAATGCTAAAGAAAATTTAGCTTTTCGTTCAAAAATTCATATAACGTGTATAGATACTGCTGGGATGTTAAATGAGATTGCAAATATTATTTCAAAAAATAACGTAAACATGGTTGATGTATCAACTGATGTCACGGAAGGCGGTATTGCAAATATATGGATAATTTGTAGAGTTCAAAGCAGAGCAAAGCTTAATTCAGTTATAAAAGACATTCAAAACCTGAAAAATGTTGACTCAGTTGAGCGTGTACATGAATGACAGATTGATTGGTATAGATTTTGGCCTTTCTAAAGTAGGATTATCAATTTCAGATCCGTTAAAGATTATTTCAATTCCTCTTAAAGTAATTAAATATAAAAATAGACAAGAGCTTTTAATTAAACTAAAAGAAATAGCATTTGAAAATGATGTGAGATCTTTTGTTATTGGATATCCGCTTAATATGAACAATAACAAAAATGAAATGACAAAATTAGTCGATGAACTATTTGAAGAGCTTAAAAATTTAAATTTTAATGTTTTTCTTCAGGATGAAAGACTTTCAAGTGAATCAGCTAAAAAAATTATGCATGAACAAAACATTAAGACGGGAAAAAATAAAGAGCATATAGATTTAATTGCTTCAACAATTATATTGCAATCATTTTTAGATAAAGGTGATTTGAATGACTAAAAAAAATTTGATGCTATCTTTGATTAGTGGAATAATGTTGGGTCTTTCATTTCCACCTTTTCATTTGGGTTTTTTAGCTTGGTTTTTCTTAATTCCACTTTTTTTAATTTTTAATCAATCAATCAAACTTTCACATAAGAATATACTTTTCTATTTGACAGGTTTTATAAGTTATGCGATAATTACACATTGGGTAGCTTTAAATTCCGGAACCAGTTTTCAGGTTGCAATTATATCTTATTTAGCAATATGTATTTTTTATTCATTTTACTGGATTGTATTTTGTTTGATACTTCATTTTTTTAAAAAAAGAAAAATATCGCATAAAGTTCAATTATTATTAATTCCTCTAGTTTGGGTTTTAATTGAAAATTTAAGAGATATTGGTCCCTTGGCTGCACCTTGGTTAAATTTTTCCCTAAGTCAGACGGGGTATAATAGATTAATTCAAATTGTAAGTGTTCACGAAGATTTATCTGTATTTATAATCGTCCTATTAAATGTTCTAGTTTATAAGTTTATTTCATTAAAACAAAAAAAATATATTTACAGTTTTATATCTGTTATACTTATCAATGCAATAATTGGTCAAATATTAATTTCAAATTACAATTCATCAAATTTTCAAAAACAGATTAACATTTCAATTGGACAGCCTGTGATTTATCCAGATGAAAAATGGAATCCAAAATTAAGAAATAGAAATGAAAATATTATGAATGATTTATTGGAAAAATCTTTAGAATCAAATCCAGATGTCATCGTTTGGCCTGAAGCTGCTTTAACATCATTTTTAGCTGTTTCAGATTCAAAAGAAAGAATAAAACTTCAGAAAAAAATTACAGATTCAGTTCTGATTACTGGTATTCCTCAAAGAATGTATTTGAAAAATGAACTTAAAGTTTATAATAGTGCAATTTTTTTAAGACCTGATGGATTCTATGATACTTACCAAAAAATTTTTTTAGTACCATTTGCAGAATATGTACCTTTTTTTAAAAACTGGCTATCAAAAATAAATCAGTTTGATGATATGGGAAGTTTTACTCCAGGAGAAAGCTATAATACATTTCAAATTGGGGACATAAAATCGTCTATTTTAATTTGTTATGACTCTAGCAGCTTCAAAATTGCAAAAAAAATGGTGGAAAAAGGAGCTGAAATAATTTTTGTTATAACTAATGACTCTTATGTTGGAAAAGCTATGCCTTATCAGCATTTTGAACATGCAAAATTACGTTCAATAGAATTAGGAATTCCAGTCGTTCAAAGCGCTAATAATGGAATATCTGGTATTATTTTGCCTTCTGGTGAAGTTTTAATTAAATCAGAATTAGATGATAGAAATGTATACAATAAAATTATCAAGCTTAAATGAGTAGATATAAAATTATAATTCAATATGATGGAACTAACTTTTCAGGCTTTCAATCACAAAAAAATCAAAATGGAATTCAAGATAAAATTGAATCCTCAATACTTGTCTTAAATAATAATAAGAAAGTTAAGGTTTATGGTGCAAGCAGAACCGATTCTGGAGTACATGCTTTAGGTCAAGTTGCTCATTTTGATTTAGATTCTAATTTAGAGGACAAAGATTTGCGACGAGCAATAAATGCTAGACTTGATAAAGAAATAAGAATATCCCATCTATCAAAAATTGAAAAAAGTTTTCACAGTAGGTTTGATGCTATGAGTAAAGAGTATAATTATTTATGTTGTTTGAGTAATAATCCTCTTTATTTGAGAGATCATTATCAAGTAAAGAATATTGATATAAAATTATTATTGGAAGTATCAAAAATGATTAAAGGTAAACACAATTTTTTATCTTTTTCTAAATTTTCAAACAAACAAAATAACGATTGTGAAATATTTGCTTCAAAATGGGTTTTTGATGATAAAAATCATGAAAAACTATCATATATTATTCATGGAAATAGATTTTTACATCATATGGTAAGGTATTTAGTTGGAAGCATGATTGCTGTTAGTCAAAATAAAATTACAATTGATTATTTTAGGACTTTGTTAAATCAGCCTATTAAAGATGCAAAAATATTTAAAGCTCCTTCAAATGGTTTAGTTTTAAAGGAAATTTTTTATGAGAATTAAGTTTATTATTTTAATTATTTTTTTATTTGTAGGGTGCAATGATGAAAAAAAAGAAGAAATTCAAATATCATCTTCAAAATCTACTGCAATTTCTAACGCTATTGAATTGGCAAGTCCCGGAGTTGTTGGAATATATAGAAGTCAGGAGAGAGTCTTAAGAACATGGAGAGGATATAGAAATTTAAAGCCGGTCTCTTCAAATGGATCAGGGTTTATCATCAGCAAAGATGGATATATACTTACTAATGCCCATAATATTAGAGATAACTTTACTTCTGCTGTAATTACAACAGAAATCAATGTGACAGTAGTTGTACCTGGAGGTCAAACATATGATGCAGTAATAGTTGGAGTGGATACTGTTTCAGATATTGCATTACTAAAAATTGAGGGTGATGAATTTGAATATTGTAATTTAGGAGATTCTGATGACGTGAAAGTTGGTGAATGGGTAATTGCTTTAGGTAATCCTAGAAATTTAATCTCAAATGTTCAATATCAACCGATTGCATCTGCTGGTATCATTAGTGCAGTTAATGCAGACTTCAGTATCGATTCAAGATCTGGCAGATTATTAGATTCTAAAGGAGAATTGCTACCTGATATTAAATTATTAGATAATATGATACAGACCGATGCATCATTAAATCCTGGAAATAGCGGAGGTCCATTAATTGACTCAAGAGGTAAAGTTATTGCAATTAACACATTTATAAGAGCAGATTCACAAAATTTAGGATTTGCTATTCCAATAAATTTTGCAATAAAAATAGCAAATGAATTAAAACTTAAAGGGGTGATTGATAGAAGAGTTTCCTTCGGGTTAAATGCTAGACAGTATTTATATGGTTCAGCAAAAGACCAAATTGGATTATTAATTGATAAAGTAGATTATAATTCGACTGCTCTTAACGAAGAATTGTTTAGGGGAGATATCATAGTTGCAATAGAAGGATATAAAATTGAATCATTGGAGGAAATTAAAGCAGTTTTAGTTAAATTAGACTTCAGAGCTGGAGACAAAATTACATTAACAGTTCTTAGAGAAGATAATTTTAAGGATGTAAAATTAATATTGGGTGAGGTATGAATAAAAGAAGTATAAAACTTATTATTTTTGGTCTTTGTGCTGGAGCTCTTCTCGGAACATTCGTTGGAAATATTCTTGCTTTTTTATTGCCTGATGGTAGTGCAGTAAAACAATTTTTTTTAATTTCATTTGATTTTACTTTTGGATCAATGAACAGCGATTACCTTATTGATTTGGGTATAATCGTCATAGATTTTGGGTTTATTTTAAAATTTAATGTTTGTAGCATTATTGGTTTCGGCATTGCATATTATTTATTAAAATACTTTAGATAAAATAAGAGGTTTTTTATGTTCAATTTAGGTACTGGTGAATTAGTTTTAATTTTTTTAATACTTTTACTTCTTTTTGGCGGTAAAAGACTTCCTGGCATTGCTAGAGGGTTCGCAAATTCTTTAAGAGAGTTTCGTGGTGCTTTAGATGATACAAAGGAAGAAATTAAAAAATCAGAAAATTCCGATAATTAAATTTAGATGAATCCATCTAATTCTTTAGAGCAGAAATTAAGTATTATTAGAGATAAAATTTCTGCTAGTAAGACAAATTCTGTTATCAGAAATCGTATTAGTAGAATTGATATAGATAAGAACAGAGAAGGTCTTCTAAAAAATAAAACATTTTTAATAAAAGATAATATTGCAATTAAGGATGAACCTCTAACTTGTGCTTCAAGAATATTAGAATCATATATTTCTCCATATAATGCAACTGTAATTGATAGAATTAACATTGAAGGAGGTATTATCATTGGTCAAACCAATTGTGATGAGTTTGCTATGGGTTCATCATCAGAATTCTCTTTTTATGGATCTGTAAAAAATCCTTTTGACAATAATTTAGTTGCTGGAGGTTCTAGCGGTGGGTCTGCAGCAGCGATTGCTGAAGGTCTTTCTGACATAGCTTTGGGTTCAGATACAGGTGGTTCAGTAAGGCAGCCAGCTGCGTTTTGTGGTATTTATGGTTTAAAGCCATCTTACGGAAGAATATCAAGATATGGTTTAGTAGCACATGCATCATCTTTTGACACTATCGGTATTATGTCAAAATCTATTTATGATGTTTACAAAACATTTTGTTCAATTTCAGGTCAAGATAGCAAAGATTCAACTAGTGTAGATATTACCGCTCCTAAAATACAATCTTTTGACGTGTCAAAACTTCCTAAATCGGTCGGAGTAGTTTCTGATAAAATTCTAAAAAATATAAATGTTGAAATAGTAGAAAAGTATTGTAAGTTAGTTGATTACTTAAAATCAAAGAAAGTAAAAATAATTGAAATTGACTTGCCTTATTTTAATTATTGTATTCCTGCATATTATATTTTAACTATGGCTGAAGCTTCATCAAATTTATCAAGATTCGATGGAATAAGATATGGTAATAGAGCCAATACAAAAGACCTCTCAGAGCTTTATATTGAAACCAGATCTAAAGGATTTTCAGATGAAGTAAAAAGAAGAATTATGACTGGTACTTACGTTCTTTCCTCTGGGTATTATGATGCATACTATTCAAAAGCTTTAAAAGTTAGAAGATTGATTAAGACTGGTTACTCAGAATTATTTAACAAATGTGAAAATTTGCTAATACCTACTACTCCTGATTTACCATTTAAACTTAAACAAAATTTAGAAGATCCATTGAAAATGTATTTATCTGATTTGTTTACTGTCCCTATTAATTTAGCTGGAATAGCTTCGTTAAATATTCCTGCAGGGTTTTCATCTGAAAATCTTCCAATTGGACTTCAATTAGTTTCTAATTCATTTAAAGAGGAAACTTTATTTGATTTTGCACATATATTAAGTGAAGAGGAAATTTTTGAAGCAAATTAATGGAATTTTTATACCCAAATTTTTTATTTATAATACCCTTGTTTTTGGTTTTAATTATTTTTAAAAATTTTCTTTTAAAAAAATCTACATCTATTCAAGTTTCTAACTTCAACAGTCTTAAAAATTTCTTCGGTTATCAGGGCAAGGTTAAAGTTTTCTTTATTAATTCTCTGTTTATTATTGCATTAATTTCAATTACAATAGGTTTAGCAAGACCTCAAATTTCCTCTGTTGATAAAAATATAACAGTGGAAGTTATAGATATCGTTCTTGTATTAGATACGAGCAGTAGTATGCTTGCAGATGATTTTAAGCCAAATAGGTTGGAGGCTGTTAAGGATGCAGCAAAAGAATTTATTGAAAATAGAAACGGTGATAGAATTGGTTTATTAGTTTTTGGTAAGGACACTTTTATACAATGCCCATTAACAATTGACTATAGTGTTTTAAATAATTTATTGTCCGAAGTTACTGTTATGGAGCCTAAATATGATGGAACAGCAATAGGTGTTGCTATTGCAAATGGAGTAAATAGGCTCAGAAACAGTGATTCAGAAAGTAAGGTAATTATTCTACTTTCGGATGGAAGTAATAATGCAGGTTCAATTGATCCAATTTCAGCAGCAAAAATTGCAAAAGAATATAATATTAAAGTTTATACAATCGGAGCAGGAACCAATCAATCTATCACCCAGATACCTGGAAGAGGATTTGTTAGAAATGAAATTGATGAAAAAACCTTAAAAGGAATAGCTGAAGTAACAAATGCAAAATATTTTAGGGCTACAGACAAAGAAAGCTTGTCCGGAATCTATTCAGAAATTGATAATTTAGAAAAATCCGAAATTACTGTAAGTTATTTTTCAAGTTATCAAGAAATCTATATTTGGTTTCTTTCTATTGGATTTTTCTTTCTTATAATTCATGAAATTTTAAGATCATATTATTTCAGGAGAGTTATATGATCTTTGAATATTTAAACTTTGCTTTTATTTGTTTAGCTGTATTTTTTTTAACGATAATCTTTTCATTTTATAGATCAAGTAGATATAGAATTTTCGATGACAAAAATTTTTCAAAAAACTTCTTTAATAGCTTATTTATTGGCAATTCAAGCACAATTTCATTAAAAATCCTCTTTAGATTAATAGGAATTTTAAGTTTAATAATTGCTATTTCAGGAATAAAGACAGGAGTAACTGTAAAACCCGTTGAAAGAAAAGGTGTTGATATAGTTTTCTGTGTTGATGTTTCTTTAAGCATGGATGCTCAAGATATTAAGCCTTCAAGAATTGATAAGGTTAAATTTGAACTATCCAAAATCGTTGATAGTCTTGAAGGGGATAGAATTGGCGTTGTAGTTTTTTCTGGCTCAAATTTCCTTTATCTTCCTTTAACAATGGACTACGACGCATCAAAACTTTTTATTAAAAGCATTGATACTTCAATGATATCTTCAAGAGGTACTGATATACCAAACGCAATAAAAACCTCAGTTGAAGCTTTTGATAATGAAGATGATCAACAAAAAATGATTTTCCTTTTTACAGATGGTGAAGATCACAGCGATTTATCTATTGATGATATATCTTTTTTAGTGAATGATAGAATTGATCTACACGTTATTGGTGTAGGAAGTTCAAAAGGATCGCTAATTCCGATTCGCAGTAAGCAAAACTCTTTTTTAAAAGATGAGTCAGGTGAATTAGTCCTCTCAAAAATAAATTTAAATTTTTTAAGAGAAATATCTTTATTAAAGAATGGAAAACTATTACGTATCTCAAAGAGTGAGCCAATAAGCGAAAATATTATAGATATTATAAAAAAAGGGGAAGACTCTTTAATCAGTTCATTTGAATTTTCAGACTATGAACATAAATTTCAGTATCCATTAGCAGTTGCAATATTACTTCTAATGATATCTTATTTAATTTCGTCAGGTAAAAGAAAAACATGAGATTTTTAATAATTATATTACTTTTTTCACAAGTTATATCACAAGATATAGGAAAAAAAATGATTGATAATGGAGATTATGAATCAGCTCTAAATTATTATCAATATTTACTTACTGAAGAGAATTTATCTAAAGATGATATTATCTACAATCTTGCTACAATATATTCATCCATAGATAGTCTAAAAAAAGCAGAAGAGTTTTTTGATTATGCCATGCAAGATAGTTTAAATCCATCTTCAGAATTAAGTTATAATCGAGGAAATTTGCTTTATAAATCTAAAATGTTAGATGAAAGTTTGAAATCTTACAGAGACGCACTTCTTAAAAATCCTGAAGATAATGATGCAAGAAAAAATTATGAATTTGTAAAAAATGAAATTGAAAAAAATCAACAAGCTCAACAACAGAATCAAGATCAGAATGATAATAGTGAAGATTCAGAAAATAATGAAAACAACCAAAATGAAGATCAGAATCAACAAAACAAAAATAAGGATGATAATTCAAATAATTCTGATAGAAATCCCGAAAAAAATAATAATGATGATGTTCCAGAAAATCAAGATACATCACAATCAAAACAGCAAGAAAACAACGAAGAAAAACAAATTGAAATTGACCAAAATGTTGAAAATATTTTAAATGCTATGAAAGAGAATGAAAAAGTAAATAAAAAGCGAAAACAAAATAATTTTTCAAACGAAAGTGGAAAAGAATGGTAAGAATTTTTTTTGTAATTATTTCATTTATAGGTTTTATAAATGCACAACAAATATCATCTTCAGTATCAAGTAGAAATATTAGTTTAACTGAGTCAATAATTTTTACAATTAAAATTTCAGATGTTGATGAAAATCCATCGGTTGATATATCAAAAATAGAAGATTCCTTTTCAATAATTTCAGGACCAAATATTGGAAGTGAATATAGGTTTGTAAATGGAGATAGAAGCTCTTCAAGATCTATTTCTTGGACCTTGATTGCAAAAGATCATGGAATACTAGAAATACCTCCCTTGAAAGTCAATATTGGTCAAAAAATATACATAACTGAACCATACAAAATTCAAGTTTCTAAACAAACTGCTGATCAACCCACTAAAGATTTTTTTCTGGAAGTTAAAGTAAGCACAAATGAAGCTTATGTAGGAGAACAAATTAAATTAACATATACTTTTTACACTAAAGTAGCATCAAAGGTATTATCTACAGAATTTCCTAATTATAATGATTTTTGGGTTGAAAAATTATTTGACCCAGTTGGCATTCAATTTACTCCAGAAAGTTGGACGGATATAGAAATTGATGGATATAATTACAAATCTTTAAAAATCTATGAAGTAGCTTTATTTCCAATTGAAGAAGGAATTTATAATCTCGAGTCAATGATTATGAAGATTGAGACAAAAAATAAAGACTCATCATTTAATAGGCTTTTTTGGGATGATCCATTTTTTGATACATTTTCTCAAAGAACAAAGGCTAAACTGCTTGTTTCTGACCCAGTTTCAATCAGGGTATTACCATTACAAAATATCCCGGAAAATTTTACTGGTGCAGTTGGAGATTTTACTTTGAATTCATCACTTTCGAATTCAAATATTGACGAAGGATCTCCCGTAGTATTCAAAGTGACTTTAAAGGGAGAAGGAAATCTTTCTAATATTGGAAGACCAAAAATAGTATTTCCTGAAGATTTTGATATTTTTGAAGGTGAAACTAAGATGGAAAAAAATATTACCGATGATTTTTCTGGTTCGATTACCTGGGAGTACAATTTAATTCCTAGAAAAGACGGTTCATACATTATCGATTCAATTGAAATACCTTTTTTTAGTTCGGATACTAAATCATGGAAAAAAGCACTATCAGAAAACATAAATTTAAACGTAAACAAAAGCACAATTTTTGATATATCTGATAAAGAAATTTTGAACTTAAATTCAAATCTGATTAGATATATTAGAATAGGCGAACAGAACTGGATATCTTCATCAAAATTCAAAATTCAAAATTCGATTTTCTATATACTTTTTTTAGCCTTAATATTATTTATAATACCATATTTTGAATCAAGTTTTAGAAATTTAAGAAGATTCATAAGCCAATATATAAAATTAAATTCTGCTTTAAACGATTCATTAGAAAACCTTGATTTATCACATTCAATATATGAGGACGGAATAAAAATCATCAAAAAATATTTCAATCAAAAAAATATTTTAAGTTCAATAAATATTGATATCACGTCATTAAAAAGCATTTTAAAAGATAAAATTAAATCAAATGATTTTGATGCTATATCAAAACTTTTAGATGAATTTCAAGCTAAATCATATTCTCAGATCAAAGATGATAAAAATGAAGAGAATATTAAGAAATCCTTAAAGAAAATTTTAGAAAGGATTGATGAATATGTTTAAAGTTATCATTATGATCTTCTTTAATTTGACAATTGTTTGTTCACAAAACATCAATGAGCTTTTTGATAATGGGAATGAATTTTATGGTCAAAATAATTATAAAGAAGCAATTTCAAATTATGAAAAGATATTAGAAAATGGATACTTTTCAGAGGATTTGTATTTGAATTTAGGTAATGCTTATTTTCATGAATCCAGTTTTGGCAAAGCTAGATGGTCATATGAAATGGGCTTAAAATTAAATCCAATGAATTCTGATCTTAAAAATAACAATAATGTCAATAAAGCATATATTGATGGTTACATTGAGTTACCTAAAAATAACTTAATTGATATAATAAATATTTTTTTTCAATCACTTTCACTTAGCCAATTTTTTTTGATTAATTCATATTTTATTCTTTTTTTTGCTGTATCATTTTTTTTAATGAAAGTATTTAAATTGCAAGTGTTTAAAAGAATTTTTTATTTGATGTCAATAATCGTATTTTCATCAGTTTTAATTACTATTACTAAAAATATTTGGGATCAAAATAATTTATATGCAATTATTATTGATGAGGAAGTTATAGTTTATTCTGCTCCTTTTTTAAATCAAGCAATTGAGCAATCAGTATTTTATGGAGGAAATAAAGTGAAAATTCATCAAAAAACTGATGTGTGGATTGAAGTTTCAACTTTTGATGGAAGAAAAGGTTGGATTCAAGCTCTAGATGTTAGAAATTTGTATTAATATGAGATATTTTTTAATCCTTTTCTTTATTAGCAACGTAATTTGCCAATCTGACTTTTTAAAGCCAAGTGATTTCAATGATAATCCACCAAAATTTCCTACCGTCAATTTACCTTCATTTTCTAGTCAAGATGAAATAGAAGACATTTCCTCAACTGATGAAATTAATTTAATAAAGGGATATAGAGTTCAAATTGTTATTTCGCAAAATGAACAGGAACTACAAGATATTAAAACTGAAATTGAAAAATCAATTAATGAGCAAATCTATATTATTTTTGAATTACCAAATTATAAATTAAGAGTTGGGAATTTCGTTAATAGGAAAGAGGCTGAAAGTTTTCAGAAAAAAATTGTGAGATTAGGTTATAGAACAGCCTGGGTTGTTCCCACAATGATTGAAAAGGATGATTGATGGCTGGTCATAGTAAGTGGTCAACCATAAAACGAAAAAAAGGTGCTCTCGATCAGAAGAAAGGCAAGATTTTCTCAACAATAAGTAAAGAGATAACTGTATCTTCAAGATTGGGTGGAAAAGATATTGATTCAAACCCTAGACTGCGACAGGCAGTAAAGAAAGCAAAGTCATTAAACATGCCAAACTCAAACATTGATAAAGCAATTAAAAAAGGTGTTGGAGAATTAGATAACGTAATTATTGAAGAGGTCTCATATGAAGGATATGGACCTTTTGGAGTAGCAATACTTATAGAAGCAATAACCGATAATAAAAATAGAACTGTTGCTGATATAAGGCATGCACTTTCAAAATTTGGTGGCTCTCTTGGTCAAGCTGGAAGTGTATCTTGGAATTTTGAAAGAAATGGTATAATTCTTATTGATAAAAATGAAATTTCTGAAAATGAAATATTTGAATTTTCAATTGAAAATGATTGTATTGAATTTTTTGAAGATCAAGACTGTTATAGTTTGCATTTTAATTCAAATGATCTTTATAACAAGCTAGATGTTCTCGAAAAATTAAGTATTAAGGTAGATTCTTCTTTTTTGGCATATGTTCCTAAGGATGAAATAGTTTTAAATGAAGATGAAAATCAAAAAGTTGAAAAATTATTAGAATTCTTAGATGATTTAGAGGACGTGCAAAATGTATTTTCAAACCAATCACTAGGAAAAAGCTAATGGTAATTATTGGCTTTGATCCTGGGTTAACTAATACAGGTTATGCTGTTTTAAGAAAAAAAAGCAACGAAATAACAATGGTTGAGTGCGGATTAATTAGTCCTAAAAAAGGAAAAGAAGTTTCGGAAAGATTATATACAATATTTTTTGAAACAAATAATCTAATAAAAAAATTTAAGCCAGAAGTGTTGTATGTTGAAAATGTCTTTTATGGAAAAAATGTTCAATCAGCAATAAAGTTAGGTCAGGCAAAGTCATCAGTTATGCTTGCAGCAGAGCATAATAATATTGTCTCAAAAGAATTTAGCCCAAGAGAAATTAAGCAATCAATTGTTGGTAATGGTTCAGCATCAAAAGAACAGGTTGCATTTATGGTAAAAAAAATATTTAAATTAGATGATAAAGTTTTAAAGAAAAATGATATATCAGATGCAATTGCAGTTGCGTGGTGCGGAATAAATAGGACATAGATGATTAATTCAATTTCAGGAAAAATTTTCAAAAAAGAACCAACTACATTATACATTGAAAATAATGGCATAGTTTTTAGTATTTCAATTTGTTTAAGAGATTATGAAAAATTGCCATCAGAAAATGAAAATATTTTTATTTATACATATCTTAATGTAAAAGAAAGTTTAATGGAGCTTTATGGGTTTATGGATTTAGAACGAAGATCTCTTTTTTTAAATTTAATTGATGTATCAGGAATTGGGCCTAGAACTGCTATCAACCTTCTTTCAAATGCATCTGTATCAAGCTTCAAGGATAACATTGTTTCTGAAGATGTTAAATCGCTTAGTCTTATTCCTGGAATAGGTCCTAAAACAGCAAAAAGAATTATTTTAGATATTAAGGAGAAGATAACATCAACACCAATTTCAACGCAAAACATTTATAATGATAAGTTAGACTTTTCTTACGATGATATTAATACTGCGCTCTCTTCACTAGGTTATAAAAAGTCACAAATTGACAAGGCAGTAAAAAGATTAAATGACGAAGGTTTATACGAAGGTGATATTGAAAATGTAATTAAAAGAATTTTGGCTATCATTTGATGAGTGATTATAGAAAAACTAAACTGTATGATTCTCATCAAAGTTTAAAAGCAAAATTAGTGCCATTTTCTGGATTTTGGATGCCTCTCCAATATTCAAGTATAATAAAAGAGCATCATCATGTGCGCTCAAAATGTGGATTATTTGATGTAAGTCATATGGGGGAGTTTATTGTTTCTGGAAATAATGCTAAAACTTTTTTACAGAATGTAACCACCAATGATATTCAAAAACTGGAAGCTGGAAAAGTTCAATATTCTGCTTTCTGTAACGATTCCGGTGGAGTTATTGATGATTTGCTGGTTTATCATCTTGGCGATTACTACATGTTGGTAGTAAATGCTTCAAATATTGAAAAAAACTTTGAATGGCTTACTTCAAAGTTAATTGATGATGTATCATTGGAAGATAAATCAGATATCATTTCTTTGTTAGCTTTGCAAGGCCCTATGTCAAGATCTTATCTAAAAAAACTTTATCCTAAAATTGAAAGTTTAAAATATTATGAAACATTGCTCCCAGATAAAAAGGAGGTTATAGTTGCAAGAACTGGTTATTCAGGTGAGTTAGGTTTTGAAATTTATGCACCTAATTCAATCATTTTAAAACTTTGGAATGAAATTTTATATATTTCAGACGATATATTACCTGTTGGATTAGGATGTAGAGACTCATTGAGACTTGAAATGGGATATTGTTTGTACGGAAATGAGCTTAATGAACAAATGACAACAATTGAAGCAGGGTTATCATGGATAACAAAGCATGAAACAGGTTTTATTGGTTCAAATTCAATGCAAAATAATTTACCATCTAAGAAATTAATCGCACTTATATCAGAAGAAAGAGCAATACCGAGATCAGGTTATAAGATATTTTCGAAAGACAAAAAAGAAGTGGGCGTAGTTACTAGTGGAGGTATGTCACCGTGTTTAAAGAAAGGAATTGCTCTGGCCTATGTTGATTATGAAATGAGGTTAGAGAAAGAATTTTTGATTGGAATAAGGGATAATTTCTTTATTTTTGAAAAAACTAAATTACCATTTTATAAAAATGGGACTTATTTAAAATGAAAGACAAATTAAAGATTCAAATTATTGGTTGGTTATTATTGATCATTTCTTTATTGATTACTGGTTCAATGATTGGTTATGATTTTACTGAAGAGCCAACGCTTGTAGCACAAAAAATTAATAACCCATTTAATATAATGGGAGTATATATTGGATTTTATTTGATGAAATTAGGGTTTGGTTATGCGGCTCTATTAATTCCAATTATATTAGCAACTATTTCATTTTATTTGATTTCTAATTTTTCATTTAATTTTTCAAGATTATTGCGATTTGAGATTCTGTTACTCATTCTTCTTTCTGTGCTATTAGGTTTTATTAGCAACTTGAGCTATTTATTAGAATTTAAGGAGATTCAAAATTTTGAAGATTCTGGACTTTTAGGAGGCTTAATATTTAGTCTTATTTATGATTGGACTGGATTTTATGGTTCAGTTTTAATTCTCTTTTCTTCAATAGCTTTATTTTTAGTATCATTTTTCAAAATTGATTTATATAAATCTTTGAAAGATATACCAAGTATTTTCATAAATAAAATTTCTAAAGTAGAATTTAATTTCAAGAAAATTATACCCGACTTTAAAAAAGAGAACGATAAAAAAGAAAGAGTCAAAATTATTGAAGATGATTCATTTCTTGAAAAAATTAATGCTGAAGAAAGCATAGAATCTTTAAATCAGGTGGTTGAAAAGGAAACTTCAACTGAACCTGTTCAAGATACTGAAATTGATATAACTGCTGATAAACCTATAGTTGAAATAGATCAAGAAATAGATCAAAATGAAGAATTAGATCCCATTTCAATTGAAAAAGCAATTATTGAAAAAGAAGCAGAAATTGATGATCAAAGAAATAAATCAATTTTAAAAGTTGAGTGGAAGTTTCCCTCAACAGATATTTTAGAATCATCAGATGAATTAAGTGAAATTAATGAAGATGACATCAGAGATAGATCAGAGCTTCTTAAAAATTCTCTTTCAAATTTTGGTGTAGAAGGTTCATCGGGAGCAATCAAGACTGGCCCAATAATTACACTTTTTGAGATTTTACCAGCTGAAGGTGTAAGGGTTAATAAATTTGTTCAGCTTTCGGATGACATTGCTAGGGTTATGGAGGCACAGAGTGTAAGGGTCCTTGCTCCAATACCTGGTTCAAATTATGTTGGAGTTGAAATTCCAAATGTCAACCCTCAAACTATTTATTTAAAAAATGTAATTAATTCTGAAAAATATCTTAAATCTAAAGCCAAGTTAAAACTAGCCATTGGAAAAGGAACTCTTGGAGATATATCTATTCTTGACCTTGTTGAAATGCCTCATTTACTTATTGCAGGAACAACAGGTTCAGGAAAGTCCGTTTCATTAAATACTATAATCGTAAGCCTTCTTTATCAATTAAAACCTGAAGAAGTAAAATTTGTAATCATTGATCCTAAAAAGGTTGAAATGTCGCTTTATAGAGGACTTGAAAATCACTACTTATTAAAATTTAATGGTATTGATGAATCAATCATTACTAAGAAAGACAATGCAATTTTAGCACTAAGATCTCTTGAAAAAGAAATGGATTCAAGATATGATTTATTAGCTGAGGCTGGTAAAAGAAATATTTCCGAATACAATGATATGATGAAAAAATCTAAAAAAGATTTAATGCCTTATATTGTTTTAATGATTGATGAACTTGCTGATTTGATGATGTATAGTCCAAGAGATGTTGAAGCGCCTATTGCAAGATTAGCCCAGTTAGCAAGAGCTGTTGGTATTCACCTAATTGTTGCTACACAAAGACCATCTGTAGATGTAATTACAGGAGTTATAAAGGCTAATTTCCCTGCTAGAATTGCCTTTCAAGTTGCAACTAAAATTGACTCAAGAACTATCTTAGATGAAAATGGAGCAGATAAGCTTATTGGAAAAGGTGATATGTTGTATCAAAAACCGGGATCACCTGCTCCAGTTAGAATGCATGGTGCTTTTATAACTTTGAAAGAAATTGAAGATTTAGTTGCTCATATTTCATCTCAACCAAAACCAAGCGAAGTAATTATTGAAACTTATAAGGAAGAATCAAGTTCAATGGTTGATGGAGACGGTATTGATGACGATTTACTGCATAAAGCAATTGAAATTATTGTTATGAGTAAGCAAGGTTCTATTTCATTATTACAAAGAAGATTATCGGTTGGTTATTCGAGAGCAGCAAGACTAATAGATGAGATGGAAAGACTAAAAATTGTTGGTCCGTTTACAGGAAGTAAGGCAAGAGAAGTATTAGTTGACGAATCTTATTTAGAAACAATTAATGAAGATTAGCTTAATATTCTTTTTACTAACTACTTCTGTATTTAGTCAAAGTCAGGATACTCAGATTAAAGATTATTTCAACAATTTAAATAATAAAACTATTCTCATTGAAATTTTCGAAAATCAAACAGTTTTTAATGCAAATATATCATTAAATGATCCAAAAATTTATTTTGAAACTATTGAAGTAGATAGTACTGTATCATTGTTTGAAAACAATGTGATTACTTCTTACGATTTATCCAAAAAAAATATAATTATCGAAAATTCAGAAAAAAATATACTAGATTTTTTTTCATATAAAAATCTTGAAAACGCCTCTCTAATAAAAATTGAAATTGAAAATGAAAACTCAATTTATTATTATAATTTTTACAAAAATATTTTATTAATTAGTTTTAATAATTCACAAAGCATGGTTAAAGAAATCAGTCTATTAAAAGCAGAAAATTCTATATTTGAATGTAAGATAGTTGATATTAAAAAATACCAGAATCCTTTAAAATTTTTAAATATAGATGATTCGTGGACAACAATTGATTGGAGATAAAATTGAAGTTTGATGCAATTTTTTTAGATAGAGATGGAACTATTAGTCATGATCCTTATGGGTACATAAATGATGTCAAAGATTATGATTTTTTTGATTTTACTTTTGAAGCATTAGAGCTATTGCATCAACACAGCGACAAATTTTTCATTGTTACAAATCAATCAGGACTTTCAACGGGTAAAATTGACATCGATAATTTGGAAAGTATTCATGCTTACATTAATGATGAGTTCAGAAAAAGAAAACTACCTTTGAAAAATATTTATTTTGCTGATAATTACGATGAAGACTACTTCTCAATGAGAAAACCGGGAATAGGAATGTTTCAAAAAGCGTCAGAGGAATTTAATATCGATCTAGAAAATTGTTTGATGATTGGTGATTCAATTGTTGATATGCAAGTTGGGGATAGGCTTAAAATGAAAACAATATTTTTATTAACTGGAATGGGAAATGATTATTTGAATGATGTTCAATCTAGTTGCGATGTTGATTTGGTATCTAATAATTTACTTGAAGCAGCAAAGGATATAAAATTAATATTGCAGTAATATCGGGAGGAAATTCTGAGGAGCGATTAGTTTCTATAAGAACTGGAGAAGCTGTTGCTGAAGCTTGTAATCAATTAGGTTATAATACTTCAGTATTTATGCTGGATTCAGATTCAATTGATTTTATCTTAAATGATTTAAAAGCACATGATTTTGTCTTCATTGCATTGCATGGTTCTTTTGGTGAGGATGGAGTCATTCAATCAATTTTATCAAAAAATAATATTCCTTTTAACGGTTCAGGCGAAAAATCTTCTCGAAATTGCTTTGATAAATCTGTGACAAAAAAAATTGTTATGAATCAGGGAGTTTTATCTCCAAAATATTATCAAACTTCTTCAAATACATGCAATGATCATATTGATTTCAAGTCTGAAAAATATATTGTTAAACCTAATTCACAAGGAAGCTCTGTCGGTTTTAGTGTTATTGATAACTTTGAAAGTTTAAATGATGCCATTGATATAGCTCTAGATTTCGATAACTCAGTATTAATTGAGGAATTTATAGATGGAAGAGAAATTACCGTTCCAATTTTGGGAAATGAACCACTACCTGTTATTGAAATTAAACCTAAATCTGGTATCTATGATTATAAATCAAAATATACAGTCGGCGAATCAAAATATATTTGTCCTGCGGACTTAATTAATGATAAATATCAATTTGTTCAAGATTGCGCATTAAGTGTTCATAAGATGCTCAAATGTGATGTTTATTCAAGAGTAGACTTTAAATTTTATGATGATAATTTTTATTTTTTAGAAATAAATACTCTTCCTGGAATGACTGAAACTAGTTTATTTCCTATGGCTGCTAAAAGGCATGGATTTTCTTTTAAAGATATAATTAATAAAATTATTAAATTGTCCTTACAAAAATGAGCTTAAAATTATATAATTCACTTTCAAGCAAGAAAGAAATTTTCAAACCAATTTCTGAAAATAAAGTTAAAACTTATAGTTGCGGTCCAACAGTTTATAACGATCCACACATAGGAAATTTTAGAACCTTTGTATTTTATGATTTATTAAATAGAGTTCTTCAGTTAAACGGTTATGAGACGGAAACTGCAGTAAATATAACTGACATTGATGACAAGATTATTGATAGAGTTAATCAGGAGAATGCTTCATTAAAGGAAATAACCTCCAAATATGAATCATCATTTATGGAATTGTCAAAGTCCTTAAAAATTTTACCAAATAATCATAATCCAAGAGCAACAGAGTATGTTGAAGAAATGATCAAATTCATTCAAGCATTAATAGATAAAGATTTAGCATATGAAATGAACGGAAATATTTTTTTTGATATAGAAGCTTATCCAAAATATGGAAAATTTGTCAACATTAGCGACGACCTTGAAACTGAAGATAATGAATTATCAAAAAAAAATCGCAATGATTTTACGTTATGGAAAGCAAAAAAAGATTCAGATGGTGATATTTTCTGGAATAGTGAATGGGGTAAGGGAAGGCCTGGTTGGCATACTGAATGTGCTGTAATGATAAAGACTCTTTTTGATGGTCGTCTTGACATTCATTGTGGTGGTATAGATTTAAAATTTCCTCATCACGAGAACGAAAGCGCCCAAATAGAGGCTCTTCAAAAACATGATTTAGCTAATTATTGGCTACATGCAGAGCATTTAAATATGGATGATGAGAAGATGAGCAAGTCATTAGGCAATTTTATTGATGTCAGTACTTTGATTGAGAAAAATGGATCGGATGTAGCCAGGTTATTTCTACTTTCTGCTCATTATAGGACTAAAGTATCATTCAGTCAAAAAAAATTAGATGAATGCAAAAAAATGATTGAAAAAATTAAAAGATTTGCAAAAAACTTCAATTTTGATAGCAAAAATATTGAACTAAAATTTTCAAATGAACATAATTTATTTATTGATGCTCTTAATGATGATTTAAACACTCCAGGAGCGATTGGAGTTTTCTTTAGTTTTATATCAGAAATGAATAAAAAAATTGCAGAAAACTCAATAAATGATGCTGATAAAGAAAAATCTTTAGTTTTTTTAAAATTATTTAATTCAATTTTTGATATTTTAGATTTTAGCAATTTACATAATCAAAGTATTCCAACAGAGTTACAAGATCTACTTATTTCTCGTCAAGAAGCTAGAGAAAATCAAGATTGGAAATTATCTGATTCGATTAGAGATAAAATTGAGTCTTTAGGCTGGCAGGTTGAAGATACTTCTAGCGGTCAAAACCTCTCTAAAAAGAAATAATTTGTTTTCCTGATAAATCTTCTTATATTTCGTCGCTTTTGCCTACGCGTGCGTGTATACATACATTGCCGGTGTAGCTCAGTTGGTAGAGCAGCTGATTTGTAATCAGCGGGTCGGGGGTTCAAATCCTCTCGCCGGCTCAGTTTTTAAGGGTAAAAAGCAAGGTATTTGAAAATTTTTTTGATCTTACTATCAGGATTGAGTTTAGGATTTCGGGCAAATGGCCGAGTGGTTAAAGGCAGCAGACTGTAAATCTGCCGACGTAAGTCTACGGAGGTTCGAATCCTTCTTTGCCCACAGGATTTGCGAGTGTAGCTCAGTTGGTAGAGCATCAGCCTTCCAAGCTGAGGGTCGCGCGTTCGAATCGCGTCACTCGCTCAATAATTGCCTGCGTAGCTCAGTAGGTAGAGCACTTCGTTGGTAACGAAGAGGTCACCGGTTCAATCCCGGTCGTAGGCTCAAAAAAATATAAATAATTGTTAAAAACAAGGAGATAACAAAATGGCTAAAGAAACATTTGTTAGAAATAAGCCTCACTGTAATATCGGTACTATCGGTCACGTTGACCATGGTAAGACTACTTTGACTGCTGCAATTACGCAAACCCAGTCTAATCTAGGTTTAGCAGCTAAACGTGATTTTGACACTATTGATAATGCACCTGAGGAAAAAGAAAGAGGTATTACAATTTCAACTTCACACGTTGAATATGAGACAGCTAACCGCCACTATGCGCACGTTGACTGTCCTGGTCACGCCGACTACATTAAAAACATGATTACAGGAGCAGCTCAAATGGATGGAGCTATTCTTGTTGTTAGTGCAGCTGATGGTCCTATGCCTCAAACAAGAGAACACGTATTGCTTGCTCGTCAGGTTAACGTACCAAGTATTGTTGTTTTCATGAATAAGGTTGACCAAGTTGACGATCCTGAATTGTTAGAATTGGTTGAGATGGAATTAAGAGATCTTTTAAGCGAATACAAATTTGATGGTGACAATACACCTATCGTTAAAGGTAGTGCTTTAAAAGCTCTTGAAAATCCTGATGATGCTGAAGCGGTAAAATGTATTGCAGAGCTAATGGATGCTTGTGATTCATTTATACCTCAACCAGAACGTGCAGTAGATAAACCTTTCTTAATGCCTGTTGAAGATGTTTTCAGTATTACTGGTAGAGGAACTGTTGGTACTGGAAGAATCGAATCAGGAAAGATTAAAGTTGGTGAAGAAGTAGAAGTTGTTGGTCTTGAAAATAAAATAGGTACCACAACAGTTACTGGTGTTGAAATGTTCCAAAAAATTCTTGAAGAAGGTGAAGCTGGTGATAATGCAGGCCTTTTGTTAAGAGGTGTTGAAAAAGAAGACCTTAAAAGAGGTGTTGTTTTAGCAGCCAAAGGATCAATCACACCACATACCAAATTCAAAGCTGAAGTATATGTTTTGAAGAAAGAAGAAGGTGGAAGACATACTCCATTTTTTAAAAATTACAGACCTCAGTTTTACTTCCGAACAACGGACGTAACTGGTGTTGTTTCATTGCCTGAAGGTACTGAAATGGTTATGCCTGGAGATACTGTGGAAATGGATGTTGAGTTAATTACACCGATTGCTATGGATAAATCTCTTAGGTTTGCTATTAGAGAAGGTGGACACACCGTTGGAGCTGGAGTAGTAACTACTGTAGTTGACTAATGGCTGGTAATAGCAAAAGAGCAATTGTAAGACTTGAGAGCACTGCAGGGACAGGGTATCGTTATACTGTTACTAAAAATAAGAGTAAACATCCCGACAAGCTTGAATATAAAAAGTTTGACCCTGTAGCTCGCAAGCATGTTCTTTTTAAAGAAATTAAATAGCATATAGGTGAGTAGCTCAATTGGTAGAGCATCGGTCTCCAAAACCGGGGGTTGCGGGTTCAATTCCTGCCTCACCTGCGACAAAGGATAGAAAATGTTTAAAAGAATAAAAGATTTTTTAAATCAGGTTTACATGGAAATGAACAAGGTTTCATGGCCATCATATAATGAGTTGAGAGGATCTACTTATTTAATTATTGTCTTTTTTCTTTTATTTGTTCTTTTTTTGTTTGGTATTGATTGGGTAATTCAAAGATTTATGAGAGTGTTGCTATGAATTGGTATAGTTTAAGAGTGATGTCAGGTAAAGAAAATAAGGTGAAAGACACTATTTTCAGAGAACTTGATTTTAAAAATGACTTGAAAGCTAATGTTGAGGAAATTTTAATCCCAACTGAAAACATAGTTGATATCAAAAATGGTAAGAAGACTGTGAAAGAAAAAAGCTTATTGCCTGGATATATTTTGGTTAAGATGACCATGAATAATGAAACAAAATTTTTTATTGAAAGCGTTGATGGCGTTATGAGTTTTGTCGGTCCTAAAGGAAGTCCTCAGCCTGTTACTGAAGTTGAAATGTCTCGTTATCTTGTTTCTTCTGATGGAGACGACATTTCTTCTGAAGATTTTGAAGATATTCCATTTAAAGTTGGAGATTCTGTAAAGGTTATTGATGGACCATTTAAAGAATTCAACGGTCTTGTACAAGAGGTAAATGATAGAAATAGAATTAAAGTAAATGTTAATATTTTTGGAAGGCCTACTCCTATTGAGTTGAGTGTGAACCAAATTTTAAGTGAAAGTTAAAATGGCTGAAAAAGAAAAAACTGGTTTAATTAAATTGCAAATCGCAGCTGGACAAGCTAATCCAGCTCCACCTGTTGGTCCTGCACTTGGTCAGCATGGTGTAAATATCATGGATTTTTGTAATGCATTTAATGATGCAACTAAAGAATTGCAGGGAATGTTAACTCCAGTAATTATTACTGTTTATAAAGATAGATCTTTCACATTTGAAACTAAATCTCCACCTGCATCAACTCTTATTATGAAAGAATTAAAAATGAAAAAAGGTTCGCAAGAGCCAAATAAAGATAAAGTTGGAACCATAAACATGGCTCAGTGTAAAAAAATCGCTGAAATTAAAATGAAAGATTTAAATGCTCACACATTAGATCAAGCTGCAGAAATGATTGCTGGAACTGCTGTTAGTATGGGAATTGAGGTCGAAAGATGAAAGCAACTAAGTTTTCAAAATCAGTAAATGAAACATTGGATTCTTCAAAGCTTTACAGCTTGGAAGAAGCCTTTAATATGTTGATGAGTTTTAAAAGAGAATCATTTAATGAGTCAGTCGATGTTGCTTTTAACCTAGGGGTAGATCCAAGACATGCTGAAGAAAATATAAGATTAAGTATTAATTTACCTCATGGAATTGGAAAAGAGGTTTCAGTCTTAGCAATAGTAAATGCAGATAAAGAGGCAGAAGCAAAAGATGCTGGCGCTGATTTCGTAGGTAAAGATGAATTTTTAGATAAGATTAAAGCTGGTTGGACTGATGTTGATAAAATTGTAGTTACACCAGATCTTATGGTTGAATTAGGTAAGCTAGGTAAGGTTCTTGGACCCAAAGGTTTAATGCCTAATCCTAAATCTGGTACCGTAACAAATGATGTTGCAAAAGCTATTAAAGAGCTTAAAGCAGGAAAACTTGATGCAAGAGTTGAAAAAAATGGTATTTTACAATCTTCGATTGGTAAAACATCATTTACAGAAAAGCAATTAAAGGAAAATTTTAACACTCTTCAAAGTGCTGTTATGTCAGCTAAACCAAATTCATTTAAAGGTAAGTATTTAAAGTCGATTAGTATTTCATCAACTTTAGGCCCAGGAATTAAGATAGGAACAGAATAATTATGCCTAGTAATAAAAATTTACAAGCCGTTAAAAATTTAACAGAAAAATTAGATAAAGCTAATGCTATCTATTTCACAGATTATCTTGGATTAGACGTAGTGAGCATTACCAAACTGAGAAAAGAATTTGTATCGAACGATGTAGAATTTACTATTGCAAAGAATACGCTAATAAAACTTGCTGCTAAAGATGTTGGTATGGAAGGATTAGATGATTTTTTGAATGGTCCAACAGCTATGGCATTAAGTTATAATGATCCAACAGATCCTGCAAAAGTAATAAAGAATTTTTTAAAAGATTTTGATAAGCCTGCTGTAAAAGGTATGATATTAGATGGACAGGTGTTTCAGGGAGAAGAGTTTGAAAAAATTGCAAATCTTCCTTCAAAAGAACAGTTATTGTCCAAACTTGTTGGAATGTTAAATTCTCCAATGTCCAAGCTTAGCAGCACATTAGGTAGTCCTGTATCTGGCTTATTAGGAGCACTTGAACAATTAAACTCAAAGAAAGGGTAGTTAAAATGAGCGTTAAAAGAGAAGATGTATTAAAATATCTTGAAGAAGCAAATATGATTGAAATATCTGAGCTAGTCAAAGATATAGAAGATAAATTTGGTGTTACTGCCGCTGTACCTGTTGCAGCTGCTGCTACTGGAGGAGCTGCTGAAGGAGCTGCTGAAGGTGGAGAAAAAAGTAGTTTTGATGTTGTTCTAGCAGCTGCTGGACAGTCAAAAATCTCAGTAATTAAAGTTGTTAGAGAACTTTCTGGTCTTGGATTAAAAGAAGCTAAAGAATTGGTTGATTCTGCTCCTAAGGCTGTTAAAGAAGGCGTCCCAAAAGATGAGGCTGAAACTATTAAGTCTCAACTTGAAGAGGCCGGAGCTACAGTAGAATTAAAGTAATAGTACTAAAAAAGTATATATTAATTAACCAATTTTTTGGAGGAAATCTATCTTGAGACAAGATAAGCTAAACAATAGACATAATTTTGAGAAAATAACAACTACCAATGAACTGCCAAATCTCTTAGATTTGCAAGTCGGCTCATTTCATGATTTTTTACAGGAAAATATCAATCCTAAAGAAAGAGAAATGTTTGGGTTACACGAGGCGTTTGCTTCAATTTTTCCTTTACAGGATAATCATGAAAACTATATTTTAGAATATAAAAGTTACACAATAGGAAAAGCTAGATACACCCCTAGGGAGTGCTCTGATAGGGGAATTACTTACAGTGTTCCTTTAACAGTTCAACTTCGTCTTAAAATTACTGATGAAAAAGACAAAAAGAAGTTCGCTCAAGTAATTGATCAAGATGTTTATTTTGGTAATATCCCTTATATGACAGACAAAGGAACATTTATTATCAATGGAGCTGAAAGAACTGTTGTTACACAACTTCAAAGATCACCAGGTGCATTTTTTGATCAAAAATTTCATCCTAATGGTGCAAAACTTTATAATGCGCGTATTATTCCTATTAGAGGTTCATGGATAGATTTTACAACCGATATTAATGATGTTCTTTTTACAATTATTGACAGAAAAAGAAAATTCCCAGCTACAATGCTTTTGAGATCTTTAGGATTTAGTTCAGATGAAGATATTTATAATGCTTTTGAATTAATCCTTAATCTTGATCCATCAAAAATTGATTTGGAAAAATTGAGTCATTATGTTGTTGTTGAAGATATCATAGATCACGAAACCGGAGAGCTTTTTATTGAAAGTGGAAAAGAATTAAATGAATCAACAATTAGTATATTAAGGAAGAATAAAACAGAATCAATTAAAGTTGTTGATGTAAGAAATAACATTGATAGTATGATGATTCATAACACTATTCAAAAAGATCCAACAAAATCTACTGAAGAAGCATTAATGAAAGTTTATTTACTTCTAAGAGGCAGTGAAGCTCCTAGCCCAGAATCTGCTGAAAAATTCATTAATAGAATGTTTTTCTTTCCTAAAAAATATGATTTAGGTCAGGTAGGTAGATATAGGTTAGATAAACAATTTAATTTAAATAATTCTGGAAATGATTCAGTCCTTACTCATGATGATTTTTTAATTACTTTAAAGTATTTAATACAAATGAGAAAAGGCTTAAGAGCTCCAGACGACATAGACCACCTGGGAAATAGAAGAGTTAGAACTGTTGGCGAACAATTAAAGGTACAGTTTAACTCCGCTTTAGCTAGAATGGTAAGAACTGTTTATGAAAGAATGAATCTTCGAGAGTCAGAAACAATAACTCCACAAGATTTAATCAATTCAAGGTTAGTAACTACAGTTATAAATACTTTCTTTGGAACCAGTCAATTATCACAATTTGGAGATCAAACTAATCCACTAGCAGAGATTACTCACAAAAGAAGAATTTCATCTTTAGGTCCTGGTGGACTTTCTCGAGAAAGAGCTGGTTTTGAGGTAAGAGACGTTCATTATACTCACTATGGAAGGTTGTGTCCAATTGAAACTCCTGAAGGACCAAACATTGGTTTGATTTCTTCTTTAGCATTAATGGCTAAAATTAATAGACATGGTTTCATTGAAGCACCATACAGAAAAATAGATAGTAAGAAAATTACAAATTCTATTGAATACTTATCAGCGGATGATGAAGATAGGGCAAATATTGCTCAATCAGGCTTAGAGTCAGATAAAAATGATCTTATTTCAGAATCTAAAGTTAGAGTTCGTTCAAAAGGCGATTTTCCTATTGTAGACTCTGAAGATGTACAATACTCAGATATCGTACCAAACCAAATTCTTAGTGTAGCTGCTGCGCTTATTCCTTTTGTTGAGCATGATGATGCAAATAGAGCTCTAATGGGTTCAAACATGCAACGTCAATCTGTTCCATTGTTAAAAACTGATTCTCCAATAGTTGGTACAGGAATGGAAAAAGTTGTTGCTCGAGATTCAAAATCTGTTTTGCTTTCACCTGTTAGCGGAAAAGTTGTATATGTAGATGCAAATAAAGTTGTAATTAAAGATAGTAATTATAAAGATGGATCTCTTTTAAAAGCGGATGAAGATTTATGTACCGTTGATCTCATTAAGTATTCTAGATCAAACCAAAATACTTGTTACAATCAAAAAGTACTCGTCAAAGTTGGTGATAATGTGAAAAAAGATGATGTTATTGCTGATGGAGCTTCTACACAGGGTGGTGAACTAGCTTTAGGTAAAAATGTTATGATAGCCTTTATGCCTTGGAATGGTTACAACTTTGAAGATGCTATAGTTATTAATGAAAGACTTGTAAGAGAAGATGTCTTCACTTCAATTCATGTAAACGAAATTGAGCTTGAAGTTAGAGATACCAAAAGAGGTCAAGAAGAGTTAACTCCTGAAATTCCAAATGTAAGTGAAGATGCAACTGCTCAATTAGATGAAAATGGACTAATTCGTGTAGGTGCAATTGTAAATGAAGATGATATACTTATTGGTAAAGTCACTCCAAAAGGAGAAACTGATCCATCTCCAGAAGAAAAACTTTTGCGTGCAATTTTTGGTGAAAAAGCAGGAGATGTTAAAGATGCTTCTAAAAAAGCTGAACCTGGTGTAAAGGGTGTTGTCATCAAAACTGATTTGTATGAAAAAACGTCTAAGCAGTCTAGGGCTGAAGTAAATAAAGCTATTAAAGAACTCCAAAATGATAAAAGAAATAATGAAAGAGAACTAAGAGGATCTAGAGATAAATTGCTAATTGGAATTCTTAAAGACAAATCTTCTTTGGGTATTAAAGACAAAAACGACAAAGTACTTGTTAAAAAGGGAACAAAATTAACCTTGAAAAAAATCAGCACTTTCAATTTTGAACAATTTTCTCTTGAAGAGCCTTGGATTTCAGGTCCTAAATCTTGGGAAAAGATTAAATTGATCTTTGATTCATTCAATAAACATTTAAATGAATTAGAAGATAAACTAGAAACTGATATTTTTAAGCTTAAAGAAGGAGATCAATTACAACCTGGAATTCTAAAGCTTGCGAAAGTCTATGTTGCTAACAAAAGAAAAATTTCTATTGGTGATAAAATGGCCGGTAGGCATGGAAATAAAGGTGTTATTGCGACAATAGTTCCTGAAGAAAATATGCCATATTTAGAAGATGGTACACCGGTCGATATTTGTTTAAATCCGATGGGTGTTCCTTCTAGAATGAACTTGGGACAATTGTATGAAACCATGCTTGGTTGGGCTGGAAAAATTCTTGGAGAAAAATATGCTACTCCAGTTTTTAATGGAGCAACTCCTGAAGAAGTAGCTGCCAAAATGAAAGAAGCAGGTTTATCTGATTCAGGTAAGGTAACTTTGTACGATGGTTTAACTGGTGAAAAAATTGACAATCCTGTACTAGTTGGATATCAATACATGATGAAATTATACCATATGGTTGATGATAAAATGCATGCTCGTTCAACAGGACCTTATTCTCTTGTAACCCAGCAGCCTCTTGGTGGAAAAGCACAATTTGGAGGACAAAGATTCGGTGAGATGGAGGTGTGGGCACTTCAAGCTTATGGTGCCGCTCATATACTAAGGGAAATATTGACTATCAAATCAGACGATATTGAAGGTAGATCTAAGGTGTACAGCGCATTAGTAAAAGGTGAAGATTTACCAGATCCTACTACTCCAGAAGCATTTAACGTATTCATGAAGGAAATTCAAGGCCTCGGTCTTGATATAACTTTAGATTAAAGGAAATTATAGATGTATAAAGCAAAAAATAGTATTTCAATTAAACTAGCTTCTCCCGAAAAGATTCTTGAAGGATCTTTTGGCGAGGTATTGAAACCTGAGACAATCAACTACAGATCTTATAAACCTGAAAAAGATGGTTTATTTTGTGAAAAAATCTTTGGTCCTGTTAAAGATTTTGAATGTCACTGTGGTAAGTATAAAGGTATTCGTTATCGAGGTATTATTTGTGATAGATGTGGAGTTGAAGTAACAACTAAAAAAGTAAGAAGAAACCGTATGGGGCATATAACTTTAGCTGTTCCAGTAGTGCATATCTGGTTTTTAAAATCAATACCAAGTAAGCTAAGTTATATTTTAGGTAAAAGCGCAAAACAATTAGAAAGCGTCATCTATTATGAAAATTACCTAGTAATTAATCCTGGTAAGAGTGGTTACAAAAGATTTGAATTGATTGATGAGGAAGCTTTCCTGGAACTAGACCAAGAATTTGGATACGACGCAGCCTCACAGGAAGAAAGAGAAGAAGAATCATATTTCCAGGCTTCCATGGGCGGAGAAGCCATTAAAGATGCTCTTACTGAAATGGATTTATTAGAGCTTAAACAGGAGCTTGAAACAATAAGTTCAACAACAAAATCAAAACAAAAAAGAGAAGACGCTCTCAAAAGACTTAAAGTTGTTAAAGATTTTGCTCAAGATAGAAATAATAAGCCAGAATGGATGATTGTTTCAATTTTACCTGTAATGCCTCCTGAGTTAAGACCTTTAGTTCCATTAGAAGGTGGAAGATTTGCTGCTAGTGATCTTAATGACTTATACAGAAGAATTATTATTAGAAATAATAGATTAAAGCAATTGATGGATATTCAAGCACCTGAAGTAATTTTAAGAAATGAAAAAAGAATGCTCCAAGAATCTGTTGATGCACTTTTTGACAATACAAAGCGTAAAACTGCTATTAGAAGTGGTTCAAAGAGACCATTGAAATCAATTTCTGACATGCTTAGAGGTAAGCAGGGTAGATTTAGACAAAATCTTCTTGGTAAAAGAGTTGATTATTCTGGTAGATCAGTTATTGTAGTTGGTCCAGAATTAAGAATGACTGAATGTGGTATTCCGAAGAATATGGCATTAGAATTATTTAAACCGCATTTAATTAGAGAATTAATAAGAAGAGATTTAGCTGCAACTCCAAGAAGTGCAAAACTTATGATTGAAAATAAAGAATCATTTGTTTATGAAATTCTTGAAAGTGTTGTTAAGGATCATCCAGTATTGTTGAATCGTGCTCCTACTCTTCATAGATTGGGTATTATTGCTTTCCAGCCTATTCTTATTGATGGTAAAGCTATTCGAGTCCACCCACTTGTTTGTTCAGCGTTTAATGCTGACTTTGATGGAGATCAAATGGCTGTTCATGTTCCTTTATCAATACCTTCTCAATTAGAAGCAAGAGTCTTAATGATGGCAAGTCAGAACGTTTTACATCCAGCTAGCGGTAAACCTATTACATTACCTTCACAAGACATGATTTTAGGTTGTTATTATTTAACTAGAGACAAAAAAGGTCAGATTGGTGAAGGAATGTCATTTGGATCAATTGACGAAGTTAAAATTGCACATGATAATGGTAAAGTTGCTATGCATGCAATTATAAATGTAAGACATAATGGTGTTTGGCATAAAAATACTACTGCAGGAAGAGCAATATTTAATTCTATTATTCCAGATGAATTAGGCTATTATGATGAAATTGTTTCAAAGAAAAAACTTAGTTTCATCATCGGTGAATCTTTTGTTAAAGCCGGAAATCAACGAACAGTACAACTTCTTGATGATTTAAAAGATATTGGTTTCAAAACTGCTACTATGAGTGGAGTATCGATTTCAATAAGCGATGTTATCATTCCTGATGCAAAGCATGATATAATTGAAAGAGCAGAACAAGAAGTAGATAAAATACAAGAGCGTTTTGATAGGCATGTTTTAACCGAAGGTGAAAGATATAACAAAGTTATTGATGTTTGGACAAAAGCTACAAGTGATGTAGCTGAAGTTATGATGGATGGCTTAAGATCAGATGATCAAGGTTTTAATGCATTGTATATTTCATCTGATTCAGGAGCTAGAGGTAGTGGAGACCAAATCAAACAGCTTGCTGGCATGAGAGGATTGATGGCTAAGCCTAGAAAATCCATGATTGGAGGTGGAGAAATTATTGAGAGTCCTATTCAGTCTAACTTCAAAGAAGGTCTTTCTGTAATGGAGTACTTTATATCCACTCACGGTGCCAGAAAAGGTTTAGCTGACACAGCTCTTAAGACTGCAGATGCTGGTTACTTAACAAGAAGACTAGTTGATGTTGCTCAAGATGTTACTATTTATGAAGATGATTGTAAAACAATTAATGGAATCACAGTATCTGATCTTAAAGAAGGTGAAGAAATTGTTGAATCCCTTGGAGAGCGTATATTAGGAAGAACTTCTTCTGAAAAAATTGTTATTGACGGAGAAGTTGTTGTTAAGCCTGGAGATATTTTTGACGAAAAGTTGGCTGATATTATAGTTGAAAATAATTTTAATAGTGTAAAAATAAGATCAATTCTTACATGTGAATCAAGAAGGGGTGTTTGTGCCAAATGTTATGGCTGGGATTTAACTAGAAGAAAGCTTGTCACAAAAGGTACTGCTGTTGGTATTATTGCTGCACAAAGTATTGGAGAGCCAGGTACTCAGCTGACTCTTAGAACTTTCCATATCGGTGGTACAGCTACTCGTATTGCGGAGGAATCGGATAAAAAATCACGATTTAATGGTACAGCTAAGTTTACTAGTGATTACGAACCGGCTGAAACTTTAGATGAAGATGGATTTAATGTTGTA
>CACNWW010000006.1 GCA_902624275.1 uncultured Fidelibacterota bacterium
GAACTGTTCTTGCAGAAGAAAATCCAAAAGTAATTCTAATTACTGGGACTGCGCACGGAATTGGAAAATCTACTGCTCAATATCTAATCGATAAAGGTCATATTGTATATGGAGGAGATATTCTCATTGAAGAAAATTTATATCTTAATGATATTGGAGGAATAGCTCTTGAAATGGATGTTACAAATCAAGAGCATATTGATAATGCAATTGATCGAATAATTTTAGAACATGGTCAAGTTGATGTACTTGTCAATAATGCCGGATTAGGTGTTTATGGTGCTATTGAAGATGTATCCATGGAAGATATTTACTATCAATACGATGTTAACCTCTTTGGTTTAGCTAGGGTTACTAAAGCAGTTTTACCTCATATGAGAAAAAAAGAAAGTGGATTGATTATAAATATTAGTTCAGTTTTAGGAGAAACATATGGACCTTTAGCTGGATGGTATTTGTCAACAAAACATGCTTTGGAAGGTTGGTCGGATGCACTTAGAGTAGAACTTAAAGAATTTGATATCGACGTAGTTGTTGTACAGCCTGGTGCTATTAATACCAATTTTTCTAGTGTAACAAAAACATACATGGACAAATATCGAGAAAACTCACCCTATCAACATCTTTATGGAGAGCCTGTAACAGACACTGGAAACGATATTTTGTCAAATCAATCTGATCCAATTGTTATTGCCAAGGTTATTAATAAAGCTATTGATTCAAGAAATCCAAAAACAAGATATGCTGCGGGGGCATACAGTAGAATCGGTATATTTTTACGCAAAATTATGACAGATAAAATGTTTGATAGATTTATACTTTCTATTAGTGATTAGATAGTGTATTATTAAATAAATGAAATGATAAATATAATGAAAAACTTTTTTATACTACTTGTATTAAGCACAACACTTGTTTTTGCTCAAGAAACTTCTAAATGGAGTCTCTATGGAGGGGTTACTTCAATGAATACTAGCATTGATGAGGGCGCTACTAATTTACTAGGATCCAATTTAGGATTTGGATATAAAATTACTGATAAGTTATCTATTGGAATGGGTTTAAGTCAGAGGGGATTCACAGCAGAGAATGGTTATGATGAACCTTATTGCTATTGGGATGAAGAAGACAATAGAGAATGTTTTGATATTGAAGTCGATACAGATGAGGATGAAGGAAGGGAAAATAATAGGCCATCATTTGATGATGGAGAAGATGAATGGTATGGTGAGCATGAAATGTCAACCAGATACGAAGGTATTGAATTTTGGATGTCATATACATTGTTTGATAACGATAATTTTTCTTTATGGACAGGACCAGTATATTCTGTTCTTTATGAGTTAACTGAAGAAATACAAGCTGATGACTTTACAGAGTCATTTACTGAAGAAATTGAAGAGTCTGATTATGGTCTTATGATTGGTGCAACTTTACCAATCAAAAATAAACTTGGAATGAATATTGGATATTATCATAGTCTAGACGAAATGGAATTCAATAATGTCTTTATTGAATTGAATTTGTTTTTATAAAAACTTAGGGCGATTAGCTCAGTTGGTTAGAGTATCTGCTCGACACGCAGAGGGTCACTGGTTCGAATCCAGTATCGCCCACTTAGACAGTAAAACGTTCGATTGACAACAAATAAAGGGCAACTTCGGTTGCCCTTTGTTACCATTTTATTATGGGCTTAATGAAAAGTAAGATTTATTCAAAATCTTTAACTTAAGCTCTAAAATCTTTTGTAAATTTCTTAATCTAATTAATAAAGGGAGGAATTTTTTATGAAATTTTTTAATTATGCTTTAATCGTATTTTTTATAGTTGCATGTGGTTCAAATTCAAGTGGAGTTTCTACTAAATTAGTTCAAGATACTTCTCAAGATAATGCTAAAAATTGTCTTGTAGATGCTCCAAAATGGTTTTCTAACCCAGGAAGTGATGAAGCGGTTGGTACTGGAGAATCTAGAGATTTAGCGTTCAGTAGAACTAAAGCGGAAACAGATGCTAGAACCAAGTTAGCAAATTCTATTAACGTTCAAGTCAACAACGTTATAAACGCCGTTGAAAGGGAAAATGCTACTGCTTTTGCAAGAGAAGTAACTCAGGTTACAGAAACTGTAGTAAGCGAACTTATTCAAGGTATGAGTATTGAAAAATACTATCTTTGCCCAAAAATGGTAGGTGGAGTAGAAGGATATCAATCTTTTGCATTAGTATCAGTAGATCTCAAAGATGCTGTAGCAGCTGTTAAAGCGGAGCTAAATAGACAAAAAGAAGCTTCCAGTAGTGCTTCATTAGATAATTTTCTAGATGGAGTAAATGACCAATTAGATTCTGCATTTGAATAAAAAATAATGCGATTTCTAGCAATCCTGGTATTGTGTACGGGGTTAGTTGCTCAGAGTTCTGATTGCACTGAAATTCTAAATCGGTACACTGATGACTCATCTTATTGGTATGGAGTAGGTACATCCAAAATTAAACGTTTTCGTAGTAACCAAGCAGTAGATAGTGCATCTAAGCAAGCCTTAGAAAACCTTTCTTCAAAACTTAATACCCGCATTGAATCTACTGCTTTGATTACCACCAATGAGACAATCAAAGCTAATCGAAGTAAATTTTTGCAAAAATCTTCCAGTACTGTACGTACGTTTACTTCTCAAAACATCAGTGATTATACTATAGAATATTCAAGTCTATGCTCAAATAAGCAGCATATGGTGGTTGTTGCATTAAGCAAACAATCTTTTTTTAATAATCAGGAGCAAAAAGTAAGAGGATTATTAATTCAGGTAGCAAAAATGTTTGAAGGAGTTGATAGTTTTCAAAATCGATTAAATCAACTGGACCAGTTTTATATTGAATTGATAAATATTGGAAGAATTGAGGGAATTGATGCCAGATTATCCACTCAATATGCTCAAGCTCTAGGTAAGATTGTATCTGAATACGATCAGTTGTTGTCTGATATTTCTGTTTCAATTGAATTATCAGAGCCTATAATGAATCATATAAATAATAATCCAACCGTTGTTTTAAAAGTAGTTCAATCAACTGCCAATAAACCTATCGCAGGTTTAAAAGTGCAAGGAAGTATATTTAATAATGAAATGACAAATCAAGAGGGAAGCATTACCAAACAATGGCTGGATGTGAATGTAAAAGATTATCCTGTAACAATTGATGTTGAAGTACCAATTGAGTATATGGTAGGTAATCATCAATTGTTTGATAGTGCATTATTTAGCAATCCAACAACTGCTATTACAGTTGAAAAACAACCTTTACTATTAGGATTGTCCTATCAAATTAGCGATTCGTACCTTTTGCAAGAAGCAAGAAGTCTTACAAATTTTGCTCTGCAAGCTATCTTTCAAAAAATGAGTGTTGAAACTTCTACCAGTAAACAAGCTCCATATATTTTAGAGGTACGTTATAATCAGATGAAGCGCTCATTAAATACCATTTCTACCTCAGAAGAGCCAATAGATGTATTTAAAATAGAATTTAATCCTGTCATTGTGCTAAAGAATACCTCTACGAATAATAGTATCTTTGTTAAAGAGCTTGGACTGGTAAAAGCAACCAGTTATCGTTCATATGAAAATGCCTATAGTAAAGCAGCTAAAGGCTTACCTGTACTATTTGAGCAAGCAGGAAAGGAGATTGTTGATGTACTTCTTTAGACTAGTTATGATAATGATTATGTTAGGAAGTTTAAATGCACAGCTTGTTAAAGAAGGGTCAAAAGCACCAGGATTTTTTCTTTTTGATACAAATAATAATGATTTTTATTTATCAAAAAACCTAGAAAAGCCATTATTTATTAATTTTTTCAATACGCATTGCTCTCCATGTTTAGCAGAAATTCCTGATTTAATTACGTTTTATAATAAACATATTGATTCAATAAATATGGTCTTAATAGATTATGCTGAATTTAGTTTTCCTTTTGTTGATAGAAGGGAAACCGTTGAAGATGTTCAAAAAGTAATGGAGCGATTTAATATTCCATTTCCTATTTTAATGGACAACTATGGTATTGTAACAAAAGCTTATGGTGTAAGCGATGAAAATCCTAATGTTCCAACCGGACTACCTGTAAGCTTCGTTATTGGTACAGATGGAAAAATTCTTTGGGTGCATGGCGGTAGAACTATGGTAGAAGATTTAGAAAAACTTGAAAAAGATTATGAGACTATATTTTAAACTACTCCTATTAATATTATTTCAGACAATTATATGGTCTCAGAGTTCGAATGATCTTTTCCGAGTGGGTGTTGATTACAAATCAAAAATCAAAATTGATACCCTATCTGATATAGAGAAAAATGCAGTACAGAATATTATACAATCTTCTTTTTCGAAGACTATCGGCTTAACAAAAGCTTATGAATGGTCAATTAATTTTTCTGAGGTTGCTCAAAGTCAATTTGAAGCAATTTTAAGGGAACAACAAGCTCAAGAGGACTTAAGTGAGTGTACAGATAATTCATGTGCAATAACCCTTGGAGAGTTAGCGAATGCAAAATACATGATTTATAGAGATTTGCTAGGATTAGGTGAAAGAATTCAAATCAAATTTGAATTAATTAATATTGAATCAGGGGAGAATTTTTACACCGTAACTAAATTATTTAGAGGAGATGATCTATTATCCGAAGAAGCAGAGCAAATATTTAACCAACTTATGATTGAATTATTTAATGGAGCATTTTCAACTGAAATTCCACTGCCTGCTAATCAAAAATTAATTACGACTGCTCCAACTAATTTATATCCACCAGTACCTCAAAATCAGTCTTTAACTTTAACGCATTCAAAACCACTTACTATTACTTTAAATGCTAAAGATCAAGATGGAGATGCCTTACAATTTGAATTAGTAAATCAACCTCAGCACGGAGCTGCAAGATTAAATGGTAAAAATGTTATTTATAATCCCAACAAAAATTATGTTGGTGAAGATCAACTAATTTTTAGAGTCACAGATGGAACATATACCGTACCAGGATATATAGATTTAACCATTATAAATAATTCACCTGAGGGTCAAGATAAGGTAGTAACAGTAACTCAAGGTGATAGTTCTACATTTGTGGTAAGTCTGTTCGATAGAGATAATGATAATCTTAAAATTGAATTAATTTCAAATCCAAAAAAAGGAAGATTACAACAAACTTCTCTTAGCGCATTTCGATATACACCATTACGAAGTGTAAGCGGAAAGGATAGTTTTTCTTACAGAATTTACGATGGTATTACTTATTCAAAAGAATATCTTGTTAATATTACAATTGTTGAAGAACAGGTTTTAATTCAGCAGCAACCCGTTGAAATTGATTCAGATGATTCTGATGAAGGTGGCAGTAATAATATGTTACTAATTGTTGGAGGGTTGTTGTTATTATTATTGCTTGCTGGCGGTGGCGGATCTGGCGGTGGCGGATCTGGCGGTGGCGGATCTGGAACAGGAATACTTGACATAGGAATAACAGGTCCATGATAGCTAAATACTTTAGATTCATATTTTTCAGTTTTGTTCTCATAGGTTTAACCTCATCTTGTGAAGATAAAAATCGTCAGTCATTTGGTGAGTTAAGTCTCACTTTTGATTATCAGTCAGAAATTAATTCTGATAATACAAACCAGAATAACGATGATAATAACTCAAGTAATGAAACATTGAATCCTAAGTATACTGGTTTTTATAGTAAAGAGCTTAAAAGTGTCGACAGTCCTAAAATGGATATTAATGTTGATAATAATAACAACTTAATTCAACCATCAGAATCCCTTAAACAAGATTATTGCTGTGCGCGTATTACAATAAATAGTGGTACACCGCTTACTTTAGATTTGAACTCACAAAATACTTATTCAGAGACTGTACCAAAAGGTAGTACGCTTATCGAAGTGGATTTATTAACATCTAATAACCTGGTGCTTTATAATGCAGTCAAATCTGTTCAGGTAGCTGAAGACGTTACAACTTCTGTAAGTTTCCTTCAAAGTGACTGGTTAGTACAGAACCAAGAAATTGAATTAACCACTTCATTTAATTCTAATTATACGGTTGGTGATGAAATAACCCTTAATTGGACTAATACTCATACTGCTCGAGGAGTTAAAATTGAATTATTTCAAAATAATCCTTCAAACGTTTTGAGTACTATTACTGAGAATTATGTTGGAAATTCATATGTTTTTGATACAGAAAATCAAACTCCAAGAAATGATTTAGGTATCAATATAAAATCAATGTTAAATGCAACTGCCTATGGGAGATGTTGTTTTAATATTGTTTCAGGAGGAGGAGGAGGTAATAGTGCCCCATCAACAAATGATATTAATGTTACAATTGATGAAAATAGATTTAATTTAGATTATGTTTCTACATCTAATAGACAAATTGATATTACTTTAGATGGATTTGATCCTGATGGAGATAATTTATCTTATGACTTAGTTCAATTTGCAAGCAATGGAAATACCTACCTGGAAGGTTCAACTTTGAGATATATTCCTAATCAAGATTGGAATGGTGTTGAAGTAATCACTTACAAAGCTAATGATGGTCTTAATGATAGCAATATTTCAACAATTACAATTACTGTTGTTCCAGTTAATGATGCTCCAATTGTAACAACTAATATTAATTCACAATCATTGTATTTCGAAGGTATTGACTCTTTCACTGTTTTCAATAATTCAGAACTTAGGTATTTGACTAATTATAGTTTATCAATGTGGGTAAATTTTGAGTCAAGTAGTTCATGGGCTGGTTTACTAGCTAAAGGTTATTTGGAAGGTAGCGATAATGGATTTACAATAAGAAGAGCAAATGATAATAATAAAATACGTGTTTCTACCTCAACTTCAGATGGTTTTGAAAATATTCTTGAAAGCACCTCAATTTTTACATCATCTAGCGGCTGGAATCATGTTGTTGTTCAAAAAGATGATAATGCTATTACTCTTTATATTAATGGTGTTTTAGAAGATCAACATTCAATTCAAAGTAGTACTCAGATGTTTGATAATCCCCAAGATTTTGTTTTTGCCAAAGGGAATGGCACATCGGAATATATGCAAGGCTGGATTGATGATTTTGTACTTTATAGAAATGCACTAACTCAAACGGAGATATCAGAGCTATATAATAATGGTAACTGGGAGAGTCCATCTCAAGTTAAACCTACTGGTATGATGTTTCATTACAGATTAGATGGAAGTATCAAGGATTTTTCTGGAAGAAATACACCTTCAACTAATAATGGTGCAGATTTTGTACCCACTGCTCCAGGAGATAGTAGTACTTTAGTTGACGCTGAAGATGATGTTAGTATTTATGTATCAACAAATGAAAATCAATCTGTATCTATTAATCTTGCAGAAAGTGTTGTTGATATTGACAGTAGCAATCTAACTTATCAAATTGTTTCAGATGTATCAAATGGTTCAACAACTCTTTCAGGTAATTCCGTAAATTATGAACCTTCTAGCGGTTTTATTGGTCACGACAGTTTTAGTTTTAATGTATCCGATGGAATTCAAGTAAGTAATACAGTACGGGTGTATATTGAAGTTAATCAATCCTCCACTGAAGCTGATGCAATTAGTCTTGCTGGTGAGCATGATTATATAAATTTAGGAAGTGCAATAGATTTAAGTTCATATTTCTCAATTTTTACTAGAATGAAAATTGATGGTTTGGACGACAATGGTGGCCTTTCAAGCAATGCTGATGGTTCATTATTATCAACAGGTCAAGGATCAACAAATCAAGGATTTTATTTTTATATAAATACCGTAAACGGTATACCAAAGCTTGGTTTGGAATTCTATGGCAGTGAGTTTCTATTATCAGATTTTGATTTAACAAATTATATAGGAGATAATCAATTCCATACATACGCAACTACGCTTAATGCTACAACAATGGAAGCTAGTGTCTATTTTGACGGAGATTTAATAGCTTCAAAAACCTTTGGTAATACATTTGGTAATAGTAATACAGATGTTTATTTAGGATTAACTCCTTGGAATAATGCAGATGATTTGAATGCTGAAGTTGACTTTGCAGCAATTTGGGATGGAGCTTTGGCTGATAGTGAGGTAGCGCAACTTCATAGCGGCGCATTAATTCCATCTAATTTTCCAAATGGGTTAGTTGGATATTGGGATTTTGACGATAATGGTACTTCATTTAGCGACTTATCTGGTAATAATAATACCGCCACATATGGAACAAATTCTACTCAAAGTCCTGATTATTCTGATACTAATAATAGTTCAGCATATTTTGAACCTGAATCTAATGGTAGAAGTTACTTAAAGCTTCCTGAAGTAGATGATCAACTTGGTAAAGTTAATAGTTCCGCTACAATCAGTGTTTGGTTTAAAATTGATGATGACCCTGGTGGCTCTATTCTTATTCATTCAAATAGTGATTCAGAAAATGCAATTTACGGTAGAGTTGGTTTTAATAATGGTGGAAGATTGAAGATTATGCTAAGAAAAGATTCAAATGATTATGATTTTACTGGAAGCACTTCTTTTAGTGATAGTCAAGGGTGGAACCATTTTGCTTATGTCATTGACGCAAACAACGAGACTATAAAAGGGTATGTCAATGGAGTCTTAGAAATTTCTCAATCTTATAATTCAAATATAAATTATTATGCATCAAGTAGAGAATGGTGGATAGGTGACGCACCTCTAAATAGTAGTTCATCGCATAGTTTTGGTGGTTGGATGGATGAGATTGCTATTTGGGATGAAGCTTTAACTGATACCCAAATAAATCAACTTTATAATTCAGGTAATGCTACCTTAGCTCATGAAGTTCAAACAGATCATCTAAGAGCTTACTATGATTTTGAAAATGGTTCGTATAGCGATAAAACAGGAAGAGGAACTGATCCTACTGCAGAAGTTGGTGTTTCCTTCTCAAACGAGGTAATTTCTGCTCCTGGTTCTGACTTTACATTTATTTTTCCTGGTGAATCACCATCAGATGAAGAATTAATAATTGGACAGTCTTATAATCTACAATGGAATGCAGATTCCGCTGTCAATTTAAGTGTGCAAATTGATGAAAACTATGATTTACCAGGTGCCTCTGCAGGTTGGGGTAATGAAAGCTGGATAACTCTCTGGTCACGTTCAAATGTTGGAAGTGGTGGATTTACATATAGTCCACCTGATCCAGATTGGTTTTTTGGTAGTGGTAATGGCGATCACCACGATTTGATGGATACTACTACTGAGCAACATGGTAGGTATAGGTTTTATATTGAAGATTCCCAAGGAAATAATGCCTCATCATTGAATTTTACTTTTAAGAGAAATGAAAGTGGTACTTATGGAAATAGCAAAAGTTTATTTTTAGATCATGAAGCTGCAGATTTTCGGGAAATTATGCCCACTATGGGTAAACCTGACTCACAAACAACGGTTAGTTTCTGGGTAAAAAATGTTGGTGATTGGTGGACAAACGGTGATTCAGGAGAAGCAGGAATTTTTGTACATAATCAATTAACCGATAATAGTAATTTTCCAAGAGCTTTACGTATTGGTGTTTCAAATTCTAAGGGAGATGGTACAGGTCCAAATCTCTATTTATATTTATATTCTAAGAATGATGTTCGACATTTAATCACAGGTTCGGCTGAACTAGTTAAAAATACATGGTATCATATAGCTGCAACTATTGATCATTCAACAGGTCAATACAAGGTTTATATAAATGGTGAATTGGATATTGATTATAATTTTGGAACAGGTTTTGATACGACAAGTTTAACAGAAAGATTATGGCAATTAAACGGTTTTACTTGGAATGAAGATCATCATACCTTTAGTGCATATTATGATGAATTTGCTGTTTGGAGAACTGTTTTAGGTCAATCTGAGATTCTTTCACTTTATAATAATGGAATCCCAAACCCAGCGACAGACTATAATAGCAGTGATTTAGTAGCATATTATCCATTTGAAGAACTAGAAAGTGTAGGAAATGGTTATTACAAAACGTATGATATATCGCAATATCGTAAACATGGATATGCTAAACATGGAAGTCTTTCAACCGATATACCTCAAGCTGATTAGCATTAAAAGTGAGTAACAAAATACCAAATTGGCTGCTTGAAAAACTTCCATATAATCATTCATGGATAAATGTTGGAAAAGAAATGCATATCATGGAAAAAGGTGCAGGCAAACCTATCGTTATGGTGCATGGAAATCCTATGTGGGGATATTTATATAAAAAAGTCTTAGATGGACTTGATGATTCTCACAGATATATTATTCCTGATTTAATTGGTTTTGGATTTTCTGAAAAAGTAAAACTCCACGAACACTCACTTGAAGCTCATAGTAAATGGATGGCAAAATTTTTTTTGACAATAAAAGAAGAAAAAATTGGTCTTGTTGTACATGATTGGGGTGGTATGATAGGAATAGCAGGCGCAATGAAAGCTGGAAAGAAAATTGATGGGCTGGTAGTGATGAATACAGCAATAACCGCTCCAAAAGATGGATTTAAGCCCACTTGGTTCCATAGTCTTTCACAAGTGCCGCTTATAAGTAGTTTATTGTTCAGGGGATTAAATTTTCCATTGTCATTCTTAAATCGTTTTGCTCATGTTCCTGGATCTTTTGATTCGAATACAATGAAAGCATATAAATATCCCTTTAGAAATATAACAGATAATTGTGGTCCATTGGCACTTGCAAGAATGGTTCCTAATAGTATGCATCATCCAAGCGTAGCACTTGAACAAAAAATTGAGGCCTATATAGGTTCATATAACGGTCCTGCTCAAATTATTTGGGGTATGAATGATCCTGTGATGTGGAAGTTAAGAAGAAGAACTTCAAGGTTATTACCTCAGGCAAAAGTTGTAAAAACACAAGCAGGACATTTTGTTCAAGAAGAGACTCCAGCAGAAGTTATTACAGCCATTAAAGAAATTTTTAAATAAATACTTTACTAAATCTTAAGAATTAAATATTATAAACTTATGAAACAAGCTGTAAATATTAATTATGATAAAATAGCAATAAGTTTTTCAGTGGTTTGCGCATTACACTGCCTATTATTGCCTATTGCAGTCATTTTTCTTCCTGCAATATCCGCTACGTTTCTAGGATCTGAAGATTTTCATAAAACACTTCTTTACTTTGTTATACCATCAAGCATCATTGCATTATCTCTTGGATGTAAAAAGCATGGAAAATATGAAGTTTATTCATATGGAATTATTGGTATAGGAACTCTCTTGTTTGCATCATTTTATGGACATGATTATTTGGGTGAAATTGGAGAAATTTTATTCACACTTGTAGGAGCGGGAATTGTTTCCCTTGGGCATTACAAAAATCAAAAATTATGTGCTGAGTGTTGTAGCTAGACTATTTACAGCAATTATCGCAACAAGAACAGTCACACTTACAATCATTTTTAATAATTTTTTTGTTCATAACCCAAATTAGAGCTTATTTTGATTAGAAACAATAAATAGAAAATTTATTTATTTATTAACGTATTAATACCGTTCTCATTTTTAATTAAGTCAAAAGAATCAAATAATTCACCAATGGCAGTATAAGATTTATAGGATAATTTGTTTCCGTCTATTGAAATGACCTGAAAGAGTTGTTTATTTTCACCAGCCATGTGTCTTGTAGGCTCATATTCATCCCAACTAGGCTTAGCATCATAGTGTTTTGGACCACTAACGGAAACAACATAGACAGTTCCTGTTGCGTCCTTAACATTGGTTCCTGTAATTAAATTTTGTTCATATAAGGTTTCTGATCCTCTGGCATATGCATGATCATGACCTTGAAGTGCCAAATCTACACCATATTTATCAAATAATGGCTTCCAGCGTTTTCTACGTTCTGGATAGTCTCTTTTCGTAGTTGCGGAATATAAAGGGTGGTGAAAGAATGCAATTGTCCATTGATGAGGATTATTTTTTAGAACAGTTTCTAACCAATCCATTTGTTCATCAATTTTAACATTACTATTTAATGCGATGAACCTAACCCCTTGATAGTCTAAAAAGTAATTTGTTTCCAGAAGATCGCTAACGCCGTTATTGGGCAGGGTAAATTGATGATTCCATTGAATAGATAATGTTTTTTTTCTAATAGGAATATCCTTTTGATATAATGGTCGATATTCATGGTTTCCTGGAACGGCTAATGAGGGGAGAGTTCGATGAATCCATCCACCTGCCGCAAACCATTCATGCCATTCTTCTTCATTATGTGCATCATCAATCAAGTCTCCAGCGTGTAAAATAAAACTAGCTTCAGGTGCTTTTTTATATCCTTCTCTTATTAATCGTGACCATAAATCATATATATAGTTTTGAGCATCACCAACATAAAGAAAAGAGAAGGGTTCATTGGTATCATGAGCTGTAGTAAACTGAATCCATTCACTCCAGTGTTTTCCATTGCCCACACGATACGCATAGGTTGTATTCGGTTCTAAATCAGTAAAAGTAACCGAATGATAATTATGATTTAGGCTGTTAAATGATTTTTTAGAGTTTAAATAATGATTAACAACATTAGAATATTTTAGATTTGATGTTTTAGCAATAAATCTTTCAGCGTTTAAAACAAATTTTGGATTTGCTTCTGCAATTGCAATCTCTCCAAAACCTTTATTTATTTCTAAACTAGTCCTCCATGTAACACTTACTGTTGTAGCTGGATCATCAGAATAATTTAATAAAATATGATCTGGAAATTTTTTTGGACTACTCCAGTTTTTATCAAATTCAGTTTTCTTTGGAAAAGATTGAGCAAAAGTAAAAGTGCTCATCAATGCTGTCATTAGGATAATTGTTTTACGCACCGTTAATAATAAGAATTATTTTGTTTATAGCGTAATTAAAATATAAGATTTATTTTTTGAAATATTATCAACTATTAATTAGTTTTATATATGAAAAATGCAAAAATTTTAATGTGGTTTTTTCTGTTATTCTTGTTATCGTGCGATAAAAGTATTAAATCTGAAAATTCAAATAATTATATTGAACCGACTACACCATTAATTCTCATTTCGGTCGATGGTTTTAGATGGGATTATTTTGATAAAGTCGAAACTCCAAACTTTGATAGAATTATAAATAATGGAATAAAAGCAGATGGTTTAAAAACAGTTTATCCATCAAAAACATTCCCTAATCATCTGAGTATTATTACCGGAAATTATCCTTCAAACCATGGAATAGTTTCAAATTATTTCTATGACCCATCATTTGACGAATATTATTATATAGGAGCTGGTAGTGTTGCAGCTCAAGATGGTAAATGGATTCAAGCTGAACCAATTTGGGTTACTGTAGAAAAGCAGTTGAAAAGAGCTATGATAATGTTTTGGCCAATGTCAGATGCTGAGATTCAAGGAATTAGACCCTCAGAATACTATGTTTATAGCGATTCTCCAACAAATATTAGTAGAATGGAACAACTTTTAAATTGGCTAGATCTTGATGGTAGAAATAAACCAACTTTTTTAGCTTCATATTTCAGTATCGTTGATACTATTGGACATAGATATGGTCCAAATTCATCAGAAGTTATCGATTCAATTATAGAAGTCGATGAAGCAATAGGACATCTTTTGAATGGCTTAGAAGAAAGAGGTATACTAAATGATGTTAATTTGTTAATTGTTTCTGATCATGGAATGGTTGAAACTCCTATAGATCAAATAATAAACATAGCTGACTATATTGATTTAGATTCTGTAGTAACTATTGGCGGAGGTCCATTTATGGAAATTCGTCCAAATGATAATGATATAGAAAACGTTTATCAACAACTTAAAAACATTGATCATACTCAAGTGTTTAAAAAAGAAGATTTTCCAGAAAAATTTAATTACTATAATAATGACAGAATTGAACCTATAATTTTCCTTGCTGATGAAGGTTGGAGTATACAAAAACCAGGAAGAAGCCCATCTCCTGGGTCACACGGTTATGATCCTGACTATAAATCAATGGATGGTATTTTCATTGCTAGAGGACCAGCTTTCAAAGAAAATTTTTATGGTCCTCAAATACAAAGTGTTCACTTGTATGAAATGATGTGTCATTTAATGGAAATTGTACCAGCTCAAAATGATGGTTCTTTAGCAGAAACTGAAGTTTTTTTAAAATAAAATTTATGCTGCAATTCATCTTTGCGTGGAATATTCGTCAACAAAAAGGCAAAACGTTGTTTCCTGTATTTAATATGTTAATGATTAGGCAACAAATTAATTTAATTAACTAAGTAGAATTTCTTCTAAACTAATTTTTTCTGTATTACATTTCGATTAATTAATTTGAATTAATTGAGTAAATGCAAATTATCATAAAAAACTATATATACATACTAATAGGGTTCATCTTTCTTTTTCTAGGATTTGTTGGTTTGTTTTTACCAATTGTCCCAACAACACCATTTATTATCGCATCAGTATGGTTTTTTGCTAGATCATCAAAAAAACTAGAAACTTGGTTGTTAAATCATAGAATTTTTGGGAAAATGATTCAAGATTGGAGAAATAATGGATCGATTAACAAAAAAGCAAAAATGAGTGCAATACCTTTAATAATAATTTCTTTCTCAGGTGCTATTTTTGTAAATGAAATTTTAGTAGTGGATATTTTGTTAGCAATTGTTGGTACTTCAATAGCGCTATTTATCCTTACTAGACCTGACTCTTCGAGCGTAAAAGTATGAAAAATGTTTTATTATTAAATTTAGGCTCTCCTAAGAGCACCGATAAACAGCATGTTAGAGAATATCTTGAAGAGTTTATGTCAGATGACTACGTATTAGATTTTCCAAAGTTCTTTCAACAGCTTATTTTAAGATTATTTATTCTACCTTTTAGACCTTCTCAAGCAAAAAAAGCTTATGATGAAATATGGGAAGAAGATGGTTCTCCTCTAATTATTAATACGCAAAAAATAGCAGATGCTTTATCGATGCAAACAGGTTGGGATGTTGATATTGCTATGAGATATCAGTATCCATCAATTAAAGAATCAATTTTAAGATTTAAAGAGAAAAAAATTAAAGAACTTCATGTAATTCCACTATATCCTCACAATGCTTCATCAACTACCGTTTCAACTAATGAAGAGGTAAAAAAAATAGTGAAAAAAATATATCCTGAATTACAGTTAATTTTCATTGAACCTTTCTATAATCACCCAGACTATATTGATTCTCTTGCTAGCTCTATAAAACCGCACTTGGATGGGTTAGATAAGCTTATCTTTAGCTATCATGGAATTCCTGTTAGACATATTACCAAGTCTTGCGATGTAGGCAATCAGTGTTACGATCATGATAATTGTTGCTCTGTAGACAGTAAGGAATATTGCAAATGTTACAGGTGTAATACTTACATGACATCAAAGTTTACAGCTGATAAGTTAAATCTTAGTAATTCAGACTGGAAGATGACTTATCAATCAAGAGTCTCAGTTGTTAGTCCATATTGGTTAAAACCATATACGGATAAAGAACTAGAAAATTTTCCAAATAACGGTGTTAAAAATATTGGTATTGTTTGTCCTTCATTTGTTGCTGACTGTTTAGAAACGCTTGAAGAAATTAGTATGAGAGGTAAAGAGAGTTTTATGGAATCTGGTGGAAAATCCTTTACTTATATTCCATGTTTAAACGATGATAAAAATTTTATTTTGGCGTTAGAAAAAATTATTTCTGCCCAATAATTTGTTATTAAAAAATAATTTTTTAAAATATTTGTTATGGATGCTATAAAAAACTTATTAAGCAGAAAGTCATCAAAAAATCTAGAAGCACCATTTCCATCAAAAAAGGAGATGGATATTGTATATCAGTCTGCGCTCAGAGCACCGGACCACGCATGGTTAAGACCAAGTAAATTTTTAGAATTCAAGGGCGACTCTCTAGAAGAGCTATCAAAAATTTTTACAAATTTTGCTAATGATCATTTTCAGGATGATAAAGCGTTTATTGAAAAAGCTAAAGCTGCTCCCTTTAGAGCTCCAATGGTCATTGTTTTAATAACTGAAATTAAAGATCATCCTAAAGTTCCGGCTATAGAGCAAATGTTATCAACTAGCGCAGCTACTCAGAATATTTTATTAGCTTTACATGCCTTAGGATATGGAGCTATCTGGAAAACTGGAAAACTCGCATTAAATGAAAATATTCCAAAATATTTTAATCTTGATAAAAATCATCACATTTTGGGATATATTTACATTGGAACTAAAAGCGGAGACGATAGAAAAGTGCCACATGTAAATATTGAAGATTTTGTTACTAGACAATAGAAAATGCCTGAAATATCTGAAGTCAAATTAACAGCAGAGTTTGTAACTCAAACTAATCAAAATAGAACTATAGAAAATGTTTCATTCTTAAAAACAAATAAGCTAAAACTCATTGAGGAAATTAATCTAGAAGGAAAAAAGATTTCAGCTAGAAGTAGAGGCAAAGAATTAAAATTATTTTTTGATAATGAGCCAGTTGTTATTTCATTGGGTATGACAGGATGTTTTAAAAACTTCCAAAAAAGAGGGTATAAAAATAAACACTGGAAGCATGGACATATTCGCTTCCGCATGAGCGATAATTCTTGGTTTTGTTGGAGTGATGTAAGGAGGTTTGGAAAAAGTATATCTAAAGATTGGAATCCAAACAGGGGACCAGATGTTTTTGATGAAGAAAAAGCTTTTCGTGAAAACATTATGGATAATGTTAATCATCATGATTTTTTAAAACCAGCACATACGGCAATCATGAACCAGAAATGGTTTAATGGAATGGGAAATTATCTAAGAGCTGAGATTTTAGGAAAATGGAATAAGAATCCATTTCAACCGCTCAAGAAGCTCATAAATAAGCCCTTCTTAGACCATGTTATAGAACAGATTCATGACACTTATAGTTTAGGTGGTGGAGAACTGTATTCTTGGATGAATGAAAATAAATCTCACCAAGATCAGGCATTTCACAATTGGATGCAATTTTATGGAAAAACACAAAAAATGACTGATTCTCAAGGAAGAACATTTTGGTATGCAAAAAAATGGCATAAAGCTTTAAAAGTTTTATAAATTATGTTATGGACTCCTCAATACTAATTACATTGTCAATTCCAGTATTTTTTGGACTTATTCTAATTGAGTTTTCTTATGGAATAATTACCAAGAAAAACAATTATCGTATTAATGATGCAATAACTAGTATTTCCTTAGGATTAATTAGTCGATTTGTTCCAATTTTGGGTTTAGGGTTTCAATATGTGGTTTATAAAACTATTGCTGAACAGTATAATTTAAAATTACTTAATAGTGAAGAAGCGTGGGTATGGGTATCTGCGTTTGTACTATATGATGTTTGCTATTATTGGATGCATAGAATTCATCATGAAATAAAAGTTTTTTGGGCAACTCACGTAGTTCATCATCATGGAGAAGATTTTAATTTATCAACCGCTTTAAGACAAACTAGCACCGGTTTTTTATGGAAATGGGTATTTTTTCTTCCTTTGTTTATTATTGGAATTCCTCCTCATATTTATGTTGCTGTTGCCGGCTTAAATATGATTTATCAATTTTGGGTTCATACTGAGCATATTGGAAGGCTTGGATTTTTAGAATATATTTTTGTTACGCCCTCAAATCATAGAGTTCATCATGCTCAAAACGATGATTACTTAGATGCAAATTATGGAGGTGTTTTTATACTTTGGGATAGAATTTTTGGAACATTTATTGATGAAAGATCAGATTTAAAACCTGTTTATGGCACTGTTAAACCATTGAAATCATTCAATCCGTTTTGGGCCAACATTGAAGTATTTTATCAAATGATTTTTGATTCATATCACACAAAAAAATGGTCAGATAAAATAAGGGTCTGGTTTTCACCGCCAAGTTGGAGACCGAAGGATGTTTCTTTAAAATTTCCAATTGAAAAAAATGATTTATCGAGCTTTGAAAAGTATGACCCACAAATTGGATTTAGAGAAAAAATATTTGCTGGAACTCAATTTACAGTTATCAATATTATGACAGTTATTATGCTTTTTAATGTTCAGAGCTATGTTTTTAATGAAATTTTTGCAGTAATTATTTTAGTAGTTTTTGCGGCTGTGACCAATTCTTTTATCTTGGATGGAAAAAAAATAGGTTTCAAGGCCGAGCTTCTTAAATCAATTGGTGTGTTAGTATGCCTTCAGCTTGGTTACTTTTCTTCTTCAATGAGCTTCTTTGTTATGTGTTATGCAATATTCACTTTATTAGTATCGTCTTTCATTCTAATATCTAATGATAAAAACATAATTTCGCCAGTTTAATATGATTAACAATCCAAAAGTTGCCATAATTGGTGCTGGTCCATCTGGAATTACTGCTCTTAAAAATTTATCGTCAAATGGGTTTAATGTAACTTGTTATGAAATGAATGATCAAATTGGAGGAAATTGGGTATATAAAGATAAAACTGGTCATTCTAGTGTTTTTAAAACTACACACATAATCAGTTCAAAGAAGTTTTCTGAGTATACTGATTTTCCCATGCCTGAGGATTACCCAGATTATCCATCTGGAGCTGAATTATTAGCTTATTTTAATAGTTATGTGGAGAAATTTAATCTAAAACAATTCATAAAATTTAACACCCAGGTAAGCAAGGCCATTCCTTTAAACAGTAAATGGAAACTATTCTTTGAAGATTCAAGCGAAGATTTTGATTATTTGATTGTTGCAAATGGTCATCATTGGAGTCCAAGAATACCTGATTTCGAAGGTGATTTTTCTGGTGAATTGATGCATTCACATCAATTCAAGAATAACGAGTATTTTAAAGATAAATCTGTATTAGTTGTTGGTGGGGGAAACTCTGCGTGTGATATCGCTGTTGAGGTTAGTAGAGTAGCAAAAAAAACATCTATAAGTATGAGGAGAGGATACCATTTTATACCAAAATTTATGATGGGAATGCCGTCTGACGCTTATTACGCAAAAACATTATGGATTCCCCAACGTATTAGATTATTTTTACAAAAATTAGCTTTAAAAATTGTTCAAGGATCTTATGAAAACTATGGATTGCAAAAACCAGATCATGATATTTTACAATCGCATGCAACTATAAATTCTGAACTTCTTTATTTCATTAAGCATGGAAAGATTACTCCTCAAAAAAATATAAGTTGTTTTTTAGGAGATACAGTTGAATTTATTGATGGTAAAAAAGAAGAATTTGATATAGTCCTTTTTGCAACTGGATACAAAATTAGTTTTCCTTTTTTCAGTACATCAAATATTGATTATGAAAAAAATGATATTGATTTATATAATTTTTGTTTTCATCCTAAATACAACAATTTAATGTTTGTAGGTTTATTACAACCTCTTGGATGTATATGGCCATTATCAGATTTACAATCTCAACAAATCGTAAAGTATCTCAAAAGTGAGTGGAAATTACCTTCAGATTTTAAAAAAGCAGTTCATGATCAGCAGAATAATATGCCTTATGACTTTATTGATACACCTAGACATAAATTAGAAGTAGATTTTCATGAATTTAGAAAACATTTACAAAATGAAATTAATTGATCATACAATGAAGAATGAACCTTCATACAAGATAATTATTTTTTTGCTTGCTGCTTGGATTATTATTTTTTTATCTCTATTAGTTTCATATCAGATGGGATATTAATAAATATTGATTTTAACATTTAGTTTTTGACATTCAAATATGTAAAGTGTACTTTACAATATGAAAAAATCTATAATTTTAATAAAAACATTATTTGTACTGTCCATTGCTTTAAATACTTTAACTGCAGCGGAAAAATCATATAAAATTCTATCTACTGACATTCAGTCAACCATAAACAATGATGGTACAATAGATTTTGTTGAAACAAGAGAATTTA
>CACNWW010000007.1 GCA_902624275.1 uncultured Fidelibacterota bacterium
TGAACAGTTGTTCTTGGATGTAATGTAATTGCTTTAACTCCAATTTTTTCAAGATTGACGCCAGCTTGGGTACTTACAATATTTTCAGAATTCCATCCTGCTCTCATTTTCACTGTTACAGGTATTTTATCAACTGCTTTTACAACAGCCTCAGTTATATCTTCCATTAAGCATAAATCTTTTAGCGCAGCTGATCCAGCACCTTTATTTGTAACTTTTGGAACTGGACAACCATAATTAATATCAATTAAATCAGGTTTAAATTTTTCATAAACTAATTTGGCTGCATTTTCCATAACCTCTGGTGTATCACCAAAAATTTGAATACCAATTGGTCTTTCAAATTCTGAAAACTTTATCATATTCAATGTTTTTTCATTTTTTCTGATAATTCCATGTGCTGAAACAAATTCAGAGTAAACTACACCAGCTCCAAATTCTTTTGCAATTACTCTGTATGCATAATCTGTAACACCCGCCATAGGAGCCAAAAAAAATGGAAAATCGAGTTTTAGGTCTCCAATTTGAATTTTTTTATTTATATCAAACATATAGTTTTTGTTTGTTCAGTACGATTATTGGTTTAAATTTCCCCTGTTCAATTTGAACTTAAACATAAAAGGTTAAAAAATGTCAAGAGTTTGTGAAGTAACAGGTAAAAAAGTGATGTATGGCAATAATGTAAGTCATGCTCACAATAAAACCAGAAGAAGATTTGATATAAATCTTCAGAAAAAAACTTTTTGGGTGGAAACACTTAATAAAAAAGTTACGCTCAAAGTATCTGCTAAGGGCTTGAAAATTATTGATAAGAAAGGTATTGATTCAGTAATTAAAGATTTAATGTCAGAAGGCAGAAAATTTTAATCTTTTAATTTCTTACTTAATTCAGCAATAATCACTTCGTGACTTACTTTTCCTTTAGTTTCTTTATTTACTTGACCAATAAAAAAACCAATTAATTTATCTTCACCGTTTTTATATCTTAATACTTCATTTTGACAATCAGAAAGTACATTTTCGATAATTTCTGTTATGTTCATATCAGAAGAATCGAAATCGCCGCTTTGTAAAATTTCACTAATATTTTTACCCGTTTCAAATAATGCTCTCAAAATCTCTTTACCTGAATTTTGAGTAATTTTATTTTTTTTAATTTCATCAATTAATATTTTTAAATCTTTTGCTTCAACTTTAGATGAATCAAATACCGTATTAATCTCATTAAAAAGCCTAAATAGTTCTGTGGAAACCCAAGTGCTAGCTTTTTTGGGTGAAACATCTAAACCAACAACTTCTTCAAAGTATTTTGCAATATCTTTTGAAGATGAAAGAATCATACACTCATTTAAAGATAAATTATATTTATTCATCCATTTTTTTTCATATTCAAAAGGAAGTATAGGAACTGATGATTTAATGTCTTCAATAAATGACTTTTCTAAACTTACTGGCGGTAAGTCTGGATCTGGAAAATATCTATAATCATCAGCATTTTCTTTAATTCTCATAATCTCTGCAACGTTTTTATCATTATTCCAAGTTAAAGTGGCTTGTTGAACTTCTTTACCATCGTTCAAAATTTTGTTTTGACGAATTATTTCAGATTCAATAGCTCTTTGAACGTTTCTAAATGAGTTGATATTTTTGATTTCTGTTTTGACTCCAAATTTTCCACTTCCTTTTTTTGACAGAGAGATATTAGCATCACATCTGAGTTTTCCTTTTTCCATTTCTGCTTTTGAAATATTTATATAGTTTACTATTTGTTTAATTCGTTGCATAAAAATCTTGGCTTGTTCTGGATGAACTATCACGGGTTCTGTTACAATCTCGATTAATGCTGCTCCGCTTCTATTATAATCTACATTACTTTTTTTGCTATCATTGTTATGAAAAGATTTACCAGAATCTTCCTCAAGGTGTGCTCTAGTTAAATCAATATTAAACTCTTTCTCATTCCACCAAATTGGAACTGAACCTCCTGAAATAATTGGTTGATCAAACTGGGATATTTGATAGCCTTTAGGTAGGTCAGGATAAAAGTAATGTTTTCTAGCGAATGTAAAGTTTTTACTTATTTTTCCGTTAACCGCTTTTCCAAACATTATTGCCGACTCAATTGCTGATTGATTTACATTTGGAAGCGCTCCTGGAAGTCCCAATGAGGTTGGGCAGGTTAAACTATTTGGTGAGTTTTCATATTCATATTGGCAATTGCTGAATATTTTGGAATTACAGTCTAATTGGACATGTATTTCTAGACCAATTGTAAAATCCCAATTTTTATTTATTTCATTTATGTTCAATGTGATTTTTTTGCAATTAAGTTAAGAGCAGAACCCGCTTTGAACCATTCTATTTGATTTTTCGAAAAGGTATGTAGGGTTTCAATAATTTCAGATGAACCATCTGGTTTATTCAAGCTCAATTTAAGATTAGTTTTATTATCAAAATCTTTAAGATTTATTGTAGATATTGTATCATTGGCTTCAATTTTATCATAATCACTTTTATCTTTAAAGATTAATGGCAAAATACCTTGCTTCTTTAAGTTGGTTTGAGCAATTCTAGCAAAACTTTTTGCAATGATAATTTTACAACCCATAAATCTAGGCTCCATTGCTGCATGTTCTCTACTTGAACCTTCTCCATAATTTTCATCAGCTACAGCAATCCAATCAATATTATTTTTTTTATAAGTTTTAGCAACTTCATAAATATTATCGGTTTTATCGTTAAGTAAATCTATTGCTTCACCATTTGTTTTTGTAAATGCATTAAGAGCTCCAGAATACATATTCTGGGAAATATTTTCAAGATGACCTCTATATTTTAACCAAGGGCCAGCAGGGGATACATGATCAGTCGTACACTTTCCTTCTGCTTTTAATAGAATTTTTAAATTATTCATCTCTTCCTTATCCCATTCAACAAATGGTTCTAACACCTGTAATCGATCACTATTTTCTTTAATAACAATCTCAGTATCTGGACGAAGTTCAGCTTTTAAAAAGTCATCACTTCCAATTTTTTCAAATCCCATTTTTGGTAACTCAGAGCCTGTTGGCGATTCAAAGCTAAAATTAACTCCATCATTAAGTGTTAACTTATCTTTTGAAGGATTAAAACTTAATTTACCTGAAATTGCTAGTGCAGTAACAATCTCAGGGCTCGCTACAAATGATTCTGTCGCTGCATTGCCATCATTTCTCTTTGCAAAATTTCTATTAAAGGAGGTAATAATTGTGTTTTTTTCTCCGTCAATAATATCAGATCTTTTCCATTGACCAATACATGGTCCACAAGCATTTGCTAAAACTTTACCACCAAGTTCTTCAAAGATTTTAGTATATCCATCTCTCTCCATTGTAGCTTTAATTTGATTGGATCCAGGAGTGATATAAAACTCTGACTTTGCCTTTAGTCCCGCATCAAGAGCTTGTTTTGCTACATGAGCAGCTTTTTCAATATCTTCATAAGAAGAATTTGTACAACTTCCAATTAATCCAACTTTTAAATCATCATCATAATTATTATCTTTAACCGCATCTGGCATATCAGATATTTCTCTTGACAAATCAGGACTATAGGGTCCAACAATATGTGGTTCTAATTCAGATAAATTAATTTCTATGACTTCATCATAATATTTTTCAGGGTTTTCATGAACATCACCATCTGCTTTAAGATGATTTTTAATTTCATCTGCTAAATCAGCAATGTCTTTTCTGTTGGTTGCTTTTAAGTATTCATACATTTTTTTATCATAAGGAAAAATAGATGTCGTAGCTCCAACCTCAGCTCCCATATTTGTTATAGTTGCCTTTCCGGTACAACTAATTGTTTCAGTTCCTACACCAAAATATTCAATTATTTTTCCAGTTCCACCTTTTACTGTAAGGATACCAGCAAGTTTAAGAATAATATCTTTTGGAGATGCCCAATCACTTAATTGACCAGTAAGTTTGACTCCAATAATACCTGGCCAGTTAACTTCCCAAGGAGAATTGGTCATCACATCAACAGCATCAGCTCCTCCAACTCCAATTGCAACCATTCCTAATCCACCAGCATTAGGAGTATGAGAATCAGTTCCAATCATCATAGTTCCAGGTACAGCATAATTTTCTAAAATGGTTTGATGAATAATTCCTGCACCAGGTTTCCAAAAACCTATCCCATATTTTGCACAAACAGACTTTAGAAAATCATACACTTCTTTATTTGTTAGCAGAGCATTATCGAGATCATCGTCAGCTCCTTTAATAGCAGTAATTAAGTGATCGCAATGAACAGTGGTTGGAACTGCTGTTGTTTCCATTCCTGCATTGATAAATTGTAATAAAGCCATTTGAGCAGTTGCGTCTTGCATTGCCACACGATCAGGGCTAAGAGTGCAAAATGTTTTAGTTCTTTCAGGAATTGATTGTAAATCTTCAGAAAGATGTGAAAAAAGAATTTTTTCTGTATATGTTAGAGGTCTATTGAAAAAACTTTTTGCATCAGTAATTTTTGAAAGATAATTGCTATAAATTTGCTTAATTAAATCTGTCTGATTCATTTTTACTATTTACTTTTATAAATTTAGTTAAAAAAAAACGATTTTATGGGTATAATATTAGCATCTAGTTCTCCAAGACGAAAGAAAATTCTAGAAAAATTAGGATACAATTTTAGTATTAAAGTTCCTGATATAAATGAAGACAACATTAATGAATTGAATCCTATTGATTATGTAATAGATGTTTCAATGAGAAAAGGATTAAAAGTTCATCAACAGTATGAAAATGATTTTGTTCTTTCAGGAGATACAATAATAGAGTTCCAAAATAAAATTATTGGTAAACCATCTTCCTATCAGGATGCTTTTGAAGTTTTATCATTATTGTCAGGTAAGTCACATTATGTTATTAGTTCTTTATCTTTAACTTATAATGATAACCAAATCACTATTTTTGATAGCACAAAAGTTTTATTTAAAACACTAAAGAAAGATGAAATTAAAAATTATATAAATAATTATAATATACTTGATAAAGCTGGTTCATATAATATTGAAAATGCTGAGAAATATTTTATTAAAAATATTGACGGATGTTATAATAATATTGTAGGTTTCCCTGAAAAAAAATTTTTAAAAAGTAAAATAAAACAAATTCTTGATTCAAAATGATTTTCTATAACAAATATAAAAAGTTTAGGATTGAAAATAATATCGATTTGAAAGATATTTCAAAAAGAACCAAAATTGATTTAAAATATTTGAGAGCTTTAGAAAAAGGAAAATTTGCAGATATTCCACCTGTGTATGTCAAATTATTCTTTAAAGCATACATAAGTGAAATTGGAGTTGATATTAACGAGGCGTTGTTCGAGCTTCACAGTTTTTTGAACCAAAAGTCAAATGGTAAATCATTTAATTCTTCTCGTGATGATCAAAGCAAGGATTCTAATTTTTTAAGAAAAGTTAATAGTGAAAATTTGTTTAATTCAGCAGTTTTCGTTGGTATAGCACTTTTTTTAATATATTTAAGCATTTCAGTTAATTCTAATTATAAAATATCTCAGAAAGATTTTGAGGATGAATTGAGAATTACAAAATCTGATTTAATTGAATATTATACTTTGAGAAGTGAAGAAGTGATGTCAATAGAAAGCATTTCAAATCCTGTTACAATAAGATTCAAATCTAATATTGAAAATTATATCCATTTTTACGATAATTTTTCAGGAAAAGAATTTTTTGTTTTTGAGGATTCTCTTATTAATCAAGCCAATACATTTACTGAGCAATGGAATGGTCAAGAAAAAGTTTTTTTAATTGCAAATACAGTTGATTATGAATTGATTTTATTTTCAGATGATTCATATGCAGATTTTTCAAAAAATATAATTAATGATTTCCCTGTTGAAGTAATTTTAAAGTCGAATCCTTACTCAATTACTATCAAAAAATATTTGCCAAAAAATTAATTTTTAATTTTTTGCATTTTATCAACAATTTTTATTGACATAAACTCCCAGTATATTGTAACATAAATGGTTAATAGTGGGTTAATTTCCCTTATTTTGTTATGAGTAGCCAATATACATTTACAGGACAATTTACTTTTACTGTTGATTCTAAAAATAGAATCAATATTCCTGCTCCGTTGAGAAAACAGTTTTCAACGAAGGATAAAAGGACATTTGTTGTTACAAGAGGTATCGATTCATGCGCATGGATTTATCCGATAAGTGAATGGAATTTTATTCAAAATGAGTTAAAACAACTTTCTTCTTTATCAAAAACAAATAGAATTTTCTTAAGAAATCATTTAAGACATGCTAATATTTTAAAGTTTGACTCTCAAGGTAGATTTGTCTTACCCCAAAGTTTAATTGATTATTCATCTATCAAAAAAGATGTTACAATAATTGGCGTGTTAAATAAAATTGAAATTTGGAATCCAAATTTACTTCGAAAAATAGATCAATCTGATGAGATTGATGACAAGTCTTATGAAGAACTTTCAGAAAGAGTAAATATCTGATGGTTCTTACTTCATCAACCCAAAACAGACACATTCCTGTGATGTTGATGGAGTCATTAGAAAACTTAAAAATCAAAGAAAATGGTGTTTATGTAGATGGTACACTTGGGCTTGGAGGTCATTCTGAAAATATTCTTCAACAAATAGATTCAGGTCTACTGATTGGGATTGATAGAGATAAAGATTCAATTTCTCTTTCCAAGAAAAGGTTATCTTCAAACAATAATTTCAAGTTTTTTAATGATAGTTATCAAAATTTAAATATTATACTAGAAGAACTTAAGATTAAAGCTGTTGATGGTATTCTTCTAGATTTAGGACTTTCCTCATATCAATTGGAAGATAACATGAGGGGATTTTCACATAAATATGAATCTTCATTAGATATGCGATTTGATAAAAACTCTGCTGATAATACTGCGGAGGATATTATTCAAATAAATGAGCTGGAAGAACTAACTAGAATTTTTAAAGAATATGGCGAAGAAAGACATGCTTACAAGATTGCAAAAAAAATCAAAGATTTAAAAGGTGAGATTAGCGTAATGTCAATTACATCTATCGTTGATAAAGTTACTCCTTATAAATACAGGCTTAAAACATATTCAAGAATATTTCAAGCTTTAAGAATTGCTGCGAATAATGAATTAGATCATCTTAGTAGATTTTTAGATGATTTTATAAATCTGCTTAACCCTGGAGGAAGAATAGTGATCATTAGTTATCACTCTGTTGAAGATAGAATTGTAAAACATAAACTTAAAGAGTTGAAGCATAAAAAAGAGATAAAATTGATTTATAAAAAACCTCTGATTCCTTCAAAAGAAGAGGTTAGTATTAATAAAAGATCACGAAGTGCAAAAATGAGAGTGGGAGAAAAAATTGGCTAAGAAAAAAAGATTAAGTAAAGCTGAAAAGCAAAAAAGAGAAAACTTAAAATGGGTATTTATGTTTATTATTCTTGTTTTAACAATTACTGTTTATTTAGCAGCATTTATCGAGTTAGATAAAACTCAAGCAAGCATCGATTTCAACAAAAAAACATTGGTAAAACTAAATGAGGATTTAACAATCAAAAGAAATTCTATTGAAAGAATGAAGAGGGCAGACATTATTTCAAAAAAAGCAAAAGAAATTGGATTGGTTTCAAGTAATCCAGAAACAATTATCATAAAAATTAATGACTAAAAACTATATCAAATTTAAAAATAGAATAATATTTGTTCATATAGCAATAATGCTTATTTGGATTGGTTTTGGTTTTAGACTTTTCAATATTCAGGTCATTAATAGACTTAATAGCCCACAAGGAATTAAGGTTGAATCTATCAATGGATTAAGAGGAAATTTTTACGATGTTAATGGTAAAAACCTTACACAAAATTTGACTTTTTATAGAATAGGTGTCCATACTAAAAATATTTCAAATACAAAAAATTTAATAAATGAATTATCATCTTGTACTGGTACTGATAAAGAAGTTTATATTACGAAAATAAATAGTGGGCGAGATTATGTTGAGCTTGAAAAGAAAACAAATAAAAATTGTCAACAGCTTCAAAAGAAATATCCAAATGTATTAATTATTAAAAAAAGTTTTAAAAGATATTACCCTGAAGACAATTTAGTATCTCAAATAGTTGGTTTTACAAATATTGACGATAAAGGGATTTCGGGTTTAGAAGCCAAGTATAATAAGTTCCTAGAGCCAGTAAGCGGATCTAAGTTGTCAAAGCGCAACGGTTTAGGAGTCAGAATTTCAGATCCAACCTTACCAACTGAAGAAGCCAAAAATGGTGCAAACATAGTTTTAACAATTAATAAAGAGTATCAGGCAATTTTAAGAGATGAATTAATTATTCAAATGGAAAAAGTAGGTGCTAAAGCATCAATGGGACTAATTCTAAATCCTCAAACAGGTGCAATATTATCAATGGTAAATCTTCCAGATTATAACCCAAACTCTCCAAATGATTTTGATATTGAATCACAAAAAAATAAGATTGTTACTGATTTAATTGAGCCCGGATCTACATTTAAAATTGTAACAATGGCCGCAGCATTAGAGAGTGATATAGATTTGAATGATGAGTATAATGTTGAAGGTCCCTATAATTTTCATAATATTAAAATGATTGAAGATTCTGAGCCTCATTCAGTATTGAATGTTAAGGAGATATTAGCATTTTCAAGCAATATAGGAACAATCAAAATTGCAGAACATTTAGGTAAGAAAAGCATTTATAACCAGGCAAGAGAGTTTGGATTTGGAACAAAAACTGGTTTCGATTCTTCGACCGAGCCTGCTGGGATATTTAGAGAGCCTTCAAAATGGAGTTTATCCTCAATGCACAGTGTACCTATCGGGTATGAGGTTTCAGTAACTCCATTACAAATTGCTATGTCATATGCAGCAATTGCGAACGGTGGGTTTATGTTAAAACCTTATGTAGTAGAAAAAATTGAGAAACACGATGATACTATTATTAAGAATCAAAGAAATACAAAAAAAAGAGTTCTTTCTCAATCGAATGCTGAAAAATTAAGTTTAATGTTATCTCATGCTGTTGAAAATGGAAGTGGAAAGCTTGCTAATGTAGCTGGTTGGAATGTTGCTGGAAAAACTGGTACATCAAAAAAATTGATAGATGGACAATATTCAGAAAAAGAATTTATATCAAGTTTTGTGGGATTTTTTCCTGTTGAAAATCCTCAATTATTGTGTTTAATCATTATTGATAGCCCTGATTCTTCAAGAAATTTACACTGGGGTTCTATGTCATCGGCTCCAGTATTTAAATCTGTAATGGATAGAGTAATAAATATTGATAAATCAATCACAATTTCAAGATCTAAGAAAGAAAAACTTAAAAATAAACCAATCTTGATTCAAAAAAACCTAGAAAGAAAAATTGAATATATTGAAATGCCAAACTTAATTGGCAAAACAGTTCGTGATGCATTTTCAGAATTAAAAAGAGCTGGAATTAAACCCCAAATTAGTGGAAGAGGATTAATTGTTAGCCAAAGTATAGAGGCTGGCATAAAAATAGAAAAAGAATCAATCTGTATATTAAAAGCAGAGTTA
>CACNWW010000008.1 GCA_902624275.1 uncultured Fidelibacterota bacterium
CGATTGAAGTTTTTAATTATGATAGTGGTAAGCCAGGAGTCGATTTAAAAAACAACTCAATCGTAGATATTTCAATTTCACATGACGGGAACTATGCTGTAGCTTTTTGCGTAGTGCAATAATGGATTATTTTGAAATTAACGGATCAAAAATACTTAACGGTGTAGTTAAGGTTAGTGGAGCAAAAAATGCTGTACTTCCTATTATGGCAGCTGCCATTTTAAATAAGGGTAATTTAAAAATATCTAATGTTCCCACATTATCAGACTCACTTACAATGTCTAAACTATTAGAAGAAATGGGAGCAAAAGTAAATTTTGAATCTGATAATTCAGTTTCTGTTGATTCATCAAAGCTCGATTCTCCATTTGCACCTTACGATTTAGTTAAAACCATGAGAGCATCTTTTTATGTTCTTGGACCCTTATTAGCAAGGTTTGGTAAGGCAAAAGTATCTCTTCCTGGAGGTTGTGCATGGGGTCCTAGACCTGTGGATTTTCACTTGGAAGGACTCAAGGCATTAGGAGTAAAAATCTCCATTGAAAACGGATATGTTATTGCTGATGGAAGTAATTTAACTGGAAATAAAATCCATTTTCCTAAAATATCAGTTGGAGCTACTGGAAATGTTGTTATGGTTGCAATACTTTCCAAAGGTACAACAACCATAACTAATGCTGCATCTGAGCCTGAAATTCAACAATTATGTGAAATGTTAAATAGCATGGGGGCAAATATTTCGGGAATTGGATCTAACACTCTTACAATCGAGGGAGTCAGTTCTCTAAATTCCATTTCAAATATTTCTGTCATTCCAGATAGAATTGAAGCAGGAACATTTTTAATCGCTGCTGCAGCTGTTGGTAGGGAAGTTGAAGTTACAAATATCATACCTGGACATTTAGACAGCTTGATAAAATGTCTTCAAAAAGCCAATATTCATATAGAAGTAAAAGATAGTTCAATTGTTGTTAGGTCAAATACAAATGATATATTATGCACTAACATTGAAACCAATGAATATCCTGGTTTTCCAACCGACTTACAAGCTCAATGGATGATTTTAATGTGCTTAGCAAAAGGTAATTCTACAATAAAAGAAAATATTTACTACGATAGATTTACGCACATAATGGAGTTAAATCGTCTTGGATGTAATATTAAGCTTGAAGATTCAGTTGCTATCATTGAAGGAAATAGGAAGCTAATTGGAGCAGATGTAATGTCAACAGATATTAGGGCATCTGCAGCTTTAATTATAGCAGCTTTATGCGCATCAGGAACTACTAAAATAAGCAGAGTATATCATATCGACAGAGGTTATGATAAGATTGAAAAAAAATTAACCAGTATTGGTGCTGAAATTTTTAGAAAAAAATAATCGAATTTATATTGTTTTTGAATTAATTCTTTATAGATTTATCCTCATAAATGAAAATTGTTATTATAGGCGCTGGTGAAGTAGGGTTTCACGTAGCAAAATCACTAAGTGAGTTAGACTACGACATATCAGTAATCGATATTGATCATGCCAAATGTTCGAGAGCAAATGAACATTTAGATGTTATTGTAAATCAAGGAAACGGTTCTGACGAAAAACTCCTAAAAAATATTAATGTTGCAGATGCGGACTATGTATTTTGTTTGACAAATTCAGACGAAACAAATCTTATATCTTCATTACAGTGTCATAATCTTGGAGCTAAAAAAATAATAGCTAGATTAAGAGATTTAGACTACTCAAGAAATGGAAACGCTATTCCTCCAGAAAAATTTGGTGTGGATATGGTAATTCACCCTGAGAAAGAGGTTGCAAAAGAAATAATTAGACTAGTTAAGCATCCTTATGCAGACAAATTTTATGAATTTGAAGGTGGTAAAGCTGTATTGTTTTCAAAAAAAATAAACCATCGATCAAAGCTTGCTGGTATGACTGTTGAGGAATTCCATAAATCGAATAATGATTTTAAGAGCTTAATTGTTTCTGTTATTAGAGGAGAAAAAATGACAATTCCCTCATCAACTTTTAAATTTGAACCAGAAGATTATGTTTTCTTTTTTGTTAAATCAAAGAATCTTAATTCTTTGCTTGAAACGCTCGGGGTAAAAAACTCTGACTCCAAAAGAGTTATGATAGCTGGTGCAAGCAAAATTGGAAGATTAGTCTCTTCAATGCTTGAGGATGATATGTCTGTCAGACTGATCGAGAAATCAAAAGAAAAAGCAACGCAAATTGCTAATGAGCTAGATAAAACAATAGTTTTAAATTCAGATGCAACAGACATCGAATTTTTAAGAGGAGAAAATATCTCAGAAGCTGATTCATTTGTGGCTGTCACAGATGATCAGCAATTAAATTTATTAGCTGGAATATTGGCTAAACAATTAAAAGTAAAACACTCAATTATCCATGTAACTAATCCAGATTATGTAAGAAATATGTCTGATCTTGGAATTGGTTCAATAGTAAGCAAAAACAATGTAAGCGTAAACGCAATTATTAAATCTATTAGAATTGACCAAAAAGAGCATGTTATTCAGCTTTTTAGTTCATTGGATATGGAAGCAATTGAACTTGTTGCTGAGAAAGATTCCAAAGCTTCAAGATTACCAGTCTCTAATCTAAATCTTCCTCATGGATGTATTTTGGCTTTAGTAAATCACAACGGCCATATCAAGATTCCATCTGGAGATTTTCAAATTACTGAAAATGACACCGTTCTTATATTTTGTATTAATTCAAAGATAAGGGAAGTAAGTAAAATCTTTAAATCTGAAAAATGAGTCTTAGACCCACATTTAGACTTTTATCTATTTTAATTGCAGTGTTATCTGTATTTCTTTTAATTCCTGCAACAATAGAATACTTTGATTCTTCTAGCTTATATCTTTTTCAAATATCTGCAATTTCAATTTTTTGCGCTCTCCCTGTTTGGTATTTTTCAAGAAAAGCTAAGTCTTTTTCCAATAAAGATGTTTTCTTAGTTATTGTTTTGTGTTGGATTTCATCTGCAATTTTCGGTTCAATTCCGTTTTATTTTTCTGGGACATTTTCTGGGTATTCAAATGCATTATTTGAAGCTGTTTCAGGTGTTACTACCACTGGTGCTACTATCCTGAGTGAAATTGAAAATATGCCAAGAAGTATCTTGTTATGGCGTTCATTCTTGCAATGGTTTGGCGGTTTAGGAATTGTTATTTTTACAATAGCATTATTGCCATTACTTGGAGTTTCTGGAGAAAAAATCTTTAATTTAGAATATCCAGGACCTTCCTCTGAAAAAATAACACCTAGAATTAAAGATACTGCTAGATTATTACTAAAATTTTATATTGGATTTACATTAGCGTTATTTCTCTTATTATCATATAACATGTCTTTTTTTGATGCAATATGTCATGCAATGACAACAATGCCATCGGGAGGTTTTTCAACATTCAGTGATAGTATAAACGGACAAAGTGATTATGTAAAATCAGTGATTTTAGTTTTTATGTTAATCACTGGAACCAATTTTGCACTTCATTTTAGAGCAGTAAATCTAGGTCTTAAATCTTATCAGCGAGATAGAGAGTTTCAATATTATATTTTTTCTTGTTTATTTTTCATTGGCTTAATTTTTTCTTTTGGGTTTTTTACGGACGGTAATACTTCTCCTTTGGATGTTGCTTTTCAAACTGTTTCAATAATAACAACAACTGGTTATACTGCAACGGATTATAGTAGTTGGACACCTTTTATTTCACAATACTTACTATACATTTTAATGTTTACTGGAGCAATGGGTGGTTCAACCAGCGGAGGAATTAAAATTATTAGGATTGTAGCTTTATATAAGTATGTTAGAGTTGAATTAAAAAGAGCTCTTCATGAAAAAGCAATTATTCCTGTTAGAATAGGAAAAAAAGTTTTATCAGATGAGCTCATTAGAAAAACATTAGCATTTTTCTTATTTTATGTTCTTTTCTTCTTTTTAGCATCTATCATTTTTGTAATGTTAGGAGATAATTTAGAGTCTTCAATTGGAGCAGCTGCTTCAGCTATGGGTAATATTGGTCCGTCTATCGGTGAGTATGGAGCCATGGATAATTATAATAGCATGCATATAGTTGGTAAGTATCTTATGATGTTTGGAATGATTTTAGGAAGACTAGAAATTTTTGCAGTTTTAGTTCTATTTACTAGAACATTTTGGAGATCATAAAATTAGTATACAGTCCAAAATTTTAGGCCTTCCTAAACAACCCGGTATTTATCAATTCAAAGATAAAAATGGTAAAATTATCTACATTGGTAAAGCAAAAAATCTAAAAAATAGGGTAAAGTCCTATTTTCAGAAAAAATCTTATAGAACACCAAAAGAACAATCTTTATTAAAGCGAATTGAGGATTTTGAGTGGATTGTTTGTCAAGATGAAGCTGATGCCTTTATAACTGAAGCTACTTTAATTAAAAAGTTTAAACCAAGGTATAATGTTCAATTGAAAGACGATAAGTCATTTCCATACCTAAAAATAACTAATGAACAGTTTCCTAAGGTCTTTATAACAAGAAAAATTTTCAATGATAAATCAAAATACTTTGGACCATATACTGATGTAAAGTCAATGAGAAAGTTGGTAGACGTTCTGTATAAAGCATTTCCAATAAGAAATTGCTATATAGAATTGCATGAGATTGATAAAGAAACTAATCAACCTCTAGTTTTAAAAAATGGGCTAGGTATTAGAACAATTACTGAAAATGAGTATAAAGATATGGTTGCTGATATGATTTCGTTTTTAAAAGGTGAAACAAAGACTGTTGAAAAGAAACTTTTAAAGCAAATGGATTATTTTTCTGATAAAATGATGTATGAAGATTCTGCTAGAGTTAGGGATCAAATTAAGGCTATAAATTCATTTAAAGTTGGTCAAAGAAAATTAGAAGCTGACTTTTCAAATAGAGATATAATTGGATATCAAAATAAAGATAAACACTTTGTGGTAGTCATTCTGCGAATTAGAGAGGGAAGAATTCTTAGCAGAGAAAAGATTTCTTTAGACTCTGATGAATCATTAGATAATATTCTAAGATCTATTGTAATTAATTTTTATATGAACGCAGCTTATATCCCTAATAAGATTTATTTTCCTGAACTTCCTGAAGAATCCAAAGAACTTGAGTCTTGGTTATCAAAAAAAGCAGGCAGAAAGGTAGTATTTCATGTTCCTCAAAGATCAGTCAAGCTTCAAGAATTAAAACTTGCTAATAGAAATGCAAAACTATTGTTGAATGAATGGTTGTTAAATATTGAGAAGCGTAAAGATTACATTCCAAAATTATTAAATGAGTTAAAAGATATTTTAAATCTTAAAAAACCACCAAGACTGATTGAAGCGTTTGATATATCGCATTTAGGAGGAACGGATACTGTAGCTTCTATGGTAGTATTCAAAGATGGTAGATCATTTAAGAGTGCATATAGAAAATATAATATTAGTGTTGATAAAGTAGATGATTTTGAGTCAATGCGAGAGGTAGTTTTTAGACGGTATAAACGTCAATTAAAAGAAAAAAATACGTTACCTGATCTGGTATTGATTGATGGTGGAAAAGGACAATTATCTGCTGCTTTGGAATCGCTTAAAGAACTAAAACTTGATTTACCAATAGTAGCACTTGCAAAACGCTTAGAAGAGTTATTTTTACCGGAACAAAAAGATTCACTTCTAATTGCTAAAAATTCACCTGCCTTAAATATTTTAAAACAGTTAAGAGATGAAGCACATAGGTTTGCAATCTCATTTCAAAGACAAAAAAGAACTAAAGGTATTGCTAAATCAAAATTTGAAGATATTTCTGGAGTTGGAAAGAAAACCGTTGAAAAAATATATAAGCGATTTCAAAATACTAATGATATGAAAGATTTATCAGATAAAGCATTATCTTATAAACTTGGTGTTAGTCAAAAGATTGCAAAAGAGATCAAAAAAATAATTTAAATAAGGTCATTTTCTTTCATCCAATCGTCTGAAAGAAACTTTCTCATATAATTTCTAATACTATCAGGAAGTATTACTAAGCAATTTTGCCCTTTTTTGAGGGATTTTGCTGCTTTTAAGGCTGCAAACATAGCAGAGCCACATGAACCCCCAATTAATAGTCCTTCTTCGCGAATAAGAGCTCTTGCAGTATTGAATGCTTCTTTGTCATTAACTTTGACAAAATCATCTATATAATCATGGTCACAAGTTTTAGGTATAAAATCATAACCGATTCCTTCAACTTTATAAGGCTGTCCTTTATATTCGTCTTCACCGCCAAGGATAGATCCATAAGGATCAGCTCCAATAATTTTTATATCTTCAATTTCTTCTTTTAATCTTTTTCCAACTCCAGTAGCAGTTCCTCCAGTCCCAACACCCATAACCACCATGTGCAAATCAGTTCCAAAGTCATTTAGAATCTCTTGAGCAGTGTCATGGTAATGTGCGTCAGGATTACAACAATTAGTCCACTGATCTAATATGTGACTATTTGGAATCTCTTCATTTAATTTTTTTGCAACTCCAAAATTACTTTCTGGATCATCATGAGCTGCCTCAGTGGGAGTACGTACTATTTTTGCACCTAGGGCATTGATAGTCAGTTCTTTTTCCATACTCATTTTTTCAGGCATACAAATAATCAATTCATATCCTCTTACAGCTGCTGCTAAAGCAAGTCCAATTCCAGTATTACCAGATGTTGCTTCAATTAGTGTATCTCCTGGCTTAATACGACCTTCTTTTTCAGCATGATCAATCATTCTAAAGGCAGTCCTGTCTTTTACAGATCC
>CACNWW010000009.1 GCA_902624275.1 uncultured Fidelibacterota bacterium
GATCAAAATAGTAAATCTAAAGAAGTTGGAATATTGAAATCTAAAGGTGAATCTGCTGAAGATATTTTTGCTGATTTAAAAACTCTTTCTGACAAAATTAAAGAGCTTGAAAAAGAACAAAGAGAGTTGTCATCATCCTTAAAAGATGCATTATTAGAAATACCTAATTTACCTCATGCATCATGTCCTCAAGGTTCTTCAGAAAAAGATAATGTGGTTGTTGTTGAAAAAAAGACTAATAAAGAACTTAACTTTAATGTTAAAAATCATATAGAAATTGGCAAGCAGTTAGATATACTTGATTTTGAAGTAGCTGCAAAAATGTCAGGTAGTGGATTTCCTCTTTATAAAGGTAAAGGGGCATTGCTTTTTCAAACTTACTTATTAAAGTATCCACAATAGCTTCTTGATAACTCGCAGCTATATCTTCATAACTATATTTATTCTCATTTACACAATTAATTAATGCAGTTTTTAAACCACTGAAACTAAAATTAAATGTATTATCATTAATCATTGGCCTTGGAAAATTAATTACATTCATATCACCATTTTTTGCAAGCTTTTCAATTTCTGGTCCACCTGGATAATTTAAATTCATTTTTTTTGCACCTTTGTCAAAGGCTTCACCACATGCATCATCTAAAGTCTCTCCAAGAAGTTCATATTCAAACATATTTTTTACTAACCATAGTTGAGTATGACCTCCTGAAACTAATAAATTAATAAATGGTGCTTCAAGTTCAGCGTGTTCAATAAAAACAGAATTTAAGTGAGCTTCTAAATGATTAATTGGAATAATTGGAATATTTAATGCTTGAGAAATTCCTTTTGCAAAACTAATTCCTGATAAAAGTGATCCCATCAAACCAGGACCATTCGTAACAGCAATTGCATCTATATCTTTGAAAGACTTATTTGCATCTTCCAAAACTTTTTTTGTAATACTTGGTAAATATTTTTCATGTTCTCTAGAAGCAATTTCAGGAACAACCCCTCCGTATTGCTGATGAATAGATTGAGTTTTGGTGAAGCTAGATAAAATTTTGAAATCACTGCAAAGAGCAACCCCAGTTTCATCACATGATGTTTCTATGCCAAGGATAATCAATTAATTTCTTTAATTACTAAAATTTCTAAATTATTAGGAGATAAATCTTTCCACTCAATTAAGTAATCTGGTAATTTAATTGTAGGCGAATAAAATTGTTTCTCTGAATTCCATAAATCAAAATCAATAATTACATCAATATCTTCTGGAAGAATATTAGTAATTTGCTCCAAACCTCCAACGATAGTTAATGATACAGTTGCAGGATTAACAAAAATATTTACATCATTAGGCTTGTTAACTAACTCAACAGGGATTCCAGTAATAATTGTCTCACTTATAGGCTGTACGTCAATTAATGCATCTACTTTTTTTGGATCAAAGCTAACTAGCTTGTTAGGATTTAATATTGACCAATTTCCATTTACCGAAGCTACTAAATCGATTAAAGTATCTTTTTCTGTGAAAACAAAATCAATTTCATTTACAGCCTCTTCAGGTCCTCCGATACTAATTGAGTCTGGAGAAAATTGCCCTCCAACAGCAATGTATCCAGGTTCTGTAGATACTACAATTTGTGACTTAATAGGAACTTTTTTAACCATGTATCTTTGCAATTTTATTTGGACATTTCTAGGATTTAAAACTTCTACAAATTGTAAATCTAGTGAGGATGGTAAAACTATTTTTTCAGGATTTTCTTTATAGTATGAGTCTAGTTCAAAATTATATTCATCAGTGATGCTACTTAAATCAATTACAGCTTTAAAATCATCTTCATAAAAATTATTTAAGAACCTAAGCCATATAAAAGATCTACCTGTGCCTTTTAAAGTTACAAAAATATTTTCAGGGACTTCTTCCTTGTATGTCTTTTGTTCTTGAAGATTTCTAGCAACTAATGGGATATCTAAATTAACAGTGTATGTATCTTCGCTTTTAATAAAAAACCAAAATACAAAAGCAATAACAAAAGAATAAGCAATCCTTTTGAATTTAGTTGTATTAATCGTCAACATTTGATTCATCGAGCATTAAGATAATATTTTTATCGTCTGATTTAACCTCTACAACAAGTAAATCTAAAGTATCACCCTCGCTTAGTGAACTAACAACAGTCTTTTTTTGATCTTTAGATATTTTATTCATAGGTATTAAACCTTCAATTTCATCATCTAATTTAATAATAATGCCTGAATCATTCATCTTTTCGAATGAACCTTTGATTTTATCTCCAGAATTAAATTTAGCTTCAATACCTTCCCAAGGATTTTCAACCAAATCTTTAATACTTAATAAAACTTTTCTTTCTTTCTCAAGTATCTCAAGGACAATATAGTCTATTTTATCTCCTTCATTGATAAACTCTTTAGGATGTGAAGGGTTTTTAGTCCAATGAAAATCGGTTGTTCTAACAAATCCTTCTAATTCTTCTGTTAAAGAAACAAAGGCTCCAAACTTGGTAACTTTATTTACTGTACCAGAATTCTTGTCACCAACTTTAACAAGATCTGCGATTTTTTCCCAAGGATCATCAGAAAGTTGTTTTATTCCTAAGCTTATTTTTTGCTCATTTGAATCAACAAATAAAACTTTAGAATCAAGAGTATCTCCAACTTTGAAAGTATCTTGCAAATTCTGAACATTTTTCGTCCATGATACTTCAGATATATGAATTAAGCCTTCGATACCTTTTTCAAGTTCAATAAAGATACCGTAATTCATAATGCTAACAATATTACCTTTAACAACATCTCCAACTTTATATTTTTCAGGGATAGTTTCCCAAGGATTATCAACTAATTGTTTTAATCCAAGAGAAATTCTAGAAGTTTCTTTATTAAAGTCAATTACTTGAACTGTAATTTCTTGACCAATTTCTACAATTTCGGATGGATGATTGATTCTTCCCCATGAAAAATCAGTAATATGAATTAATCCATCTACTCCTCCAAGATCAACAAAAGCACCAAAATCAGTTATATTTTTTACAACTCCTTGCAGCTCTGCACCTATCTCAATTTTTGTCATCAATTCTTGTCTTTTTTCATTGAGAGATTCTTCAAGAATAGCTTTTCTTGAAACAACAAGATTTTTTCTCATTTCATCGACTTTTACGATTTGGAAATCAAATTCTTTTCCAATTAGATCATCAAAATTTTTGATTGGCTGCACATCAGCTTGCGAACCTGGCAAGAAAGCTTGAATTACTCCTAAATCTACGACCAATCCACCTTTTACTCTCTTGACAATTTTACCATTTACAGGCTCACCACTGTCACAGAAATGTTTTAATTCATCCCATCTCTTAATAAAATCAGCTTTATATTTTGATAAAGTGATATTACCATCAGTGTCTTCAAATTTTTCTAAAAATATATCAATATTTGAACCTATTTCGGGCAAGTCTTTATTATCAAATTCAGAACGATTAATTAAACCTTCGGATTTAAACCCAATGTCTACCATTACATCGCTATCACTTATGCCAATAACTTTAGCAGATATAATTTGATTTTCAGATATATCATTAAATGTTCCTTGATATTCCTCAGATAAAGCTTCATGCTTATCATCTTCTGATGGTTTTTCGTCAGTAAATGATATTCTTTTTATATCTGCAAATAAATTTTTACTTAAATAATCTTTAATACTTTTTTTATCATCAGTTGAAGATTTTTCTTCTTCATTTTTTTTCTCAGATGCTTCAACAGCTACTTCTTGAACTACAGCTTCCTCTTCTTTTGATTCAACAGCAGTTAATTCGTTATCATTTTCTTTAATTTTTTTGTTCAGTTTGTCGTTCATGTTATTTCTCTATATGTTTTAAAATTTGGTTAACCTGCTCCTGAAAAGAGCAAAGAGTAGTATCAATTATAATTGCATCTACTGGTTTTTTTAATGGAGATAGTTTACGTGTGCTATCGTACTTATCTCTAGTTTCCAAATCCTCTTTAATTTCGTTAATATTCTTGGCTTCATTAATTTTCTCAAAATCAGCCAACCTTCTTTTAGCTCTAATATCATAGTCAGCTTGAAGATAAAATTTATATTTTGCATCAGGAAATACAACTGTGCCAATGTCTCTACCTTCAACAACAAAGTTACCTTTTTTAGTAAAAGATCTTTGAATTTGAACCATCATTTCTCTTACTTCTTTGATTGCACTTACTGCACTAACCTTACTAGTAACTTCTTGACTACGAATTTTCAAACTAATATCATCTTCATCTAAAAAAATTCTCATATTACTTTCAGACGAAAAATCTATATGCAATTTTATGGATTTAAGTGAATTATTCACCTCACTAACTGATGTTAAATCAACATTCTGATTAATAAAAAAGAATGTTACTGCTCTATACATAGCACCTGTGTCAAAGTACTGGTATCCTAGCCTCTTTGCTAGCTCTTTTGCAGTAGATGTTTTACCAACTCCTGCCGCACCATCAATTGTAATTACCATAAATGCCACGAAAGTTAGTTTTTCTTTATAGAAATACCAAGATGTTTAGTTTCTACGACTTATGACTGAATTTTAATTAAAAAACTTAACTCTTTTTTTGTTAGAGGTCTCCAACTTCCGATAGCCAGGTTTGAAAGTTTAATTTCTCCTATTCGAACTCTTTTTAAGGATAAAAGGTTTAAATCAAGAAATTTAAAAATTCTTCTTATTTCATTCTTTTTACCCTGATTCAAAATCATTGTAACTTCAATACGACCTTTTTTTAGTTCCTGAGAAACAATTTTAGCTCTGCCTTTTTCATTTGATCCAATGAAAATTCCCTTACGAAGCTTGTTAATATTTTTTCCACTGATATATTGATCAGTAACGGCAATATATTCTTTTTCTATTCTGTTCTTGGGATGCATTAAATATTGAGAAAGATTACCGTCATTCGTAAGCAAAATAGCTCCGGTGGTATCTTTGTCTAACCTCCCCACATGATTTAAGGGAGGATTTTTTGGAATTAATTCAAAAATAGTTTTCCTACCTTTTTCATCTGACTTTGTTGATATATAACCTTTAGGCTTGTTAAGCAATATGGTAGTTAAATCAGTTTTATAATTTATTTTTTTATCATCAAGTCTAACATCATCCTTAGCTTCAACATCAATAAACGGGTCAAGTATAAGTTTTCCATTAACCGTAACCATCGCTTCTTGAATGGCATAAATTGATTTTCTTCTTGAAAGTTCTCCAGATGAAGATATAACCTTAAAAAGTTTCATTATGATAAATCTTCAGATTCAACAAGCTCTGTAACTTCATCTGGTGTTGGCATTTCATTAAGATTACTAATACCAAAATGCTTCAAATAATCATCGGTTGTTTTGTATAAAAGGGCTTTACCGATTGAATCATCTCTTCCCTGAATCTTAATTAGACTTTTTGATAACAAATTTTTTAAAACCCCTTTACAATCGACCCCTCTAATTGTTTCAATATCAATTCTTGATATTGGTTGTTTGTAAGCAATAATTG
>CACNWW010000010.1 GCA_902624275.1 uncultured Fidelibacterota bacterium
TAAAAGTATTTCTTTTCTTTATGGTTTATCTGATGAGTCAAAAAAAGCTGACTTTTTTTTGGCAAATTATTACCATTTTAATGATGTAAATATTGATAGTGCTCGCTTCTATTATGAAAAAATTATTGATGATTTTCCTTTTTCAGACCAAGCTAACAAATCTCTAATAATTCTCGAAGGAATGAATGTTCAATAAATTAAGAGCAAGAATGCTTTCTTTGCAGTTTAGAGCTATTCGAAGAGCAGTTATAATTCTAATAGCTAAAATTCCTAAAGATTTGGAGAGAGCTATTATTTTTGGAGATGCTCTTAATCATTTCCTAATGATGTCACCTTTTAGGCAATTATTCAAATTTTCAATACCAAAAAATATTAAAGTGAAAGTTCACGATTTAACTTTTGACTCACCATTAATATCTGCTTCATTTAAGGATGATGTTAGTTCGCTGTTTCAATGGCAATTAATCGGTATAGGCGGTATAACCTATAAAACAGTGTTAAGAATACCATCGGAGGGCAATTTAAGGCCAAGAATACAAGAAGTGAAACATGGGGGTAATTATGCAATACTAAACTCTTTAGGCTTACCTACAAAAGGAGTTATAAGATTCCTACCTAAAATTAACAACAAAAAATTAATAAGATTCAATAGACCTATAGGAATAAGTATTGGTGGAAATTCATTCGAGGAATATCTTTCAGTTTTTAGTGAAATAGATGATCACATAAATACAATAGATTTTTCTAAATTTTTTTATGAAATAAACATAAGCTGTCCAAATACAGACGATGGTAAATGTTTAAGCGATGATTTGGAAAGTTTAAAAAAATTAATTATCAAATTTAGAAATATTTCATCGAGAATGATTGTAGTTAAAGTATCTCCAGATAGTAACAACGAAGAAGTGTTAAAAGTTTGTGCAATTTTATCTAATATTCCCAAGACTGCAATTAATATTGGAAATACAAAATATGTTAAAGCTAGTGATGTAGGTTTATCATCAAAAACATTTTCGAAAAAGGGAGGTGGATTGAGTGGAAAAAGTCTATACAGCAATACTTTAAAAATGGTAAAGTTGATTGCATCAAATTATGATCTCCCAATTATTGCGACTGGCGGTGTGTCCTCATATGATAATGTTAAAGAGCTGATTGATAATGGCGCATCTTTGACGGGAATGGCTACTTTGCTTGTCAGTGATCCATTTCAAATTCCTCTAATTAACTATAGGCTTTCAAATGATTAAAATTATATTATTCTCCTTAGTTTTAATAACTGCTTGCGGCTCAAGTATTGTATATGGTGATTATGTCGATACCACAGGCTGGTCTAGAAAGCAAATTGAATCTATAAAGAATCATCCCAAAACACAAATTGGCATAGCATCATACTATGGAAAAAAGTTTCACAAAAAGCTCACTGCTAATGGAGAAACTTTTAACATGTATAAAGTTAGTGCTGCTCATAAATCATATCCACTTGGTACAAAAGTAAGAGTTACTAACCTTGAAAACGGAAAATCAATTAAGCTTGTAATCAATGACAGAGGTCCATTTGTTAATGGAAGAATAATTGATCTTTCATATAAAGCTGCTAGAAAATTAGATTTTGTAAATCAAGGAACAGTTAAAGTTCGAATTGATGTAATTCGCTTAGGTGATAACAAGTATTATAAATGAAAAAAATTTGCTGTATAGTTAATCCAGTAAGTGGTTTAAAGAAATCACTTAAAGTATATTATGAAGCTAAAAATTATTTTTTAAAATCTAACTTTAGTACTTCATTATTTGTTTCTGAGTATCCAAATCACATAAAAGATTATGTATCAAAAATTGACAAAAATACTTTTGATAGATTAATAGTTTTTGGTGGAGATGGAACGATTAACGAAGTTGTGAATGGATTACATGATTCTAATAATCTCCAAAATTTTAAGCTTGGCATTGTTCCAACCGGTTCCGGTAATTCAGTAGCCCATGATACTGGATTATTAGATGTTCAAGATGCGATACAAAAGTGCGTTGGTGATGAAAGTATGAAAATGGATGTTAATAAGGTTGATTTTGATTCATTCTCAAGATTAAGTGTAAGCGTTTTAGGTTGGGGTATGTTTTCTTTTGGTAACATCAGAGCAGAAAAATTAAGACTGTTGGGTCCAATAAGGTATGATGTTGCTTCGATAATAACACTTTTTGAGAATAAAGTATATAAAGCTGAAATTGAAGTGGATGGAGAACATAAAATGCTCGAATGCGCTTTTATTGTTGGGTGCAACAGTAAACACACAGGAAAAGGAATGATTGTTGCTCCTAAAGGCGGATTTGCAGATAAAAAGATAGATCTTATTTCAGTTGGTAAAGATGTAAATAGGTTTCAAGTATTTGAGGTTTTTCAAAAAGTTTATAAAGGCACTCACATAGATTTACCATTTGTTGAGAATATAAAAGTCGATTCTTTTTCAATTGATCCTGGAGAAATGAGTTATTATAATATTGATGGAGATATTGTCCAAAGTCAAAAAGCCTCAGTAAGAGTAATTCCAGAAGCAATTAATCTTTTGATATAAACAGAAAATAATTATTTTGAAAAATGTCATCGCTTCAATCTAGAATTTTAATAGGGTTAATAGGTTTTCCTCTAGTCATTTATGTGATAATAAATCATATTTTAGCTTTTAACATCATTGTTGTGTTTTGCTTTACATTGGCATTTAGAGAGTTTATTAAAATTGTCAGTAATTTTGATAATCGTACTTATTGGTTATTTTTCGGTACAATCTATATTTTTGGGAGTATGATGTCTTTAATTTATTTGAGAAATATTGACAGTCTTTTAAGTTCTCCATTTACTTTCTTGTTGTTTGCTGGAGTAATGATTAATGATTCTATGGCATTTATTGTTGGTAAAACAATTGGAGGACCAAAAATTATTCCAAATATTAGTCCAAAAAAAACCTATACAGGCCTTTTTGGAGGGTTATTTGGTTCCATCATATTTATTATTTTTTGTGATAAATATTTCTTAAATGGATTTTCGGATTTTTCGCTTACAAATTTAGATAAAATATTTCTAGTTTTTGTTTTTAATATTGTTGGATTTTTTGGTGATAGTTTTGAATCGTTTATTAAAAGAAAGGCAAATATTAAGGATTCCTCTGGCTTGCTATTAGGGCACGGAGGAATGTTAGATCGGTTAGACTCTTTAATATTGACAACACCAGTAACAATGTTTTATGTTATTGCGTATTATTTATGAGTAAAAAAATTAAATCAATTTTAGCTACCGATTGTGGTAGTACTACAACTAAAGCTGTCTTAATTGAATGGAAAGAAGACAGATATCGTCTTACTTTCAGAGGAGAAGCCCCAACTACAGTAGAAGCACCATTTGAAGACGTTACAAAGGGTGTTTTGAATGCTGTTATGGAAGTTGAAGAGCTTTCCGGTAGAACCATATTAGATGGAGATAAAATTATCACTCCAGATGACGAATCAAAAGGCGTGGATATTTATGTCTCAACTAGTTCAGCTGGTGGAGGCCTTCAAATGATGGTAGCAGGTGTAGTCAAGTCAATGTCAGGTGAGAGTGCAGAAAGAGCTGCTTTAGGTGCAGGATCAATTGTTATGGATGTTCTTGCTTCAAATGATGGAAGACTTCCTCATGAGAAAATTACAAGAATTAGACAACTTAGACCTGATATGATTCTTTTATCTGGAGGAACAGATGGCGGTACAACTACTCACGTTATGGAATTAGCAGAAATTTTAGCTGCTGCAAATCCACGTCCTCGTCTTGGACAAAATTATAAATTACCAGTTATTTACGCTGGAAATAATAAAGCTCAAGATTCTATTAGAAAAACTCTTGGCGAGATTTCTGATTTGGATATTGTAGATAATATTCGACCAGTTTTAGAAAAAGAAAATCTTGAACCATCTCGAGATAAAATTCATGACTTGTTTATGGAACATGTTATGGCACAAGCACCAGGATACAAAAAACTTATGTCATGGACTGATGCTCCTATTATGCCAACACCTGGAGCTGTAGGTTCATTAATTGAGATGATAGCTAAAAAAGAAAATATTTCTGTTGTTGGTGTTGATATTGGTGGAGCTACCACTGATATTTTTTCAGTTTTTGATGGAAAATTTAACAGAACTGTAAGTGCTAATCTTGGAATGAGTTATTCAGTATGTAATGTTTTAGCTGAGTCTGGATTAGATAATGTTTTACGTTGGGTTCCTTTTGATATTGACCGAAGTGAATTAACAAACAGAATTGGTAATAAAATGATTAGACCTACTACAGTTCCTCAATCTCTTGAAGAGCTTGTTATTGAACAAGCTATTGCCAGAGAGGCGCTACGTTTATCATTCATTCAACATAAAGAATTTGCAACCAGCTTAAAAGGAGTACAATCAGAAAGAACTATTTCTGATGCATTTGAACAATCTTCAAGTGGTCAATCATTGGTTAATATGATGGACTTAGATTTGCTTGTGGGTTCTGGAGGTGTATTGTCTCATGCTCCAAGAAGACAACAATCAGCTAGAATGTTAATTGATGCATTTATGCCTGAAGGTATCACTCAGTTGGCAGTAGACTCAATATTTATGATGCCTCAATTAGGTGTTTTAGCGAACATAGATAAAGATGAATTGAAAGAAGATGCATCTCAAGCCGCTTTGGAAGTATTTGATAATGATTGTTTGATACGTTTAGGAACATGTGTAACTCCTGTAGGAAATGCTAAGCCAAACTCTAAAATGGCTGATGTAACTTTAACTTTTGGCGATGGTTCTGTCAAAGAAATGGAGATAAACGAAGGTTCTCTTGAAATGATTGAGCATCCTTATGAGGAAGTAAAGGTGCATATTAAGCCTGCAAGAGGGATTGACGTAGGAGCAGGAAAAGGCGAGGAATTAGAATCTTTAATCTATGGTGGAGTTGTTGGATTAATTTTTGATGGAAGAAATAGACCTATTACCTTATCTAAAGAGTCAAATCAAAGAATTGACAGTTTATTAAACTGGTCAAAAGCTGTAGATGAATATCCTAGAGGAGAAATGTTTTAATGGCTCATTCATATACACCCGGTCTTAAAGTTTTAAAGAAAACAATCTTTAAAAAAGAGAGAATTTTACCTTTAAAAGGTGATGTGCTTGTTAAAAGTGGAGACCAATTAAATCCTGATACAATTGTTGCATCAACAAATCTTCCAGGAAATGTTCAAATGCTTAAAGTAAGTAACATATTGAATATTGATCCTAAAGATGTTGAGGAGGCTCTTCAGATAGAAGAAGGGCAGGAAGTTAAAAAAGGGGATATCATTGCTGAAACATCTGGTATTTTTGGAATGTTTAAATCATCTGTCGAAAGTCCAGTTGATGGCA
>CACNWW010000011.1 GCA_902624275.1 uncultured Fidelibacterota bacterium
CAGCATTTAGTAATAAGATATATAGATCAGCCTTAATAGAGAAATCCCCTGAATCCTTATTAAATGCGCTTAATGAATTGCACGACAACAAGAATTATTTAATTATTTATCCTACGGACGATATGCATATTGAACATCTGCAAAAAATTAATGAAAAAATAAAACATTTTTCTTTTTTACCTATGAATATTACAAATATTTTACAGTCTATGGATAAGGCCAGGCAGTATAATTTTTGTAAAGAAAATGATATTCCTTTTCCGGAGTTTATGGAATTAAATGAGGCAAGTGATCTCAAAAAATTATATAAAGCTAATTTCCCAATACTTATTAAACCAAAAATTAGAGACGATTTAAAATTTAATATTTTTAGAAACCTTTATTTAAAAAATCTTGAGCATTTAAATTCAAACTGTGACATGTTGAAAGAAAAAATTAATGAAGGATTCAGTTTTGTTTCTACTGAGGTAATTCCTGGAGATGATTCTAAAATATTTGCTTATGTTGCTTATAGAACCCAAAACGGAAAAATATTAAATGAATGGATTGGTAAAAAATTAAATCAATATCCGGATAAGTTTGGTGTTTTTAGTAGTGCTTCAAATCAAGGTCCACAAATTATTTTAGAACAAGGAAGAAAATTGTTGAATGGAATGAATTTAATGGGAATATGTGAACCTGAGTTTAAATATGATTACAGAGATAGTAAATACAAATTAATGGAGATTAATCTTAGATCTATGATGTGGCATAGAGTTGGAAATTTAAGCGGTGTAAATTTACAATTTTCACAATATCTAGATGCTACAAATGAAAAAGTTCCTAGACAGTTGCAGAATCAAAATGATGTAGTACACTTTATCTATATGAAGCATGAATTATATAACCTTTTTTTTAGAAAATATTATTTTAAATCATTTTTGAAAAATGTCTTTGGATCAAAAAAGAAAGATTTTGCTATATTTAACTTATCGGATGTGAAACCATTTTTTTTTGATATATATGATATAACGAAAGGAGTGATAACAAGATGCCTAAAAGTTTTAAGAATAAAATAAAATATTTTATCAAAAAAACTCAATTAAGGAGTAAAGGCGTAGTAATACATAATAATTGTATTTTTGAGAAAGTAAATTTTAAGGGAAAAGCAACAATAGAACCATACTGTAGAATTGTAGGTGAACCAAAAATTATTATTGGTGATCATTTTTACGCAAATGCCGGCTGTCATTTTTTGGGCGAAATTACTTTTGGAGACGACGTATTAATTGGTCCTAAAACTGTAATTTGGGGTAGAGATCATGGCACAAAAATAGATGGTTTAATTAGAAAGCAAACTAAAGTAGATAGTCCAATTATCATAGGTAATAATGTATGGATTGGTGCAAATGTAACTATACTAAAAGGTGTTAAAGTTGGAGATAATTCAATTATTGGTGCAGGCAGTGTTGTCGTTAAAAATATTCCTAAAAATTGTATTGTTGCAGGTAACCCTGCAAAAATAATCAAAGAAAGAAAATAGAAACTTCATGAAATTAGATATTTACTTAAATGAAAATTTTAAGATTGAAAAAGAATATATTTTAAGCGTTATCTTTGAAGATATTCTAGGTTGCAAATGTACTTTTCATTACTTGAATAACTTAACGAACTATAAAATTGTTTGTCCAAATGATAAAGAAATTATAATTGATGATATTTTCTTTAAATCACTTGATAGTCATAGCTGGGAAGAACTTGATTTTCCTAAATCATCATTTGATAGTAATATTAATTTTGAAGATAATCATTCTTTGTTTGGAATTTATGGCGATAGTCGTATCAAATTAGATAATAAATCTATTAGACTATCTAATGATATTATCGGAACAGCATTTATTTTTTTAACAAGAGTTGAAGAATTTAGGCAAAATCATGATCGTCTTGGCAGGTACCAATACAAAGGTTCATTAGCTGAAAAATATAACATATTAAATCGACCAATTATTAACGAATATATTTCATTTTTAAAAGAATGTATAAAACACTTCTTCCCTGATGCTATTTTTAAAAAGATGGATTATAAAGTCATGCTAACTCATGATATTGATACAATAAAAAGATGGACTTTTAAGCATTTTATGAAACATACAATTTTTAATTTTGGAAGTAAAAAATATTTTCCAGGATTTATATCATTATTTGAATCTAAATACAAAAAAAAAGACCCATACATGAATTTCAAAGAAATTATGGATATAAGTGATAAATACAATCTTCAATCTATATTTCTTTTTATGACATTGGAGAATGCAGACAATGAATTTCTTTACGACATAAATCATATTAAAACTGAGATCAATGAAATTCACGAAAGTGGTAATCATTTTGTCGGTATCCATCCTGGTAAATCAACATATAACTCCAAAGAAAGTATGAGAAAAGAGATTGATAGTTTAAAAAAAATTATTAATGAAGATATTTTATACAGTAGACAACATTATCTTATGTTTGATATAAAAAATACTTGGAGATTACTCAATGATAACAAGATAAAATATGATTTAACGCTTGGATATCCTGAAAAAATTGGTTTTAGATGTGGAATTTGTTATCCATATAGAGTTTTTGATTTTTCAAAAAGAAAAAAACTCGATTTAATTGAAATTCCTCTAATCATTATGGATGTAACTTTAACAAAGTATATGAATGAATACTCCTATAGTAGTCTTATTGATGAGTTAAGAATAGTGATTAATAATGTTAAAAAATTTGACGGTAGATTAAATATTATATGGCATAATAATAGTTTTTATGATTATAAAAATACCCAACACGAAAAACTTTTTTTTGATATTATTTCATTAAGTAAAAAAAATGATTATTTAAAGCTCAATTAATATATCATTTTCGATTTTAAATTTTTTACAATGACTTACTTTATTGCTATCAAAATCTAGTTTATTTCCTTTGTAGTCAACCCAAGCAATAAACTTAGCAGGGTTACCGTAAAACAGCGCAAAATCAGGTACATCTTTAGTTACAACTGATCCAGCACCAATTACAGAATATTTTCCTATCCTGTTTCCACATACTATTGTTGCATTGGCTCCAATAGAAGCAGATTTACATACTTTCGTTTTTAAATAAAAACTGCTACCTCTTTGTGGAAATTCAGAACGTGGTTGTAATATATTTGTAAAGACCATTGATGGTCCACAGAACACGTAGTCATCAATTTCCACACCTTCATAAACAGAAACATTATTTTGAATCTTTACAAAATTACCAATTTTAACATTATTACCAATATTTACGTTTTGTCCAATAGAACAACTTTCTCCAATAATAGAGTTGGATTGAATATGAGAAAAATGCCATATTTTTGTGTTTTTACCAATTACAACATTTTCGTCAACATAAGAAGAGTTATGAACAAATGAACTATTAGTTGTTTTCATTTCATATATTATTATTAAATTACTTTATTAAGAAAACAACTTAAAATATATAGATGAGATATAAAATAGATTTAGGTTTTGAAGAAGTTGTTAAATCTATTAAAAGTAAAAACTTTTTAATAATCATCATTTCTTCATTTATTATCAGTAGCGCTTTATTCTTATCTAAAGAAAAAGAATTTAATTCAAGTTCTTCTATCCTCATACCAAGCACAGGGATTTCACAAAATGGAGGAATTCTATCATTAGCTAATCAGTTTGGATTTTCGTTAGACTCTGGTAAAGACAACCTTATAAATCCAATTGTTGTAAAGAAAATTGCCAGAAATAAAGAGTTAATATCAAGAATTTTAAACACGCAAATTAATGTAAATGGAAAAAGTCTAAGTGCATTTGAACATATTTTCCCAAATCTAAATATTAAGGATCCAAATGATTTTGAAAATGCCACAAAATCTTTTATTAAAAATAATTTAAATATCTACCAAGATATTGAAGGTCCTATTATTAACATCAAGATTACAACAGAAAATGCTGTTTTATCCTACGAGATTTGTAAACTAATTTTAGTAAATATAGTAGAAAAAATTAATAGCTTACAAACAACAAAAAGTAATGAAACCTTAGAATTTATAAGAGATCGTTTAATATCTGTTCAGAAAGAATTAGAAAAAAAAGAGCAAAACCTTGAACAATTTCTGGAAACAAATAATATAATTCAATCTCCCTCATTGCAGTCACAACGCAACAAGCTAGTTTCGGAGGTAGAAATAGTTAAACAAATTTATATTTCTTTGAGAACTGAAGAAGAAGTTTTGTCAGTTGAGATAT
>CACNWW010000012.1 GCA_902624275.1 uncultured Fidelibacterota bacterium
AAAATATATCTGAAAATAAGTCTGCGTTATCTATTGAAGTTCACCCTTGGATGTTAAATGAAGGAAATAAAGTATTTCAATTTTTACCTTTTCAGTTATTTGTTAAGCCTCAACTGAAATCCTATCTTAATTCTGTTTTAAGCGGTTTAAAATGGCACATTGAAAAAAACGAAATAACTCCAAAAAATCATTTTGGAAAATTAAGTTGGTTTTCTTGACTTTTGCTACTGACTATATTGATTGTTTGTTGTAATATTTTATAATGAATTCCATCAAAAAAATTAAAACAACTGATAATCTTGAATTTTTTACCGTTTCAAAAGAATCAAAAAAAGAAGTTCCTTTTATTGATACTATGGTTTCTGCAGGTTTTCCTTCACCCGCAGATGATTATTTAGATTTACCAATTGATTTAAATGAATATTTAGTAGATAATAGCGCTGCTACTTTTTACATAAGAGTTACAGGTAATTCTATGCAAGATGAAGGAATTGATGATGGAGATTTATTGGTGGTGGATAGATCAAAGACTCCTAAAAATAATGACATCATTATTGGAGTATTAAATGGTGAGTTTACCGTTAAAACAATTCAAAAAACAAAGGCTAAGTTATTTATGGTAGCTGCAAACAAAAATTACAAGAAAATTGAAATTACCGAAGAGATGGATTTCTCTGTTTGGGGAGTTGTAACCTATGTCATCCATAAAACAAGATAGTTATATAGCTATTATTGACTGTAATAACTTTTACGCTTCATGTGAAAGAGTTTTTAATCCTAGATTAAACAACAAACCTGTTATTGTTTTATCAAACAATGATGGATGTGTTATTGCACGATCACAGGAAGTAAAAGATTTAGGAATCCCTATGGGAATTCCAGTTTTCAAAATTAAACATCTTGTTGAGATTCATGATATCCAGATTTTTTCATCAAATTTTGCGTTATACGGGGATATATCTAATAGAATTATGAATATTATCCGCTCGGGTAACTCTGAGATGGAGGTGTATTCTATTGATGAAGCGTTTGTAAATATTAATCCTAGCTATACAGATCCCATAGATTATGCTACAACACTTAGAAACAAGATCTATCAATGGACCGGAATACCGGTATCAATTGGAATAGGAAAAACCAAGACCTTAGCTAAAGTAGCCAACCATTTATCTAAAAGGGGCGTGGGAAAGGATAACGTTTGCTTAATTGACAGTAAGAATGATCAGGATTTACTGCAGAAAGTCAAAGTGCATGACATTTGGGGAATTGGAAGAAGAAAGCAAAAATTTTTAAAGATTAATGGTATTTATAATGCCTATGATTTGAAACAGGCTAGTCCAGAGTGGATTCAAAAACATATGACTATTATTAGCAGGCATACCGTAGATGAGCTGAATGGTAGAAAAAAAATAGAGTTAGAACGCGAATTTGCCACTAAAAAGAGTATTTCAACTTCTAGGTCATTCTCTAGAATGATATCTGATCTTAATACCTTGAGAAATGCTATTTCTTCGCATGCTTCTAGATCTGCTGAAAAGCTTCGCTCACAAAATAGTTTTGTAAATTCAATTGGGGTATATTTATGTACTAATCGTTTCCGCGCTGACTTGCCTCAATATCGTCGTTATATTAACGTTCAGCTCCCTGTTGCTTTAAATGATACCAGTGGCATCATAAACGCTGCTTTAGAAGGACTGTATGCGATTTATAAAAGCGGATATGAGTATAAGAAATGCGGAGTAATCTTAAATGACTTAGTGCAAGCAAATGAGGTGCAACAATCATTGTTTTATGATCGTAGAGATAAGGATGAACGCATTAGCGCATCTATTGATCAAATTAATCAAGCTTTTGGGTCAGACACTATTAGATACGCTGTACAAGGAGAGAATAAGTCCTGGTCAATTAAAAGAGAAAAACTTTCCCCAAGCTACACCACAAATTGGAACGAATTTTTAACATTGAAGGTTTAGTAAGCATATACTAAACTCTAAAAATGAAGAACTATATCACAATACTAATCTTGTTTAGTGCTTTTTCTTTAGCTCAAGAAACATCAACGGGAAACATCTTAGAAGATCACGATAAGGCAGTTGAAGGAATTCTATCAGATGAGATTAAAAAGCAAACTGAGATTATTAACAAGTCACTAGCAAAGCAAAGCAATGATGTATTATTTTCCCAAGCAGCCTATTCTTTTTTGGGGATAGTTGGAACTATTATTTTTGAAGCTAATAATGAAGGCAATCCTGTAAACTTCATACCCATGGTTTTAGGGCATACGATTGTTCCAGTACTTGAGATGAGAGATATTAATAATAGCAATGAACCTGAATCTTTAAAAAAAATGCGAAAAACCAGAGTTAGAGTAAATAGTACGTTAGGATCAATTCCTTTAGCAAAATGGGTAATTGTCTCACTGAGAATGCCAATGGCGCTTCTGGAATTAATTTTTTTATGAAGAAAGTAATTATAGCATCAAAAAATCCTGTAAAAATTAATGCTACAAAAAAAGCCTTTGAAAATGTGTTTAATGACCGTTTTGAATTTGAAGGAGTTGCTACTGAGTCTTTGGTTTCAGATCAACCTATGTCTAACCAAGAAACCTTAACAGGAGCAAGTAATCGACTTCAAAACATACAACATTTTGATGCTGATTATTTAGTCTCTATTGAGGGTGGAGTAGACTTACTAGATAATAATTATGAAGCATTTGCATGGATCATTATTTCTAACAGGAAAAAAATTGGTAAAGCAAAAACAGCAACATTTCCATTACCTGTAAAAATTTCAAATCTTATTAAACAGGGTTATGAACTTGGAGATGCTGATGATTTGGTATTTAAACGCTCTAATTCAAAACAAAAAAATGGAGCAGTGGGAATCCTCACAGATAACTTGATCAATAGAACTGATTATTATTTACATGCAATTATTTTAGCATTAATTCCTTTTACAAATACAAAACTTTATTAATAGTTATTATATTCACATATGTTTAAAGCCCTCCACGAACTACGCGCTAATACTAAAGATTCAGGCCTTAAAAATGCATTAAAAATAATGTTTAAAAATTATGGTTGGAAATTAGGTGTAGCAATATTTTTATATTATCTTATTAGAGATGTTACACTTTATATAATTCTACCATACTTAATATATAAAGGATTTTTTAGTTAATCTAAATGAAGAAATTCTTCTTTGGTTTTAATATCAAAAATTATTTCTATCTCATCTTTTATAACTTTATCCATTGCTGTTGCTCTGGTGCTTTCCAGTTTATTCCAGAAAGAATCTGGATCATACATGTGCATTTCTGACCTATATTGAATTTCAAAATCATTTCTATCAAAAACCATTTTACCAGTTGCATTTTTTGTAGTTGAATCAAAATCAATTATCGCTTCAAACCTAATACGATTTACAATCGATTTAATTGTAAGTTCTGCATCAATCTGTACAAGATAATTTTCATTTTCAAGCTTTCTTAAAATTTTTGATGAATTAATTTGTATGAAAGATTCACCATGTTTTTGGACATCAAAAAAATCAGGACTTTTTAAATGATTAACTAAATTCTGCTTCCATTTACTTTCAACATCTTCATTTGTTATAGACTTCATATCAACAACAATACTTCCAGTTATTTTCTTGTCTTCA
>CACNWW010000013.1 GCA_902624275.1 uncultured Fidelibacterota bacterium
GAATTATATCTTTCACAAAAAAATCGTATGAATGAAGCAATCAATTCTGTAATAAGTAAAGGAGCATATATTTTACAAGAAGAACTCGTACTTTTTGAAAAGGAATTAGCACAATATACCGGATCAAAGTATGCTGTAGGAGTAGCTAATGGTACCGATGCAATTTGGCTTGCACTTCTAGCAGCTGAAATTGGAAGAGGCGATGAAGTAATTGTTCCTTCTCATACATACATTGCTTCTCCAGCGGCAATTAAGTTTGTAGGAGCAGAACCAATTCTTGCTGAATGCTCAAATGATCACTTATTAGATCCTGGTGATATTAAAAAACGCATTACAAATAAAACAAAAGCTATTATGCCTGTTCAATTGAATGGAAGAACGTGTAACATGGATAAAATTCAAAAAATTGCAGATGAAAATAATCTTTTAATTATTGAAGATGCGGCTCAAGGCCTTGGTTCTTTGTTTAGGGGTAAAATGGCAGGAACATTTGGACTAGCAGGAACATATAGCTTCTATCCGGCAAAGGTTTTAGGGTGTTTTGGAGATGGCGGAGCAGTTGTAACAGATGATGATAGTATCTACCAAAGAGTTTATGAAATGAGAGATCATGGTAGAGACAGTAGCGGGGAACATGTTTCATGGGGATTTAATTCCAGGTTAGATAACTTACAAGCAGCAATTTTATTAGAAAAATTCAAAACTTTCGAAGATGATATTAGACTCAGAAGAGAGATAGCATTTATCTATCATGAAAAGTTGAATGAAGTAGGAGAATTGATAATGCCCCCTGCTCCAAATAGTGAATCTGATAGGTTTGACACTTTTCAAAACTTTGAAATTCAATGTGAGCAAAGAGATGAGCTTAAAGCATATCTAGCTGATAATGGTGTGGGCACTCTAGTTCAGTGGGGTGGAAAGGCCATTCATCAAATAGAAGGCTTAAATTTCAATTGTAAAGATTTACCTTTTACTGAAAAACTGTTTGATAAATGTATGCTTCTCCCGATGAATTCTTTAATGAATTTAGATGATGCAAAATACGTTGCTGAAATAATTAAAAAATTCTATTCATGATAAAGGAATTAAATAATCTCAAAAACCCTAATATTGATAATGACGGTTTCTCATTAAATCTTCTTAGTAATGAAAAATATATTGTATTGCTAAAGAAAATGATCACTGTTCGGATTGCGGAAGAAATAATATCTGAAAATGTTAAAAAAGGAATTATAAAATGTCCTTGTCATTTAGCAATAGGTCAAGAAGCTATACCAGTTGGCATGTCACAATTTCTAAATGCAAGTGATAGAGTGTATGGCAATCATAGATCTCATGGACATTATATTAGTCTTACTATGAATACCTATGGTTTATTTGCAGAAATACTGGGCAAAAAGACTGGATGCTCTAAGGGAATGGGGGGATCCATGCACATTGTTGGTGAATCCCATGGTTTTGGAGGTTCTGTACCAATAGTATCAGCCACTATTCCTGTTTCTGTTGGGGCAGGATTAGCTATGAAATTATCAAATAGTAAATCTATATCAGTTTCATATTTTGGAGATGGAACAAGTGAAGAAGGAGTTCTTCATGAATCCCTTAACATAGCTTCATACTATAATCTTCCAGTTATTTTTGTTTGTGAAAATAATTTATTTTCAAGTCACATGCATATCTCAGAAAGACAAAAATTTGACTCAATTTCAAGATTTGCAGATTCTCATGGTATTGATTACGCAGTTATTGATGGCAATAATATTGAAACTGTATTAGATACATCTAAAAAGGCGGTAAAGCTTGCTAGAGACAAAGGGAAACCTTTTTTTATTGAAGCTGTAACCTATAGATGGAAAGGACACGTTGGCCATGATGATAATATTGATGTAGGCTTACAAAGAAAGGAAGATTTAGAACCGTGGAAAGAAAAAAGAGACCCTATCGCAAGATTAAAAAATGCTCTAATAAAAGAAAATGTTTTAGATGAAGATAGTTTTGTGATTCTAAATGAAGAAATTTATGAAAAATTAAACAAAGAATTTGCGCAGGCAGTAGCAGATCCATATCCAGACAGAGAACAACTCTTAGATACAGTATACTACAGATGAGTAAAAAAATTACATATGGGTCAGGTATTCAAACTGCGTTTGAATATATTTTAGAGAAATATGATAATTCGTTCATTATAGGGCAGGGATTGTGGAGTCCTTGGTATGTGGGTAACACAATGGTTGACCTTGATAAAAAATTTGGTAAAGAAAGAATTATAGATTGTCCTGTATCTGAAAATTCTGTTACCGGTACTGCGTTGGGAGCTGCATTAAATGGCATGAAAGCGATTGTTGTTCATCCAAGAATGGACTTTATGGTTCTAGCATCTGATCAAATCGTAAATCAAGCAGCAAAATGGCAGTCAATGTTAGGTGGAGGAATAAAAATTCCTTTAACAATTAGATCAATAATCAACAGAGGGGGCGAACAAGGTGCACAGCATTCACAAGCGCTTCATTCGTGGTATTCACATATTCCAGGTTTGAGAGTTGTAATGCCAGCATTTGCAAATGATGCTAGAGATCTATTAATTGCAAGTATTTTATCAAATGATCCTGTTTTATACATTGATGATAGATGGTGTGCTGGTTTGGAAGAAGAGGAAACAGAGCTAAAAGAGCTCGACATTAAAAATATTGGTCCAAAAGTAGTAAAAAGTGGTTCAGATCTTACTATTGTTGGTACTGGATTTACTTCATGTCAAGCGCTCGAAGCAGGAAACGAATTAGAAAAAAACGATATTAATGCAGAAGTAATAGACTGCAGAGTACTTAATCCATTTAATCCAGATTTAATCATTCAATCTGTGAAGAAAACTAAAAAATTGCTTGTAGTAGATGGATCATGGAAGAATTGTGGTTTTTCTGGAGAAGTTATTGCTTCTGTTTCAGAAAACTTTACCGATTTTTCAACTCCTCCCAAAAGAATGACACTAAAAGATTCTCCAGCGCCTACTAGCAAGCCTCTTGAAGAAGATTATTATATAAATATTCACGAAATAATTAATAATGCTAAATCTATATAAAGTCATTATCAAACCAACTTTAGATTTTTTAATAGCACTTATATTATTTTCGATACTCTTCTTACCTGCATTATATTTTTCATTAAGAATTTTTTTACAGGATTTTGGCAACCCTTTTTATGTTCCTCAAAGGGTAGGAAAAAACAGAAAAAATTATAGTATGATTAAATTTAGATCAATGATATTAAATGCAGATAGCAGCAAGGTTGATTCAACCTCATCAAGCGATGAAAGAATAACAAGTTTGGGACATTTTATAAGGAGGTTTAAAATTGATGAAATACCAAATCTTCTAAATATCTTGACTTTTAAAATGAGCTTTGTTGGTCCTAGGCCAAATGTTGAAAGAGAGGTTAAACTTTATACTGAAGAAGAAATGAAAATTTTAAGAATGCGACCAGGAATAACTGATATT
>CACNWW010000014.1 GCA_902624275.1 uncultured Fidelibacterota bacterium
ACAATTTTTCCATCATCATATTTTGTAAATATGGAGGTAAATAATGAAAATTTTTCATTAGCAAGATTAGAAGAGAAAAAAAGAAATAAAGAGTTAGTCCAATACTTTATTGGATTTCTTGTACTTTTCTCTTTGGCTTCATTTATTAGTTATTATAGAAAAAACTTAAAAAAATTCAAGTTAGATATCGATGAGAACCAGCAATTTACATCATTCCCTTCCAATCATCATCCTGTCGTTATTAATGGACTAATTTATCGAGAATTAACGCTTGGACCTACTGGATCGGGAATATTATCAACATTATTTGAACTTGGTTCATTAAAAAAGTTATCAATTGAAGTAATCGAAAAAGGAAAATGGTTTTTTAAATCAAAGCGCTTGAAGGTTACAATTCATAATACGGACATAGATGAGGTGCAAAGTAGTTTTGCAAGACTGTTATTAACGCGTTTAAGAAAATTTGGAAAGAAAACAACATTCAAAGATGTTTTTAGTGAATTTCAAATGCGCTCGTATAAATGGAAGAAATTAAAAACAGAGGAGCTTTCTAGAAATGATTGGGTGGATACATCTGGTAGCGATGAAAAATATAGGCTATCAATAATTCAATTTCTAATCATGAATATAATTATTGCATTTTCTATAATATTTGAAACCTTTATTGGATTTTTATCTATGTTACCTTTTATTTTTTCATTGATAACAATTTTTGGAAGCAGATTAACAAAAGAAGGACAATTGCTTTATAATCAATGGGGGCTTTTTATCCATCAACTTTCAGAAAATAAAATAGATGTTAGACACTTTGATCCAGAATTACTCTTACAATATTGTATAGCATTAGGAGTTCAGCCTGACAGTTTAAAAAAAGTCATTAAGAATGTTGAAGATCATCATGACAGTTCATATTTGTGGATGTATCATGGTTCAAGCTCAGATATTGGCTCTGTTGCGTCAATTGTTAGTGATATAGCAACAACAGGTACTACTGTTTCTGCAGCATATGGAGGAGATGGTGCTGGTGCCGGTGCTGGTGGCGGTGGCGGAGGTGCTGGTGGCGGTGGCGGAGGTGGAGCAGGTTAAATACCTAGCTATTCATAAATTGTCTGCTTGTCTTAAAATTTTTCATTTATTAAATTTATTTGGAAAATAATTGGAGTTCTTATGATGAAAAATTTACCAATATTCTTTTTACTTGTAGGTTTAGGGTTTTCTCAATCCAAAGTAACTATTCAGGATAGTGAGATTGAAATTAATGATAACGAGGCAGTTGTAGAAGTTTTAGGAATGGTTTGTTCAATGTGTGCTTTTGGAATTGGGGAAGGTTTCTCACAAACAAATTTTATTGATAAATCCAAATTTTCAGATGGTGTATCAGTTGATATTGATGCACAATATGTTCAGATAGGGTTATTAGATTCTGAAAATGTAAAACCAGAAAAAATTGTACAAGTTATTGAAGATGCTGGTTATGATGTTAGTTTACTATTCATTCTTCAAAATGAAAAATTAACCAAATTTAGTACTGATAAACTTGGTATTTTGCAGCCGATAGCTTTTAATATTACTTCAGATAATATCTGAAAAATATTTATGTTTAGAATATTTTTTGCTTTAATCATCCTCTTAAACAGTCTATCAGCACATCCAGTAATTTTTAAAAATGGTAAGGTGTTTTGGATAACACAAAATTCAAGTTTTAACGATATGAGGTTTGGTGTATCTAAAACTAATAGTTGGTTAATTGGTGGTAGATTATTAGAGGACAGAAAATCTAACGAAACATTTGCTTTAGTCAATAATAATTATTTAGCTAAAAGATGGAATAGTAGAAATTCTCAAGCAAATCTTTATTTACTTTCCAGTGTTGGATTAAATACTAGAAATTCAAAAAGTATGGGTACAATTGGCATTCATGGAGATTGGGAAAATCGACGCTTCATGGTTATGCAAATGATTGAATATTTTTCTTATAATAGTGCGTTAGTATCAAATACCAGGCTTGCATACAGTCCTTATAAAGTTGATTATTCAAAAACCTCTACTTGGCTTATTGCACATTATAGAATTGAATATAGTGATAATCAATATTCTTACATGTTTTTTCCAGTAATACGACTATTTAAGAAAAATTATCTTTTTGAGATTGGATATAACGGTAATGATTCATTCTTATCATTTATGACTCATTTTTAGCGAGTTATATTTGTTTTTTTATATTCAAAGCCTTACTTTCCCATAAATGCTAAAACAATTTAATAATCTATCGAATAGTTTAATTTCAATTTTAGACACCAAAATTGGATATTACATATCGCTTGTGTTTACTATTATAGTTGCATCACTTATTTTTTTAAAGGTACTTTATAATGGATGATATGATAGCAAAAATTGTTCACTTTTGTTTAGACAGTAAACTTGTTTTATTTTTGATTTTTGTTGCATTTATGCTAAAATTATTAAGTATTTATTAAACTAACTTACAGGGGATAAATATGAACTCAAATTCATGGTATCTTTTAATGATTCTTTCAATTTTCATGGCCGTATTGCTATTTTTGAATATTCCTGGTTATGAAGATGCTATATCAGCAAGACAAGTGGGAGTTTTTGTAGGATTATGGGCTCCAACTTTTGGAATCTTAGGAGTGCGAGCACAATTAAATGAGAAATAATCCTTTTCATTTGGTTTAAAAAGGGGCTTTTTAGCCCCTTTTTTTATATATTTTTACTATGATTGAATGGGGACCATTTACTTTTCAGCATCCAATAGAGCTTCCAATGTTCTTTTTGTGCATTGTTTTTGTTGTATTTATGGTATTCAATTTAGCTATGAACGAAGACGATTAAATGCTTTCAATCAGAGAGTACGTTCATCAGTTGGACTGGGATAATATTTGTAAAATACATGATAAAGCTAGAATTCTTGAATTAGAAGAATCTGCACCTAAAGAAGCTTTTATTCCACTAATAGAATGTTATAAAGAGGAGAAGCTTTTTGATTCTATAATATTTGTAGCTGAACAAAATAATGAAACGGTAGGTTTTGTTGCTTTTTGTAATCAAGAAATTACTTGGTTATATATAGATCCTAAATTTTTTAGTAAGGGTTACGGAAAACAACTTATAAATTTTGCTTTAAGAAAAGTTGTAAAACCTGTTAGAGTAACAGTACTTACAAATAATGTAAGAGCAATAAGTTTATATAAAGGATTAGGTTTTACAGTTGAAAAAAAACAACAAGGAAAAATTCCATTAACAAACATTGAGGTTGCCTCATTAAGAATGGTTTTAAATGAATGAAAAAAGAACATCTTC
>CACNWW010000015.1 GCA_902624275.1 uncultured Fidelibacterota bacterium
TTGAAGCTTGCAAAAGAAAAGCTTGCTAAGAAAGAAGAAAAAAACTTATTCATTAATAATGCTTTTAGTGTTATTGAAAAACAAATTGAAAAGACCCAATCTGCAATGTTTGATGAAGAAAAAGATATTATTAAGCGTATGATTTATGGAGAATTTGCTTTTTATTATGAGGGCTATGAAGGAAGATATAATCTTTATCTTCAGGATGATATGGTAGTTTTAAAAGCGCTTGAAATCTTTGCTGATGAGTCACAATATTTATCAATTTTATCAAATACTGATTCCACTGAAGTGGCATCCAATAAGAACTAAAAATGAGTTCAGATGTAAGACATATTGGCCTGGATATAGGTGCTTTTTTTAAACAACAAAATATCTCTTCTGTATTCACCTTATGTGGTGGACATATTTCTCCAATTCTTGTTGGATGTGAAAAAGAAAATATTGATATCATTCAAGTTAGAGATGAAGTATCAGCTGTTTTTGCTGCAGATGCAGTTTCACGATTGACGGAATCCATAGGTGTTGCTATTGTTACAGCAGGACCAGGTGTAACAAATACTGTTACTGCAATTAAAAATGCTCAGATGGCACAATCTCCATTATTATTAATTGGAGGGGCTGCTGCAACACTGTTAAAAGGAAGAGGATCATTACAAGACATTGATCAAATTTCGCTATTAAAAACATATGTTAAATCGGCTGTTAGTGTTAAAAAAGTTAGAGATGTAATACCCACACTGGCAAATGCCATAAATAATGCTATCTCTGGTGTTCCAGGGCCTGTATTTGTTGAGCTTCCAATTGATTTACTTTATCCCGAAAAAGATATTAGAAAAGAGTTTGTAAATCAGCTTCCTAAAAATGGTCTTTTTGGCAAAATTGCTAATTGGTATGTTAATAGACATTTAAATGATTTGTTTTCACCAAAAAAATCATCAGTTAAAATAAAAACTGTTAAAAAATTTAAATTAGATCAAACTAGGATTGATAAAGCTGCATTGGCTATAGTTAAATCCAAAAAACCTGTTTTTATTCTTGGAAATCAGGTAACACAGAATAAAGAGTTTTTACCAATGTGTTTAAAAAGTTTAGATAAATTGTCTGCTCCGGTATATACTTCTGGAATGGCAAGAGGATGTTTCAGTTCTTCAGATCAATATTATTTCAGACACAACAGAAAATATGCTTTAAAGAATGCAGATGTAATAGTTGCTCTTGGTGTTCCATTAGATTTTAGATTGGGTTACGGATTTTCAATCAATAAAGAAGCAACTTTAATATCAGTCAATAAATCAAAAGAAGATTTAAATAAAAATAAGAAGCCAGATATTGGAATTCATGCCGATCCAACCAGAATTATGCATGAAATAGGAAAAATTATTAATCCACCATCTTGTCAGGAATGGATTGATGAATTATTGATTCTTGAAAATAAAAGGGAAGAGGAGATTCAACAATTTTCTGAAACTAAAACAGACTTTATTAATCCTGTTTTTTTGTGTAAAACAATTAACAAGCTAGTAGATGATAATAGCATTTTAATTGCTGATGGTGGAGACTTCGTTGGCACGGCATCTTATACTATCAGTCCAAGAAAAGCATTAGGATGGTTAGATCCAGGTCCCTTTGGAACTTTAGGGGTTGGTGGTGGTTTTGCTCTTGGAGCTAAATCCTCTTTCCCAAAAAAAGAAGTGTGGATTTTTTATGGAGATGGTGCAAGCGCTTATAGTTTAGCAGAGTTTGATACTATGAGTAGACATAAACTTCCAGTAATTGCTATTATTGGTAATGATGCATCATGGCAACAAATAGCTCGAGAACAGAAACAGATGTTAGGTAGTAATATAGGAACTGAATTAGCATTTAACGCTTATGAAAAGGTTGCTGAGGGATATGGCGGGAAAGGTTATTACGTAGAAAATAATGAACAATTAGTTGAAACTTTAAAGCAAGCAAAAGAGGATGCTAAGCTTGGATATCCAGTGTTAGTTAATGTAAAACTTTCAAAATCTGATTTTAGAAAAGGTTCAATTTCAGTATGAGAATCAATATAAAATTTATTACTATTTTAATAATGTCATGTTTTTACATGAACGTTGGTGTAAAACATTTTGTTGAACCTGAGTGGTTTTTACAAATAATGCCGCCAAACTTTCCTTATCATTATCAAGCAGTTTATTGGAGTGGTTTTTTTGAGCTATTATTTGGATTTTTTTTAATTATTCCTAAAACACGATTTATTGCTGGGTGGGGAATCATTTTTGTTATGATTACTGTTTTTCCAGCAAATCTTTACTTAGCCGTTAACGATGGAACTGTTATGGGTATAAGTAAAGAGCTTGCATGGGGAAGACTCCCATTTCAATATGTTTTTATTGGCTTAGCATATTGGCATTCAAATCAATAATTACTAATAGCCTCTTATGAAATTGAAATAGACCCTGACCCACCCATACCTGCGTGTACTGTACAATAATAGTAGAGAGTTGTTGGCGCGGTTGATGGGACTACAAAAGTTAAAACATTTCCATTATATGTAACTCCTGAGCCATAAGTAGATCCACCTCCATGGGTGCCATCCATTGTTGTCGAAAGTCTAAATGGATGAGCTGAGCTAGCACTATTTGTAAATGTGTAGGTCATACCTTTTTCAAGAGAAAGATTTCCAGTTGATATACCATTTATTACATATTTACCATTTGAAACAGAAACTGCAATGTTCGTTACACCTGTTCCGCCACCATTGTTGTTACCACCGCCGGTATTACCAGAACCTCCACCGTAATCTCCACCGTTTCCTGTTTCATTGTTGTATGATGAGCCTGTAGGTGATGAACCACCGCCACAGCTTGATAAA
>CACNWW010000016.1 GCA_902624275.1 uncultured Fidelibacterota bacterium
AATGCATTCACTGGAGTCTTAACAGGAAAAGGTACTAATTGGGGAGGAAGTTTAATTCGTCCAGAAGCTACTGGATATGGTCTAGTTTATTTTGTTGTAGAGATGATGAAAACTAGAAAGCATTCCATTACAGGTAAAACTGTTACAGTGTCAGGTTCAGGTAATGTTGCTCAATTTGCTTGCGAAAAATTAATTGAGCTTGGTGCCAAGCCAGTCACTCTTTCAGATTCGAGTGGATTTATTCATGATCCAGATGGTATAACACAAGAAAAAATTGAATATGTAAAGAAATTGAAAAGTGTTAGATCAGCTAGAATTTCAGAATATGCAAAGAAGTATAATGTTGAATATATCAAAGGCAAGCGTCCATGGTCAATAAAATGCGATATCGCATTACCTTGCGCAACTGAAAATGAATTAAATCATGATGATGCAAAAGAACTTACTGGTAATGGTTGTTATGTAGTTGCTGAAGGTGCGAATATGCCTTCTACTACTGATGCTGTACATCATTTCATTAATAAAAAAATATTATATGGCCCAGGTAAAGCTGCAAATGCTGGAGGAGTAGCAATATCAGGAATTGAGATGAGTCAAAATAGTACAAGAATTCCTCTATCAAGAGAAAAAGTTGATGGTTTGCTAAAAGAAATTATGCAACGCGTACATAGAACTTGTGTACAATATGGTGATAAAGGAGACTTTATTAATTATGTTGATGGTGCTAATATCGGTGGATTTGTAAGAGTTGCTGATTCAATGATTGACCAAGGAATTGTTTAATTTAATTTGTATCTTATGCAGTCATGTTGCGTAAGATTTCTACAATAGATTTTAAGTCGTCAAATACAACATCTGGGAAAACTGTTCTCATTCGAGTTGATTATAATGTTCCAGTAGAAAATGAATTAGTAACAGATGATTATCGAATATTAAAATCAATTCCTACCATAAAGTATTGTTTAGATCAGGGAGCAAAGGTAGTTTTGATGTCTCATATGGGAAGACCAAAAGGAAAGTTTAATAATAAATATTCCCTTATTCCTGCAGGAGAAAAGCTAGCTGAATTATTAGAAGTGCCAATAAAATTTTCTGAAGATTGCATATCTGAAGATGCTATAGATGTTTCAAAAAATCTTAAAGACGGTGAAATACATTTATTAGAAAACTTAAGATTTTATAATGAAGAAATTGAAAATAATTCAGATTTTTCTTCACAGCTAGCTAAACATGGTTCAATTTATATTAATGATGCTTTTGGAACTGCTCATAGAAATCACGCTTCAAACTCAGGGATTACAAAACACTTTGCAACAAAGGGAATGGGTCTTTTAATTGAACAGGAAATGAAGTTTCTTTCTGAAAAGCTTTCAAAACCTTCAAAACCACTTACCTTAATTATTGGAGGTGCGAAAATTGATACAAAGATTGCTGTAATCGAAAAATTTTTAGATCTTGCAGATAATATTATTATTGGCGGTGCAATGGCAAATACATTTTTACTTGCAATGGATTATAAAATTGGTATGTCTTTAGCTGAAAAAGATAAGATTAATGTTGCAAAAAATTTATTAAAAAAAGCCTCAAAAAAAGGAACAAATATTTTACTACCAATTGATTTTTTAGGAGAACTAGATTCATTTGGTTCTGGCAAAATTAATGTTTCTGACGCTAAAGATATCCCAGAAAATATGATTTGTGAGGATATTGGAGAAAAATCCATAAAGCTATTTACTGATATTATATCTTCGTCACAAACTTTACTATGGAATGGTACTTTAGGAGTAGCTGAAAATCCTAATTTTTCAGTGGGAACAAATAGAATTATTGATGCTATCATAGAAAACCAATTAACTTCAATTGTTGGAGGTGGAGATACTGTGGCAGCTATAAGAAATTATGATAATAGTTTAATTGAGAAATTTTCCCATGTATCTACTGGAGGAGGTTCGTGTTTAGAAATGCTATCAGGCAAAAAATTAACAGCATTGGAGATGTTAAAAAAATGAATAAAAAAATATTTGCTGCAAATTGGAAAATGTATCTTAGTAGCAATGAATCCAGAGAATTCATGTTAAAAATAAATGCTAATAAAGACCTTTTTTCAGATTTTGATATTATGATTTTTCCAAGTCATGTAGCAATAAGTATTATTCAAGATTTAGCCAAAGGGTTTGATAATATTAAAATAGGAATGCAAGATTGCGATATACTAACTTCTGGTGCCGTTACTGGTTCCAACTCCATTACATCTCATAATGTAGACTCATGTATTGTAGGTCACTCTGAAAGAAGAACTATTTTTAATGAAGATGATGAATTAATTAAGAAAAAGCTTTATAATTGTTTAGATCAAATAGGCTCAGCTATTCTATGTATTGGTGAAAATCTTAATCAAAAAGAAGAAAACAAAACTTTTGAAGTAATCAAAAAACAGCTATCTATTTTACCAGATCAAATTCAAGGAAAAAATCTTGATATAGCTTATGAACCTGTATGGGCAATTGGAACTGGATTAGTTGCTTCTAAGCAATATATAGAAGATGTTCTTTCATATATAAATAATTTAATAAAAGAGTTATATTCCAATGAAGATAGACCTAATATTCGTTTGTTTTATGGAGGGTCAGTTGACGAAAATTCTGTTG
>CACNWW010000017.1 GCA_902624275.1 uncultured Fidelibacterota bacterium
CATGAACTGAACCATGTATCTAAAACATCATTATCTTGTTCCCAATTTTCTAAATCTGTGGGTGGTGTGATTGAAACAAACCAATTATCTTGATTAGATCTATCAGCATCTTTTTTATACCATACAGGTATTTGATGACCCCAATAAAGTTGTCTGCTTATGCACCAATCTTGAATATTATCCATCCAATGATTATAAGTTTTAACCCAATGATTTGGATAAAAATTAATTTCTTTATTTCTAACTGCATCACTTGCTGGCTTAGCTAAATTTTCCATTTTTAAAAACCATTGCTCTGATAAATAATATTCAATTGGTACATTTCCTCTTTCTGAAAATCCAACCTTATGAAGATAATCCTCTTCTTTTATTAGATGATTTATATCTTTCAAATCGGAAACAATTTGCTTTCTAGCAGTCTCCCTTGACATTCCTCTATACTTTTCTGGAGCTTTATCGCTAATAGAACTATCTGCATTCATAATATTAATCATTTCAAGATTATGCTTTATTCCTACTTCATAATCATTCAAATCATGTGCAGGTGTAATTTTAACACAACCTGTTCCAAATTCAGGATCTACCATATCATCTGCTATAATAGGAATACTTCTACCAACTAACGGTAATAATGCTGTCTTACCTATCAATTCTTTATATCTTTTATCATTAGGATTCACTGCTATTGCTGTATCACCTAACATAGTTTCCGGTCTAGTTGTTGCAATTTCTATAAATGTGTCAGATTCATTAATAGCATACTTAATGTACCATAGATTTCCATTTACCTCTTTAAACATAACTTCTTCATCGCTTAAAGCGGTCTGTGATTTTGGACACCAGTTTACAAGCTTACTTCCCTTATAAATCAACCCTTTGTTAAATAATTGAACAAAAGATTCTAAAACCGCTTTAGAATAATCCTCATCCATAGTAAAACTAGTTTTATCCCAATCACAAGAACACCCTAGTTTCTGAAGTTGATTAATAATGGTACCACCATATTCTTCTTTCCATTCCCACGCATGTTTTAAAAACTCTTCTCTAGTTAAATCTTTTTTACTAATTCCCTTTTCTTCAAGCATTTTGGTTACTTTTGATTCAGTAGCAATTGATGCATGGTCTGTTCCAGGAATCCAACATGCATTTTTACCTTCCATTCTAGCTTTTCTTATTAAAATATCTTGAATAGTATTGTTAAGAACATGACCCATATGAAGCTTTCCAGTAACATTAGGTGGGGGAATTACAATTGTATAATGATTTTCAGATTCCTGACTTGAAAAATATTTTTTTTCAAGCCAATGTTTATACCACTTACTCTCAATATTTGAAGGGTTATGTTTTTTTTCTAATAATTTCATTTTAAATAATTCTTTAATGTGTCAATCAACTCATCAACTTCTTCTTGAGTTTTTGCTTCTGCAAAAATTCTAATTATTGGCTCTGTATTAGATTTTCTTATATGAATCCATTTATTTAGCCAAATAAATTTTATTCCGTCTATTTTATTAATTTCGTTACAATCAAATATAGTTTCAAGACTATCAAAATCAATTTTATCATCAACGCGAATCTTATCTTTTATCATTATATACTGCGGTATGTTAGAAATCTCATCACTAATTGATTTTCCTGAGGAAGATAAAAAACTTAGAATCATTGAAATTGCAACTAATGAATCTCTTCCTAAATGTACTTCTTCAAGGATGACTCCTCCGTTTCCTTCTCCACCAATTGGAATATTTAATTCATTCATTTTTTGTACAACATGTGCTTCACCAATTCTAGTTCTTATAATTTCATTTGCAATACTCTCAAGCATCATTGAGGTTGATAGATTAGTTACGACCATAGTTTTTTGATAATTCAAATAATTTTTTACTGCCAGGACTAATGTATACTCTTCACCAATAGCATTTCCATTGTTTGATACTATTGATAATCTATCTCCATCTGGATCCGTAGCAAATCCAATATCTGCTCCAGTATTAATAACTTCTTGCTCTAATTCATTTAAGTTTTCAGCTAGTGGCTCCGGTACTCTAGTAAAATTACCGTCTCCATTACAATTCATTGTTATAACTTCGCATCCCAATTGTTCACAAAGCATTGGTAAAATGAATGATCCTGCTCCATTTACACAGTCAACAACGACTTTAAACTTCTTTTTTCGAATATTTTCAGCATCAATACACTTTGCAGCTAAAACTTTATCTATGTGCTCCTCATTTGCTGTTGAATAGTCTGAAACCAATCCAAGTGAATCAGGACTATCTATTGAAACATTTTGATCAACTGCTTTAAATAATTCTTCACATTGGTCAGGACTTAAAAATGTCCCATCTGTTTGAAG
>CACNWW010000018.1 GCA_902624275.1 uncultured Fidelibacterota bacterium
TGAGCGGAACAGCAAATTCTATGCTAGGGTCATCTGGGGCTAATGATTTTATTACAAAATTAACAACAGGTTTAGGTATTGCTTTTATTGGTTTGGCAATGCTTATTGGTGCTTTAAGCGGTGAGTCCAATCCATCATCGGAGTCAATTTTGCAAAAAGATGCTGAATCAAGACAAGTTGATGAAATAATCCCTCAAGAATTTTCTCTCCCATCAGCAGGTGAGTTGATTCCTGAAGAAGACTCCTAAAACTAATTTTTGCCGAAGTGGTGGAATTGGTAGACACGCTAGCTTGAGGGGCTAGTGGAGGAAACTCTGTGTGGGTTCAAGTCCCGCCTTCGGCACAAATATTTTTTAAACATTATTTTTAAAAGAATTATTAGATTAAGAAAAATTTGTAATAAACATAAGGTGACAATATGAAAAATTTCATGTTAGTATTTTTAACTTGTTCTGCTTTATATGCTCAAACTTCTGCAGTTGAATTGTATGAAGAATCTCAAAAAGCTCTTTCAGCTGGAAATATTGAGCTTGCAGGTGAGAAGATTAGAGCTGCAATTGAAGCAGATAAATCAAATGAGAAGTTCAGATCAGAGTTTGATAGGCTAAATAAATTAAGAAACAAGAGAAATAACGCGAATAGGGCAGTTCAGGATGGAAGATTTGATGATGCTATCCAAGGCTTTGGCGATGTTCTTCAAAGTGTTCCAAATTCTGCAGAATCATTATATGGTACTGGAAAAGCGTATGAAGGAAAGAAAGAGTTTATTACAGCAGTTGATTTTTATAAAAAATCCCTTCAAGTAGATTCTGGATACGATAAATCAAAAAAATCAATCTCAAATGTTGCTAAAAAACTTTATAATAGTGCAAATCAAGATTATAAAAATGGAAATCTTGAGTCAGCGCTTACAAAATATGGTCAGGTACTTTCTATAAACTCTAGAATATATCAAGCTTATTTTCAAATTGGAGTTCTTCAAAGAAAGATGGGGAATTTATCGATAGCGATTGAAAATTATTTGAAGGCTTTAGATATCAAAAAAACATATGATAAGGGTTGGTACAGTTTAGGTCTTGCTTACAAAGAGAATGGCGATATCGAAAATGCTATGAATTCATTTAAAGAAACAGTTCGTTTGAATAGTAAATACTACAAAGCTCACAAAAGTTTGGGGGATATTTATATTGACATTGAAGAATTTGATAAAGCAATTTCAAGCTTTCAAAAAGCAATAGATGTAAAACCAAATTATTCATTTGCATATCATTCGTTAGGAATAACTTATGCGAAAATTGAAAATTATGAAAAGTCTTCAGAAGCATTATTGAAAGCTGTAGAAATTGCACCAAAAGAATATTTATCATGGTTTCATTTAGCTGAGGCATATAATAAGCTTGGTGATTGTGAAGCTGCTAAAGAAGCGGCGCTGGAATCTACAGATCTTAAAAAGAACTTTGGTGGCGGTTGGTTCGAGCTTGGCATTGCTGAATATTGTAACGGTTCAGGAAATAAAAATGCATCTATTAATCATTTTGAAAGAGCTCGAAATGATCGTGACTGGAGAAAGATGGCTGAATATGAAATTGATCGTGTAAGAAATCCTGAAAAATATGAGCAATGATCAAAGCTGTAATATTTGATTTAGACAACACACTTTTAGATTTTATAAAAATGAAAAGAGAGGCGGTAATGAACGCTCTCTTATCAATGAAAGAAGCTGGTCTTGAAATTGACATTGAAGATTCCTACAAGAAAGTAATGTCAATTTATGAAACTGAAGGATGGGAACATCAACAAGTTTTTGATAAATTTTTAAATGATCTAATTGGCTATGTTGATAACAAATACCTTGCTGCAGCCATTGTAGCTTATAGAAGAGGTAAAGAGGCCAATTTAAAAGCATATCCAAACGTGCACCGAACATTAAATTATCTTATGAAATCTGGAATTAGTCTTGCTATTGTATCCGATGCACCAAGCAGAGAAGCTTGGATGAGAATTTATTATTTAAATCTACACCATATGTTTGATGTTGTTGTTACTTTTGATGACTCAAATGAAAGGAAACCTTCTCCAAAACCATTTAATCTTGTTTTAGAAAAATTAGGTTTAAATAAGGAAGAAGTAGTTATGATTGGAGATTGGCCTGAAAGAGACGTAGCTGGGGCAAATAGTTTAGGTATAAAAACGATTTTTGCTAGATATGGTGATACTTTCGGAGTAAAAAATTC
>CACNWW010000019.1 GCA_902624275.1 uncultured Fidelibacterota bacterium
ATAGTAAACATAAAGTACATAATGGTTGGTCAAAATTTATTTTAAGGCAATCTGTAATTGGAGTTATACCTGAAGAAGCAATTTGGAGAAAAAATAAGTTAGGCTTTAATCCTCCAGAATCATCATGGTTTAATGAAATTTCAAATGATATGGAAATTGCCGTAAGAAATTCATCTATTTTAAGTGAAATTTGTAATATGAAAAAATTGATGAGCAAATATAGTAAAATGAACAATCATTTAAGATGGAGACTATATAATATTGCAATATGGGAAAAAATTTATGACGTCAAAACCTCTTAAAATAGCACATCTGACCAGTGTACATAAAAGATTTGATACAAGGATTTTTAAAAAGCAGTGTATTTCATTATCTAGAAAAGATAATTACGATGTAAGCTTAATTGTTGCGGATGGCTTAGGGAGCACTAAACATAAAAATATTAATATTTATGATGTTGGACCTAGTAAAAATCGATTCGATAGAATATTCATATCAGCTAAAAAAATATATTTAAAGGCTTTAGACTTGGATTGCGATATTTACCATTTACATGATCCTGAATTATTAAATATTGGCCTTAAATTAAAAAATAAAGGCAAGAAAGTAATTTTTGATTCCCATGAAGATGTTTCGGAAGATATAATGATAAAAGATTGGATACCTTTTTACATTCGAAAGTTAATATCACTCATTTACTACGCATTGGAGAAATATATTTGTAAGCAATTAGATTTTGTTATTTCAGCTACACCTTATATATGTAATAAATTTCAAGAAAGAGGAATAATGTCAATTGATATCAAAAACTACCCTATAAAAGAAGATTTCATTTATCAAAAAACCAATTGGAATGAAAAAAAAGACGAAATTTGTTATGTTGGTGAGATTTCAAAAGAAAGAGGTATTATTGAAATAATAGAGTCTTTAGAAGGCCTCAAAAACATAAGGCTTAATTTAGTTGGAAGTTTTAGTGATTTAAATTTGAAAAATAGATGTCAGAAAATGAAAGGGTGGAGTAAAGTAAATGAGCTTGGATTCTTATCAAAAAAGGAAATTAATAAAGTATTTAATAATTCAAAATTGGGTATTGTAACCTTGCACCCAACTAAAACATATTTGCCGAGTATACCTGTTAAAATATTTGAATATATGGCAGCAGGGTTACCCATTGTTTGTTCAAATTTTGATTATTGGGATGAATTAATATTCAAAAAATATAAATGCGCTGTTAAAGTAGATCCTTTATCGTCATTAGAAATAGCTGCTGCAGTTGAGCTTTTAATTTACAGTGATATTGATTCTAAAAAAATGATTGAAGAAGGTACAAGAGCTATTAAAGAAACATTTAATTGGAAGTTAGAAGAAAAAAAACTTTATGATGCTTACAATAGTCTAAATTAAGGAGTTATCATGAAAAGGAATATTGCACTTATAGGAGTAGGAAGATGGGGTAAGAACCATTTAAAAACACTTACAACAATTAGTGAGGTTGAAAACATTTTTGTTGTGGATTCGAAAGAAAATTTTGATTTAAAAATTTTAGATAGTTACAAGAATGTTAAATTTTTTACATGTTTAAATAGCTTATTAGAGAATGAAAACAATATTGATGGCGCAATTATTGCTACTCCGCCTAAAACACATTATAGTATAGCCAAACACTGCATCTTGAATGATATTCATGTACTAATAGAAAAACCTGTTGTTGAAACTAAAAGTGAGTTAGACGATTTATTTAAATTAGCAAATAAAAGGAATAAACTAATCATGGCTGGGCACATTCTTTTATATCACCCAGCTATTCAAAAGATTAAAAGATTGATAGATGAAGGTATAATTGGGGATATAAAGTTTATTCACTGCCAAAGACTCAACTTTGGAGTTGTAAGAAATGATGTAGATGTATTTTTAAGTCTTGCTCCACATGACATAAGTTTAGTACAGTATTTTTTAAATGAAGAAAAATATTTAAAAATAAAGAAACTCGAATCAAGTTTTACCTTATCACAAAAAAATGATTATTCATCAACTTTAATAGAGTATCCAAAAAAAATCAATGC